>JBBSJC010000738.1:0-3496 GCA_038257655.1 Polyangiales bacterium | reverse complement strand
TCTGTTCGTTGCCCACCGCGCGGCACTTCTCGACCACCTGCGTCATGTCCCAGGGCGCCTGAAACTGGCCCTTTTTGACGTTGAGTGGCTTCCCTGCGCGGGCGACGCGCTGGATGAAGTTGGTCTGACGCACGAGAAACGCCGGCGTCTGCATCACATCAACAATGCTTGCGACTTCATCGATCGGAGTGTCTTCGTGAACGTCGGTCAAGACCGGCAGCTCGAGCTCGCGCCTTACTTTGTCCAGAATGCGCAAACCCTCAGAGATACCAGGACCGCGGTAGGAGCTTGCCGAAGTACGGTTCGCTTTGTCGTAGCTGGCTTTGAACACGTACGGGATGTTGAGCCGCGAGGTCATCTCCTTCATGCGCTCCGCCACGTGCATCACCAGAGCTTCGCTCTCGACCACGCAGGGGCCGGCAATCAGGAACATCGGGAGTCGGTTGCCGACCTCATAGCGCGCGAGTTTCATCTGATGCTCCTAGAACTGCGCATGCTCGCGCACAGCAGCGATCAACAGAGAGCCGATTGAAAAGATCGCAAGGCTCGCCAAGAACACGGTCACAATTTCGTAGGCGCGCCGCGGATACTTGGCTTCGCTCGGCGCCGATGGCTTGGCGACGACGATTAAGGCCTGTTGCGTAGCGTCGTCTACGCTCGCCACAAAGTGCGAGGCGCGTTCTAGAATCGCAGCGCAAAACTCCTGAGCAGACTTGCCGGAAAAAGAGCGCACACGCAGGGTCAAGACATGCGACGCCGAGTCGTAGCGGGCGTCGACCTTTTGGCGGAAGAACTCGTAACGCGTCTCTGAGCCTGCTTTGGGCGAAAGACGCGAAAAAGGATCGCCGCCGTCACGATAGTGCGCAGAAAAACCGAGATCGTTGTCGAGCTGCGCGAGCATCTCGCGCGACAGCGCATACTCCGTAAACGTGGTTGCGTGCATGGCAGCGTCAGCCTCGGCACCGCGCAACACCAACGTGCTGACCGATTCATACTGTTGGCGCGCGACAAACCCGTAATACACCACAGACAAGATCGTCGGGATGCCGACCCATAACACCAGCGCGAGTGCCAAGCTCCTCGCACGTTCGTGGCGCACTTGCCGCGCTATCTGGGCCGCCGAAGGTTTGGCCGTCTCACCGGGCTTCACGACGAATTCGGCTGGCGAAATCGCCGGCTTTGCTGGCTCTGCAGCGCTCATGCTGCCACTCCTGCCTGATACACCGCGGCCGCCTCTTTGACGGTATCGAACAGCTGAAGCTTACCCTTCTCCAGCACCGCGCAGCGTTTGCAATAACTGCGAATCGTTGGAAGGCTGTGAGAAACGATGATCACGCTGGAACGCTCCTGACGCGCTGCAAAGGCGCGCCTGCATTTCTCTTGAAAGCCCTTGTCGCCGACCGCGGTGATCTCGTCGACCAGATAGATGTCGAAATCAACTGCCATGCTGAGGCTGAAAGCCAGCCTTGCGCGCATGCCAGAAGAGTACGTGCGCACGGGCATGTAGAAGTAGGTGCCAAGCTCGGCAAACTCGCGCGTCGCACCGACTACACGATCGACGTCTTCGCCGTAAATACGCGCGACGAAGCGACAGTTCTCTTCGCCTGACAGAGACGCGCTGAAACCACCTGAAAACCCGATCGGCCAGGAAATCCGCCCGGTGCGATGCACCTGACCCGAATCCGGAAACTCAACTCCCGACACGATGCGCAAGAGCGTGGATTTGCCCGCCCCGTTGCGTCCAAGGATGCCAACGCTCTCGCGCTCGGAAAACGCGATCGAGACGTTGTCGAGTACCACGTTGGGCCCGGCCAGCGTGGCGTAGCTCTTGTAGACGTTGTGCAGCTCGATCATGACAGGTCGATTCGGCGCCTCACCACGCGTTCGAGCAACAGCCCCACGGAGCCGAAGAGAAGAATGAACGCGACCACGTAAAACGGGTCCGCTGCCGGACTCTCATACTGCGGAAACCAGCCGTCTCGCACGATCTCTACGGTGTGCAACACGGGGTTGTATAGCAACAGTTCGCGCGCGGTGCCCGGGGCGTCATCGAGCGTGTAGAAGAGGCCAGAGGTCCAGAACAGGGGCCGCATGATAGGTCCGCGCAGTCGTTCAACGACGTTCGACAGCACACCAAGCATGCACAACAGCAGGCCCACGGAGGCTCCAAGTGCACTAGCCAGGCCAAGGCCGAGCATCGTTCTGAGCAGATTGTCTGCCCGCGGCAGCTCACCATTGGCGATGCCGGTGCCGAGCATGACGAGTACGAACACGACCGTTAGCGTGGCCGTTTCGAGGGCGACCCTGGCGATCACCAAATCGATGGGCTGGACTTGTGGATAGAAGAGCAGGGCCTTGTTGCCGTTGATCGACTCGCCGGCGCGGCTGACATTGTTGATGAACAGCTCGTAGGTGAGGATGCCAGTGGCTAGAAATGGAACGATTTCCAGTCCATGCGACACCGAGCGTCGCGCCAGCTGGTACACGAGTGTGAACGTCGCGATCCACATCAGTGGCTCGAGCAGTGCCCACAGGTATCCAAGCTGGTGATCGCCGAAACGTGTGCGGGTTTCGCGCAGCACCACGGAGCGAACGACCTGAAGCTGAATAAAGGCGCCGCGAGCAAGGCTCATGAAATCAACCCGGCCATCAATCTGATAGTCAACCCGAGCAGGCGCTCATAGCTGGAAAGTATCGACGATACCAACCGGGGCGCCCGTGGCATCGACCACTACGACCGCTTTGATCTTATGCAGGCGCATCAGCTCCTCTGCTTCGCTGAGCAGGGCTCCTTCAGCGATGCAAATCGGCACTGCGCTCATCATCTCGCACACCGGTAGGCTCAGTACGTCTTCGTGGCGCTGCATGGCGCGACGCAGATCGCCATCGGTCACGATGCCGCAAAGCTTGCCGCGATTGACGACGACCGCGAGACCGAGCCGGCCACGGGTAATCGTGAACAACGACTCGCGAACGGTCTGCGAGGGACTGACGACGGGCAAGTCACCCTTGTGCATCGTCTCGCCCACGCGGCGTAGAAGCTTGCGGCCAAGGCTGCCGCCCGGATGAAGGCGCGCAAAATCGGACTGGTCGAAGCTGCGCGCCTGCATCAGTGAGACGGCCAAAGCATCGCCCATCGCCATCGCTGCGAGGGTGGACGTCGTCGGCGCAAGATTGTGTGGGCACGTTTCGCGCTCCACGGAGACGTCGAGCATCACGTCCGCACGCTTTGCCAGCGTGGAATCCGGGTTGCCCACGAGTGCGACGATCGGCACTCCGGTTCGCTCCAGATGCGGCAACAGGCGCACTACTTCTTCTGTCTCGCCGCTGCACGACAGCAGGAGCACCGCGTCGTGTTCGGTGATCATGCCAAGATCGCCGTGGAACGCTTCCGTGGGATGCACGAAAAAGCTGGGCGTGCCTGTCGACGCCAACGTGGCGGCAACCTTGCGCCCGACATGCCCTGATTTGCCGACGCCGAGAACGACGACGTGAC
>JBBSJC010000737.1:0-3501 GCA_038257655.1 Polyangiales bacterium | reverse complement strand
GTCGTGCGGCAGGCAGACCGTCAGCTGCAAGAGACTGACACTAAGGCGGCGTGTGCAGAGCGCGCGCGGGCCCAGCGCCTGTGACGCAACTCTGCCGGTCACGAACCCGGCCCGCAGTGTCACGACACATGAGCCACGGTGGGGACATACGTCCGCGCCGCGCTCTGACCGCTCAGATGGTAGGCTTTGTCAGCGCACGGTAAACCGAACGGGAAAGCACATCGTAAGTCGAGCGCTGCGTGGTCGCGTGGCTTGTTGGGTGGCTGGAACGGACGATCGTGGAAGGGTCACATGACATATTGCGTGGGCATTAAACTGAATGCGGGTCTGGTGTTTGCATCGGACTCGCGTACCAATGCCGGGCTCGACCAGATCAGCACATTTCGCAAGATGATGATCTACGAGCGCCCGGGCGACCGCTTCATGGTGCTGTTGTCTGCGGGAAACCTTTCGATTTCCCAGTCCGTGCGCGAGATTCTGCAGGCTGAAAAGCTAGCGAACGAGGACGCCGGCGAGCGCGCTGAGCCGCTGACGATCTGGAACGCATCGAGCATGTTCGACGCAGCGCGCGTGCTCGGCAGCGCCGTCCGCCGCATCTATCAGCAAGACGGGCCTGCGCTCAGCCAAGCCGGCGTAGACTTCAATGCATCGTTCATTTTTGGGGGCCAGATTCGCGGCGAAGCGATGCGTCTGTTTCAGGTGTACTCTGCTGGCAACTTCATCGAAGCCACCGCCGAGACCTGTTACTTTCAGGTCGGTGAGTCGAAGTACGGCAAGCCCGTGCTCGATCGCTTGCTCTCGCCGTGCACGCCGCTCGCGCAGGCATCCAAGTGCGCGCTCGTCTCGATGGACTCGACCATGAAGTCGAATCTATCCGTAGGTCCTCCCATCGATCTGGTCGTGTACAAGGCGGACGCGCTTCAAAGCCGGGATATCGCCTGCATCGACGAGTCCAATCCGTACTTTGCGATGATCCGCGGCACCTGGGGCGCGCGCCTACGCGAGGTTTTTGAAAGCATCGACGACCCGCAATGGGGCGACGCTCAGGTGAGCCATCCGCTGCGCGCCGCCTCCGATCGTTATCAGCCGTTAAAGAAGATCACCCGTCCCGAAGAGAAGATGATCTGAGCCCGCCGCGCCACCACGCCTGTGGCGGCGACCTCACGCCGCTCAGGAGGCTGTACGGCGCAGCACGCGCATCTTGAGCGCGCGCGGCGCGAGCGTGACGGCCAGGTGCTTGGCGACCGGCTGCTGATTGTCCCGCGTCAGCCTTACTTGCTGAGCCAGCGTCGCCAGAATGAGCTGCGCCTCCATCATTGCAAACTGCTTACCGATGCAGATACGTGTGCCCGCCCCAAACGGCAGGTAGGCGCAGGCGGGAAGGGCTGCTTTGCGCTCCGGTGAAAAGCGGTCGGGGTCAAATCGCTCGGGATCGGCAAACCAGCGCGCGTCGTGGTGCACATGGTAAATCCAGATCACCACATCGGCGCCCTCCGGGATGACAAACGAGCCCACCGTCACATCGACGGTCGCCACGCGCGCAATCGCGTAGGCCGGTGGGTACAAGCGCATCGCCTCGCTGAGCACGCGTTCGGTGTAGACAAGTTTGGGCAGGTCTTTAACCTCGGGCTCGCGCCCCGCCAGCACTTGATCGAGCTCCTCGTGCAAGCGCGCCTCGATTTGCGGATGTTGCGCAAGCAGCGCCCAGGTCCAGCTCAAGGCGTGGGAGGTTGTCTCGTGGCCCGCGATGAACAAGGTAAGCAGCTCATCGCGTAGCACGGCGCGTTCCATCGGCTCTTCGCCTGCGCGGACTTGGGCAAGCAGCGACAGCAGATCCGCTCCGCCCGTGGGTTTGCTGCGTCGCGCGTCGATCCAGCGGTACACGATGGCGTCGATGCTTGCGAGCGCCTTGCTCGTTCGTCTTCGACCCGCCGTGGGTAGCCAGCTTGGCAGCACCGCGTCGATGCCTCCAAACGTGTCGCGAAAAGCGCGCATCGCCTGGGCAACTTCGTCCGATTCCGTTTCGATCTCGTGATCGAACAGCGACTTGGCGACCACGCGCAAAGTAAGGTCCATCATTTCGCGTCCGACATCGAGCTCAAGACCGCTGTCAAAACGCGTCAATGCTTCGCGGGCAAAACGCACGCTATGGGCGCCGTACGCTTCGAGCTGCTCGCGTCCGAAGGCCGGTTGCACGCGCCGCCGCTGCTTACGCCAGGCATCTCCGTTGCTGTTGAGCAGACCGTTACCCAGTAACTTCTTGAGCTCGCGTGCCGTCAAACCTTGTTCGGGCTTTTGAAACTTCGCCGCCTGTTCGATCAGCACTTGGCGGATGTGGTCTGGATGACGCAGCACGTAGACGTCGCGGCCCAAAAACGGCGCGTAGTAAAGGTCACCGTACTGCTCAAAACGACCCGCGATGCGCCCGATCGCGTCGCGCCGCATCGCGCGCATGTACGCGAGTAGTGAGAGCGGATTGGCTGTAACGGGCGGAGGACCAAGGGGACGTGCGATGGCGTTCACCGGTCTAAGCGTGACAAAACGCGACAAGCTTGTCGAAGACTTGAGCGTTACACAGCGCGACAAAACAATGCCTCACGGTCTCGCGCGCTCTCGCTGTGAGTCTGTTTGCGTTCCTGCATGGCAGCGGTCTCGGTGCTGACGCATAGTTGACGACATGCCATCCATTCAGCGTTCTCTCCCCGTACCAAAACGCTCAGTAAGGTTTTCCTGGTTGTCCAGCCTGCCGCTCGTGCTGCTCGCCGCCCTGTTTGCGAGCAGCTGCGGCTACAACGAAGTCATCGAACGCGATGAGGACGTGAAGGCAGCCTGGTCCGAGGTGCAAAACCAGTACAAGCGCCGCGCTGATCTCGTGCCGAACTTGGTGAAGGTGGTGCAGGGCGCCGCCGACTTCGAGCAGGACACGCTCAAGCAAGTGGTCGAGGCGCGCGCTAGCGTGGGACAAATGAAGGTCGACTCCTCGATCATCGACGACCCGGCCAAGCTTGCCCAGTTTGAAGCAGCCCAGGCGAAGTTGAGCGGCGCGCTGTCGCGTTTGCTCGTCGTATCCGAGGCTTACCCTGCGCTGCAGGCCACCGCGGGCTTCCGCGACCTGCAGGCGCAGCTCGAGGGCACGGAAAATCGCATCACGGTGGCGCGCGGTCGCTACATCGAGTCCGTCTCCGGCTACAACAAGACCGTGTTGCGCTTTCCGAGCAGCATCGGCGCCAACATGCGCGGCAAGCGCGAGCGCCCGACCTTTCAGGGCGATGCGGCGGACGAGAAGCCGCCCGAGATCAAGTTCTGATGACCCGGCTGCTCGCGCTAGCGGCGCTGCTGTTGGTGTCACTGCCGACCCAGGCGGTATTGTCCCTCGACGTGCCGCCCCTGCGCGGGCGCGTCAACGACAACGCGGCCCTATTGGCGCCGGCGGAACGTGAGGCGCTCGAAGCCAAGCTCCAGGCGCACGAGCAGGCGACCGGCCAGCAGTTTGCGCTGCTC
>JBBSJC010000736.1:0-3510 GCA_038257655.1 Polyangiales bacterium | reverse complement strand
TCAGGCCCGCTTTGGCGGCGGCGTAGTTGGTTTGCCCACGGTTACCGGTAACACCCGACACGCTGCTGATGTTGATGATGCGTCCGTAGCGCCTGCGCACCATCGGCATTACCAAGGGATGGGTCACGTTGAAGAAGCCGTCGAGCGTCGTGCGCGTCACGCTGTCCCAGTCTTCGAAACTAAGCGCGGGAAACGCGTTGTCCTTGGCAATGCCCGCGTTGTTGACGACGACGCTGATGGGATCTTGACTGTCAAGTAGCTTGGCTATCGCTGCACTGGCTGCTTCTCGATCCCGCACATCAAAGGCACACAGGCTGGCGCTACCGCCGGCTTGCTCGATCGAAAGCTTCACTTGCTCGGCCTGTTCGTGTTGCGAGCGATAGTTGATGATGACGTGCTGGCCGGCGAGACCTAGCGCCCTGGCGATCGCGGCGCCGATGCCGCGGCTTGCGCCCGTAACGAGTGCGCGACTCATGCGGGTGTGCTCCCATGGAGCGGCGTGCGATACACGCTGACTTGAGCCGTCGCGCATAGCACCGAGCCGCGTTCGACTGTGCATTCAAACGAACCGAGTTGATCATCGCCCCACACGCGCGTCGCCTCGATTTCGAGCACATCACCGACGCTAAAGTGGCCGACGTGAAACTTCCCGTCCGGGATCGCGATCAAATAGCCGGGCCGCGGCTCCTGGTCCTGCTCGCGGTCTCGCATGCCCACGAGCGCGGCGACCGCCTGCGCCATCCACTCGAGCGCAACGAGGTTCTCGACGCGCAAACCTTCGACGAACACATGATCGGCGCGAATCGTAAGCAGGCAACGGATACGGTCGCCGTCGCGGGCGATCACTTCGTCAAGCCAGAGCATGGGTGCACGATGCTGTAGCAGCGTCTCGATCGGTGGAAAGCTCATGGCCGCTCTCGCGGTTCGACGTCGATACAGTAAGGTGCGCTGCCCTCGCCGACGATGATGCACTCTGCAACCCCGCTCTCGATGGCCCGCGCCAAACCCAGCGCAGGCCCAAGCGGATGCTGCTCGGTGCCAAAGGGCTCGCGGAGGCCGGCGCTAGCGCGGCGCTTTATCTGCCCGAGAGCCGCGCGCGAGCGAGGCCCCGCTTGCGTACTAAGCACGAATGCTGCCGCGAGCGCACCGTACTGATGTTCTGCGCTGAGTGCCTGCGGCACGATCTCTTCTGCAAACACGAGCAACACCTGACTTGCGCCGCAGGCAAGCTGGGCTTTGGCTTCGAGAAGACCCATGGCGACGGTGTCCCAGCCTGCGGCGATCGCCGTGGCCGGTTCGCGATTGCCGACGCTTATCGAGTACAGCCCCTCGGCCGTGTTGTGCACGCTTTGACGAAAACGTATGGGCGAGGCGCTGTTCTCTTCGAAGGCTTGCGCCAACATCACTTCTGCGGTCGCGATCTCCCCGAACGCAGAGGCGAAAATCACGTGGGGATGCGACGCGATAGCCTCTGCATCCTGCAGGGCGCCGAGCGCCACGTGCATAAACAGGCGCGTCACGTCGCTGAGTCCGCGCCGTAGGCTGCGATCGAGCAGCGTAAGGTCAGGCTTGTCGAGCGCCGTCACGGGACCCTCAGGCCAGGCGGCGAGTGACGCGCGCTGCAGGATCGTCGACACCCCGTTGACATACGTAGGCGTAGTCATTTCACGCCGCCCACGAGCACGGCCGTATTGCTACCGCCGAATGCAAACGAGTTGCTGAGCGCTACCTGAACGCGCTGCTCGACACTGCGGGTGAGCACGTGGATGTCGAGCGCGGGGTCTACGGGATCGGCGCCGGCATTGATCGGAAGCATGCCGTGCATGATCGTAAGACTCGAAAGGGCGACTTCGGTGGCACCGGCCGCCCCAAGCAGATGACCGGTGGCGCCTTTCGTCGAGCTGACGGGCACGCTGCTGCCGAGTGTCGCGTTGATCGCCATGCTTTCGGTGGTGTCGTTTTGCTCGGTGCCGGTGCCATGGGCGTTGACGTACCCGACCTCGTCGGCCCCGAGCTGCGCCTGGGAAAGTGCTGCACGGATAGCGCGTGCGGCACCCAGGCCCTCGGGATGAGGTGCGGACATCGAATGTGCATCCGAGGTTTCGCCAACACTCAGCACCCGTACCGGTGCCTCACCGTTGCCTTGAATTAGTAAGAAAGCGGCGCCCTCTCCAATGTGGATGCCCGTACGCGCAGACGAAAAAGGGCGCGAGCCTGTTTCGGACAACACGCCCAGCGTTTGAAAGCCGCGCAACGTGGTCTCGCACAGGCTGTCTGCGCCTCCCACAAGCACCGCATCGCAGTATCCTGCGTCGATCAGACGCATCGCCGATGCGATCGCCTTCGCGCTCGACGTGCAGGCCGTCGAAATCGCATAGCGGGGGCCACGCAGATCACAAAGCTCCACGACTAGCTGCGTCAGCGCATCGAACGCGTGCGCGCGACGCAGGCTGAAGCCGGGTGCGCGTGTACCTGAGCTGCGGAATTGGCGATAGGCAGGCTCGGTTGCGTCAAGGCCGCCCGTGCTCGTGCCGAGGACCACGCCGATCCGTTCTGCGCCCATGCGTGCACGAAGCCGTGCCAGTTGCGGCAACATCGGCTCGAGGGCCCGTAGGGCGATGCGTGTTAAGCGCGTGTCGTAGGCGTGATATGCGGCGGGCAGGGGGGTGAATAGGTCCCGCACGGCACCACTTACGGTCTGAAAAGGCAGCTCGAACGGAGGCGCCGACACGGGGCGATCACCACGGCAGGCTGCGCGCCAGACCTCGTCTGTTGAGTCTCCCAGCGCATTGCAGAGGCCCATCGCAGTGATGACGTGCTGAGCCTTTCCTTGCATGGCGGAAGGCTCCGACGTAGCCCACGTGCCCGTCTCCATCAACCAGCCCCTATCGGCCACTACCAGCCGCCCCCGCCTGGGATATAACGGAGCGCGGAGTCCTTCAGGAAGGAAAGCACGGCAGAAAGCATGGCAATGAAAGCATCTGTCTTGATCGCGGCACTCTGGCTGACCGCTTGTGGGCACGCGGCGATCGTACAGAACCCAGCCCCAATCCACGCAGCACCCTCAGTGGACGCAACCGAACAGGCGATTTTAGATGCGCTTCCGCGGCACGGCTGGAGTGTCGAAGACGTAAGGCCGGGGCGCATCGTGGCGTTTCTCTCGATCCGCTCCCATCTGTTGCGCTGCGAGATCACATACGACGCTGAGAAAGTTCGCGTGGAGTATCTCGACTCAGACCGGCTCGATGCGCAGCGAACGAAGAGCGGCTCGTTGTATGCGCATCGCCACGTCAATACCTGGATGACGACGCTCGCGCGCGACATTCAGACCTCGCTTGCCAAGACGCCGGCAGCGCCCGCGCTCGCAGCACCAGAGCCCCTCGAGCCCGTGCCCGCGCAGGCTGTGACGGCGGGCTCCCCAGATTGATCACACGCTAAGGATCGTGACCACAGCGCTAGCCGCATCGTCGCCGACCCAACCGCCGCCGTTTTCGGCCAGCGCCACTTTGG
>JBBSJC010000735.1:0-3516 GCA_038257655.1 Polyangiales bacterium | reverse complement strand
CGCTTTCCGGTCGCCTGGATGATTGCCGAGCATGAGGACAGTGCGCTCGCCAAGCAGCTCTTCGCAGAAGCGATCACACGATACAAGTGATACAAGGTCGCACCTGGCAGCATCACTGTGCACAACGATCGGGGCGCACCCATGACGTCCGCAGGCTTCATCGACTTGCTCTCTCAGCTTGGGGTCGAGCGCAGCTTGAGCAGGCCGCGCGTCTCCAACGACAGCCCGCACTCCGAGTCCATGTTCAAGACCGCGAAGTACCAACCTGACTATCCCGGTCGCTTCTCCCGTGCTCCCCATGCCCGCCGCTGGTTTGCCGAATTCTTCGACTGGTACATGCACCAACATCGACACTCCGGCCTCGCGCTCTTTAGTAAGTCCTCGCCGTGCACCGTCGTGACATGATTGGCAAAAGCTAGGCACGATGCGCGCATGACAAAGCAGCAGTTGATCCGTGTGTTGGGGGAATGGCGCGAGCAGCGTCGACGCGGACCTTACCCTCGTGAAGTACGGGAGGCCGGCCTGTCGTACGCCAACGAGCGTGCATCGGAGGGGGCAAGCGCAACGCTTATCGCCAGCGAGCTTGGGATAAAGCAGGAGACGCTTTCGCTGTGGTCTAGGAAGGCGCAGCCGAAGGGCGCGCTTGTGCCCGTGCGGGTGGTCAGTCCCGCTTGCATAGGTCGTGGTCGTGACGAGTTGATGATTGAGCTCGGGCCGATGCGGGTGCGCGGGCTGGATATCGCGACGCTCGCCGAGTTGCTGCAGAGGCTCGTGTGATCGGCTTGCCGCGCGGGGTCAGCGTTTACGCGTTCGATGAGCCATGCGTGCGTATCCCGCATGACTTGAACGCCTATATCGCAATCATGTGAACGCCGGCATCGGTGTCTCGTGAACGGAGCGAAGCGACGTCTGGCGTCATGGTTGATCAGGTGTTGGTTGCGGTCTCCTTACGGCGGGAATGACCCTTGAGTTTGAGCTTGTATGCGTTGTGCACGAGGCGGTCCAGAATTGTGTCAGCCATGGTGGGGTCGGCGATCCACTCGTGCCATCTGGTGTGGTCCATCTGGCTGGTGACGACGGTCGAGAGCTTGCCGTAGCGGTCCTCGAGCACCTCGAGCAGATCGTGCCTTTGGGGTTCCTTCATGGTTCCCACTCCGAGGTCGTCGAGGATGAGTACGTCGGCCTTCGCAAGCTTGGCGAGCACGCGGGCGTAGGTGCCATCCACCCGAGCGAGGCCAAGTTCCTCGAACAACCTGGACACGCGGCGATAAGTAACCGTCAGGTTTCTGCGACAGGCCATCTGCCCGAGGGCACATCCCAAGTAGCTCTTGCCGGTACCTGTCGCTCCGGTGATCAGCGTATTCAGGTGCTCGCCGATCCAGCCGCATGAAGCGAGCTGCATCAGCATGGCTTTGTCGACGCCGCGGCTGGGGTCGACATCCTCGATGCACGCGTTGGGGTAGCGTAGCTCGGCGTTCTTGAGCAGTCTGGAGAGGCGCCGATTGTCGCGCGCCATGTGCTCGGCTTCCACGAGTAATGCAAAGCGTTCATCAAAAGTAAGGCTGCCGATCGTCGGGTCTTTGGCATGGTCTTGCCAAGTGCCCGCCATGACGGACAGGCGCAGGCCGTGGAGCTTTTCGAGCGTGGGTTGGTTGAGCATGTTTTCTTTCCTTTGGTTCGTTGGGTCGGTCAGTGAAAATAGTCAGGTCCGCGCACGTTCTCGTGCGTCGCTGGCGGCGCTTCGGGCACGCTCTCGTGGGGCAGAGGGCGGCCTTCGAGCTTGAGCTCGAGAATGCGCTTGATGGGCTTGTACGACTTGCCGCCAAACGAGAGCGCGTGCGCACAAGCGCGTTCCGTGCGTTCGGGCCCATGCTTCTCGCCCATGCGCATCAGTCCGAAGGCCGAGCGCACTCCCTGCTCGCGGAACGGATTGGCTTCTAGAATACGCCTTACCATCGCCTCGGCGTTGGGCCCGGTGTTCTTCGCCCAGGTCAGCACGCTGGTCGGATCGAACGTCATCGCGAGGTGTGCGGGCGGTCTGTGTCGCGGGTCGGTCGTGTGCATGTAGAGCGTGTCGTCACGAACGTGTGCGGCGACGCGGTTGCCGACGTGAAACAGTTCGACGGTATTGGCAGTGACGCGCACCTCGACTTTCTCGCGAATCAAAGTGTACGGCGCCGAGTACCAGTGGTTCTTGTAGTCCACGTGATGATCGGGGTGCACTCGCGCGGTCAGCCATTCGGCGAACGCGAACGGCTCCGCAGGCAAAGATAAGAGCACGGGCTTATCGAGCCGAGCAAACAGGTCCGCGCGGCTCACCCCGCCGAGCCGTTTCATCGGGCGCGCATTGAGCTCCACCACGAGCTCGCGAATGCGCACGTTGAGCGCTTCGAGGGAGAAGAACGTTTCGTTGCGCAGACGCGCCAGAATCCAGCGCTGGGCAATCTGCACTGCAACCTCGACCTTCGCCTTGTCCTTCGGTTTGCGCGGCCGTGCAGGCACCACCACGGCGCCGTAATGCGCAGCCCAGTTCTCGTACGTGCGGTTGATGTCGGGCTCGTAGCGGCCCGGACGGCTGACCGCGCTGCGAAGTTGGTCGGGCACAAACACCCGGCTGACCCCGCCGAAGAATTCCACTGCCCGGCTGTGCGAGGCGATCCAATCCGCAAGGCGCTGAGTCGCAGTCGCCTCGGCATAAGTAAGGTTCGAAGCGCCCAGCACCGCCACGAACAGCTCGACGTCGATCACCTCGCCGCTGCATGGATCAATGACTGTCGGTCTTACGCCCGAATAGTCCACGAACGTCTTCTCGCCGGCCTTGTGGCTTTGCCGCATCCACAGGCCCCTGCGTTTCAGCCACGTGCGGTGTAACCTCCCAGCCGAGCCATCGTTGTTGACTCTGCCTACCCGTGCTTGAAACGGCGCCGGAGGCAAGGATGTCGCGAGGGAGAAATGAGCCGCTCTATGCAGAGTGGCGCGATCGGGTTTCGCGCTGGAAGGCCAGCGGTCTGTCGTCGGACAAGTTCGCAGCACAGGAAGGCATCGGGCGGCCGCGCGCATTGGTGGCGTGGTCTTACAAGGTGCGTCACGAACCTGAGCGTCTTCAGAAGCACTCCGCGTCGGCGATCCGGCCTATGCGCGTTCTGAGTGTTTCGATGGACGAGCTTCGTGCGCAGGAGCCGACAGTGTCGGCCTCGATCGGTATCAAGTTGACAGGCGGTACGCACCTGAGTGTTCCTGCAGATGAGCGCACGCTGCGCGCGGTCTTTCGCGCACTCGGAGCGTGCTCATGATCGCCGCGAACGTACCGATCTACGTCGCGCTCGAGCCCGTCGACATGCGCAAGAGCTTCGATACGCTCGCGTTCGTCGTGCGCGACCAGCTCGGCCTAGACCCAGAAAGCGGCGCACTATTCGTGTTTTCGGGCAAACGATCGACGCGGCTGAAGATTTTATGGTTTCACAAGAACGGGTACTGCCTGTTGAGCAAGCGCTTACATCGCGCAGTATTTCGACT
>JBBSJC010000734.1:0-3541 GCA_038257655.1 Polyangiales bacterium | reverse complement strand
TGCACAGCGCAAAGAAAACATTCCCCATCGAGCTCATGCTGCCCTCCCGGCGAGCAGCGCCTTGACGCTGTCATCCAGCCGCACGCTACCGACACCGCCGCTTTGTGCGACAGCGACGAACTCGTCGCGATACTTACGAATCAGTGCCAGCATCGGCATCGCCGTACCGTCTGCGAGTGCGCAGATCGTATTGCCCATCATGTTGTTCGAGATGTCGACGAGCAGGTCGATGTCTTCGACCCTACCCTTGCCCGAGCACACGCTCTTGAGCACGTCGGCAAGCCAGCCCGTTCCTTCGCGGCAGGGGGTGCACTGACCGCAGGATTCATGGGCGTAAAAGCGCATCAGATTGCGGGCGGCATCGACCATGTTGACCGAGCTATCCATGACGATCGCGCAGCACGTACCGAGCATGGTGCCGAGGCCACGCATGGTGTCGACGCCCATCGGCACATCGATGTGACTTTTGCCGTGCCAGGCGTGCATTGGACTCTTTTCGTCCGGCGCGTGCACCAAGTCACTGGGTTTGAGCACGGGCGTGGACGAGCCGCCGGGGATCACACCCTTAAGAGGACGATCGTCGTGCAGCATGCCGCCGCCAAAGTCGTAGATCAGCTCACGCAGCGTGAGACCGACGGGCGCTTCGAACACGCCCGGCTTTTTCACGTGGCCACTTACGCCGTAAAGACGGGTGCCGCCATCCCCAGGCAAGCGGCTGAGCTTGCTCCAGCTCTCGCCGCCCATTTTTACGATGTCGGGCACCGATGCGATCGTCTCAACGTTGTTGACGATCGTGGGCGCACCGAACGCGCCCGAGACCGCAGGAAACGGCGGCTTGAGTCGGGGCTCACCGCGCTTACCTTCGAGCGAGTTGAGCAGTGCCGTCTCTTCGCCGCAGATGTATGCGCCCGCGCCGGGATGCGTGTAGATCTCGATCTCGTGGTTGACGCCGAACGGACGCTTGCCGAGAAAACCCTTGGCGCGCGCCTCTTCGATCGCCGCATCAATGCGGGCAATCGACTTGGCAAGCTCACAGCGCACGTAGATGTAACAGACGTGTGCTCCGATCGCGTAGCAGGTGATGATGCAACCCTCGACCAGGCGATGGGGGTCAAGCTCCATGATCGTACGATCTTTGAAGGTACCGGGCTCGCCCTCATCAGCGTTGATCACAAGGTAAGTTTTGACGCCTTAGCGCTTGGCGAGAAAGCCCCACTTCATGCCTGCTGGAAAGCCCGCGCCGCCCCGGCCGCGAATGTTCGCAGCTTTGACTTCGGCCTGGATTTGCTCCGGCTTCATCGTGATCAGCGCGCGCCGTGCTGTGACGTAGGCGCCTGCCTTTTCCGCCACGGGCATCGTGTAGCTCTGATCGAGAGCGTAGCGATCGGTCAGGATGCGTTGCATCTCGGCCATGATTTCTAATCCTCTGCGTGCGCGTGCGCTGCTTCGGCGCGCTGTTGCTGTTCCTGGCTGTTCTGAGCGGAAGTCTTGTCCGAGATATCCGCGATGATCTTATCGAGCTGCGCAAGTGTCAGGTTCTCGTAGAATTCGTCGTTGATCTGCACCATCGGCGCTTGACCGCAGGCAGCGAGGCACTCGGCCTTTTTCAACGAGAACTTACCGTCGCGGCTCGTCTCGCCGGCATGGCAGCCGAACTTCTTCTCGAGATGGTCTTGCACCATCTTGCCGCCGCGTAGATCGCAAGAGAGCGTCCGGCACACCCACACGACGTTGGGCGCCACCGGCTCTTGGTGAAAGCTCGTGTAGAAGGTGACCACGCCCTGCACGGCCGCGGAGCTTATCCCTAGCCGCGTCGAGACATAGGCGATCACTTCCGGTGAAACCCAGCCCAGCTGCTGCTGGCACAGATGAAGCACGGGGATACAAGCCGCGCGGGCTTCGGGATAGCGTGTCAGGAGCTTTTTAACCGCTTCTTCGCGGTCAGAGGTCAGCGTAAAGGCCATGGGCTTGTTCCAGGGAAGCTGGCTTTGGTTGGGCTTTGTCGTGAACACAGAGACAGGCGCGCGAACAGTGCGAGACCTGATCCTCGACGACACCCTAAAGACAGCATCGAGGGGGTGCTCCGGCGCGCGAGACGCTAGGCCTGGGGTGCACGTCTGTCAAGCTCAGGTTCGCGATCTCATTGAGGGAGTTCGCGTCGAGAGGGGATGCGGCTTCGACTTTCCACATTCTGCGAGTTTCGACTAAGCTACGCGCGAGTTGGCTAGCCCCGCTTCCGATTCATATGCTTCTGACACATCAAGGATCACGCGATGGCGTTCTGTCCGAACTGCGGCACCCCGAATACCGACCAAGCCGAGAAGTGCGTCTCGTGTGCGTTTGAGCTTTCGCCCAAACACAAAGCGAAGTTCAAGGGCACGATCATGATGACTGGGGTGCAAGCGCCGACCGCCCCCGGGCAGCCCGCGGCCGCGCCTCCACCAGCCACGCAACAGCCGCCCTCGCCGGCTGTCTTTACGCCGGCCAGTCACTCGCCGGTGCAGGCGCCGCCCCCCGGGCCCAAAAACCTCGCGTTTGAGAAGACGATGATGGGTGGTCCGATGGCTGTGCCGCCCGGAACCGGCATGCCACAACAGCCCTCCACCGGGCAGCCGGGCATGCAGCCCGGTCAACCCTCAGCCGCGGATTTGGGACGCGCAGCGACCGTCGAGCAGCACGCGCCTAACTTTCAGCCGCCGCCCAACCTTCAGCAGCCGCCCGCGCAGGAGCCTCAACCTAGCTTTTCGCAGCCTGAGATTGCGGCAACGCCAGCTGTCGGGGGCGGCTTCAGCTCAGGCGCGCACAGCGGCAGCGGCCAAGCCGCGGGCGGAGGTTACGGGGGGGGTGGGTTCAACACCACCAGCGACGTTCCGATGCCGCCCAAGAGCAATACCGGCAAGATGATCGCGATCGGCTGCGCTGGATTATTGGTGCTCGCCTGCGTAGTAAGCGGCGTCCTGCTGGTGGTGAAGGGCAGGCAGGTCTTCAGCATGGTCGATAAGATCGAGTCCGAAGGGCCGACCCTCGAGTGGCGCACGCGCGTAGCTCAGTCCCTCGAGAACGTGCTTGAGATCTGCAAAACCGACTGCCAGGGCGCCGCGGTGTACTTTCATCCGCAGCTCGCAGCGCAGCTGATGACGCAGGCCAAGGGCTTGAGTCACGAAGGGCTCGTCAAGCTAGTCGATCCCACCCAGTCCGAAGCGCGCATGCTCGATGGCACGGACGATTCGGCGCTCGCAACCAAGCTCAATCTCGATCCGCAGCAGTGCGTACGCATCACATCCGGCACCGCGAAGGTCGTCGGTTGCAGCGTGCCCGATCCGGCTGGAACGAGCAGCCTGCGCATCGTGCACCTCGAAGGCGTCTCGGCGCTCTGATTGGCTTAGTACAGGTCCCCAGGAGTAGGTGATCACTAGGGCTGCCAGGACGTTTTCTCCACGTGGGCGTGAGCGTTGTCCTGGTCGTGAGCCTTGACGGCGACGGCGACGGCGACGGGAGCAACTTCGGTTGGCCTTGGCCGATACCTTGGTATGCTCAGTTT
>JBBSJC010000733.1:0-3545 GCA_038257655.1 Polyangiales bacterium | reverse complement strand
TGTCGAACAGGTTACGAACTAGGAACGTGCGGAGAATTGCGACCCCAGCTTGCGATCCCGCGTTGCGTAGCACTGTGCTGGAACGCCCCGGCGGGCCCGGCGCACGGGGGTGACAACCCCGTCCCTGGCGCATCGACTGTAGCGATTTGCCATGATGCGCTTGAATGCCACACGCTGCGCGCATTCCCTATCCGCGAATTTAGAGCGCCTTTCGGTGTGCGCGCTTATTGCATCGAGGCTTAACCGGCACGTCCCGGGTAAAGGTCGCGAGAGGGGTATGCATAGACCCCCACACCTGGGGCGGCGTGAGTTGTCAGAGCGGGGGAAGTTCATGTTTCATAACGAGCAGTGCGCAGAGTCCGTGACGGGTGACGCGGATGCGGGGGACGACACCCTCAAATTCGCGGGACGTCCCCTGTTGGCGATTATCGAAGACAACCAGGATATCCGCGAAGCACTCGAAGAGGCGCTAGTCGAAGCAGGCTATCGGGTCGTCGGCTTCGAGAACGCACGCATCGCCTTGGATCAGCTGGAGTCGGGCGAAAGACCGGTGCTTATCGTGCTGGATCTAATGATGCCGGAAATGGATGGCTGGACGTTTCGCCTGGAGCAGAAGAAGCGCGACACCTTGCGAGACATCCCGGTGATTGCGGTTTCGGGGGATTCGTCCGCCAAGGCCGCAGCAATCGATGTGGCCGCCTATCTGCGCAAGCCCGTCGAGCTCGATCGGTTGATGCTCACGATCGAGCAGGTCTTGGCCGTGTCGGCGCGCAAGGACCTCATGCTCAAAGCCGTCGAGCTCGAACGGCTCCGTTCCTTGGGCATGTTGGTTGCGAGCGTCGCCCATGAGGTGAACAACCCACTGGCAGGCGTGGTGGGATACCTGGATGTCTGCTCACGTTACTGCGAGCGCGCGCGCGGCACGCCGCAGCTCGATGAGCAGCTGGCCGACAAGCTCAAGGAGGCGATCGACGCAGCCCAGGACGGCACGCAACGCATCGCGGCCACCGTCCGCTTGTTGTTAACGTTTGCGCGAGGCGAGGAGGAGGACGCTACGACGACCGCCGATGCGCTGCGCGCGCTCGATGCCGCCCTGAGCCTTGCGATGCCGCAGATTCGCTACCGCGCGCAGATCGTGCGTGTCGGTCAGTGGTCTCATCCCCCTCCAGTCAGCATCAACGAAGCGCGCCTTGCCCAAGTCTTTCTCAATCTGCTGATCAATGCGGCTCACGCCATCGAGGGCTCTGATCCTGATAATAACCGCATCGAGCTCGAGATTAGCCACGACGAACGCTACGTCGCCGTCGAGATCAGCGACACGGGCCGCGGCATCCCACCGGAGATCATGGCTCGGATCTTTGAGCCGTTTTTTTCGACCAAACCCGCTGGCCAGGGCACCGGGCTCGGTCTGAGTATTTCACGGGACGTCCTCCAGCAAGCGGGCGGATCGATTAGCGTGCACAGTAAGGTAGGTAGGGGCACCACCTTCCGGGTGCAGATCCCGGTCAGCGGTTATCTCGAGCTCAAGCGTGGCAGCGGCAAGCCGCGCACGCCCAAAGCCAGACCCGACAAGCAGCTGTGCATCGTGGTCGTCGATGATGAGCCCATGATCGGACAGATGCTGCGCGCCATGCTCGAAGAGCATCGCGTTCAGATGTTTCAGCAGCCGGAGCTTGCGCTGGCACAGCTTGAAAAGGGCCATGTCGACCTCATCTTGTGCGACTTGCTCATGCCGACGATGACGGGCGATATGTTCTATCGTCGCCTCACCCATCTGCGTCCCGATCTAAAACAGCAGTTCGTCTTGATGACCGGTGCCTCACCCTCACAGACGCTCGATGCGATTTTGGCTGAGCTGACCCAACCCATGCTCAAAAAGCCTTTCACCGCGCGTGCTCTGGAAAGCTGTCTGGCGCGCGTCCAGCGCGGGAATCTAGCGACGCCCCAGCTCGCCTGAGCCGACGCGCCATTCTGTGCCAAACAGTAAGGCAGCACCCTGCCAGACTTGACCTAGCGGACGCGGCTTTTGTCCGAAACCGTTAGATAACGCGTCCTTAGACAGGTGGCTCAGCTCTTGCTGTGAAAGCAGCATGGCACCAGCTCAAGCGCAACGATCCTCCCGTGCACACTGGCTCGCAGCTTTCGCACTGGCTTTCGCCGCGGCCTGCGATAGCGGCAGCGCAACCCCTGAAGCTGTTCCCGGCGCCAATGGCGTGCTGCCTGGCGATGGCGCAGAAGACTTCGTGTCTGATGTGCCGGGCCAGAACGACGGCGACAAGTCCGGCGGCGGAAACGGTGCAGACGACTCGGCCGCGCCGCCAGAAGGAGCGGGAGATGGAGCCGCGCGTGCAATCGCCGAAGCCGACATTATCAAGCTGGATGGCGACACGCTCTATGCGCTTTCGCGTTACTCGGGCCTGAGTATCATCGACGTCGCGGATCCGAGCCGACTGCGGATGCTCGGAAACCATCGCTCCAAGGCTACGCCCTTCGAGATGTATCTGCGCGAGGGCGTGGCCTACGTAATGTACAACGACTACGGCAGTTACGAGCTGGACGCGGAAACCCGGCAATGGAGCTGGCAAAGCTCGAGCCGCTTACAGGCCTTGGATGTGAGCAACGCGGCCAATATCCGCCTGATCGCCGATGAGGAAATCGCGGGTAGCATCGCCGATTCGCGCATGGTCGGTGACATCGCCTATTTGGTCACCTACGAGAACGGCTGGTGTTGGGGCTGCGATCGAAAGCCCAACACGCGTGTCGTCTCCTTTGATGTCAGCACGGGGACTGAGTTCGCGCGGGTCGACGAGCTGCGCTTCGATAGCGACGAGAATAGCTATCAGCGTTCGATCAGCGTGACCGACGAACGCATCTATGTGGCGGGGCCGAGCTGGGACGCCAAGGACAGTAACATTCAGGTCGTCGACATCGCCGACCCTCAGGGTGCGCTCAAGCTTGGTGCAGAGGTGCCCATCCGCGGCTCCGTGGCGAGCCGTTGGCAGATGGATGAGTACGAAGGCATTCTGCGCGTTATCAGCCAGCCCACCACCTGGCGCACCAACGATTCACCTTACGTACAGACCTTCAAGGTCGAAAGCTCTAGCGTCGTCACCCCTCTGGCCACCCTCGCGGTCAAGCTACCAAGGCCGGAGAGCCTGCAGTCTGTACGGTTTGACGGCAACCGGGGTTATGCGGTCACTTTCGAGCGAACCGACCCACTGTTCACCTTTGACCTTAGTGACCCCGCCCAGCCCAAACAGATGGGAGAGCTCGAGATCCCAGGCTTTCTTTATCACATGGAGCCGCGCGGGGACCGCATGTACGCCCTCGGTTATGACTTCGCCAATGGTCAGGGTTCCCTGCACGTTTCGATCTTTGATGTGTCCAAGCTCGACGCACCGGTCATGCTCGATCGCGTCAACTTTGGAGGAGACTGGGCCCACGTTGCCGAGGACCAAGATCGCATCCACAAGGCATTCAACATCATGCTCGACAAGGGCCTGATCTTAGTGCCATTCGGCGGTGGCAGCTACGAGGAGTCCACC
>JBBSJC010000732.1:0-3559 GCA_038257655.1 Polyangiales bacterium | reverse complement strand
GAGCGCTCATCGTCTGTGAGCTCGATCCGAATCGGGGTTTGCATCGCCATGCCCGCATACGATCACAACGCTCGAGCCTGGCAACTTTTTGACAAAACCGCCCCTCCCGCCCGACATCGACTGATCACCTACTTCTGGGGACCTGTACTAAGCCGGACTTGCCTGCTGACGTTACTCCACCAGGACCTTGGTCTCGCAGCCGAGCTGGATCTCGATAGCTCCGTCAAACTGCTTACGCATCTCAGCGCAGGTGCTGTCGCAGATCAGAATGCGGGTCGGAGCGTTGACGTCGTCGTAGTACCAGCCGCCAGCCTGACACTGATCGGAGCCCGTGGTGCGTCCAATCACCGTCACATCGCCCGCGCCGCTCGCCGCATAGCGCACGTTGACCTCGTCCTTCTCGAACGTCTTGCCCGCGGGGGCTTCCGGTAGCGTGAGCTCGCAGGCGATAGGTGACGAGCTGAGCACCGCGCGCACCAAGCCCGCGAACAGCGGCGTCCAATCGACGCTACAGATCGAGTAGAACTGGCCCTTGGTTGCGGTCGCAAGCGCGATGTACGTCAAGCCTGGGGCGGCCGATGCGCCGTTGGGGCCTGAGCAGCGCTTGCCATCGACATCGGCCTCGGACACGACGGCGTGCAACGCGAAGGGATGGCCGAGCTTGCTCTCCATCTCTGCTGTGAACCAGCTCGACGTCGCCTGCGCATTGCCGCCTTGCAGGCGCGCCTCGTCGTCGGTGACTGCGATGATGTGGGTGACTGCGTTCGGCCGCAGAAAGTCGGAGTAATCAGCGAAACGCTTGAGCAAGTCGTCGAGCGGCTCGCGACTGTTGACGGTTTCTTCGATGAAGCGCAGATGCGCGCTGTCGGAGCGCAAAGGTTCCGGCACGTAGACGAAGTCTTCCTTGGTGATCACGACCACCCGATAATCGATGCCGGAAGCGGCGATCTGTTGGGCGAAGTCGTTCAGGTTGTCTTGAACGATCTTGGCTTCGTTGTTCATCGAGCCAGAGCTATCGACGACCCACAGGATGTCGACGGGCGTCTCGCGCACATCGGCCTGGACGCCCACGCCTGCACACGCGGTGCTTCCGCAGTCGACGCTCACGTTGAGCTTGGCCTGAGCATCGGCATTGATCTCCGTGCAGGTTGCAGGACACAGCGTGATAAAGCGCGGTAGCAGCGGGCGATCGAAGTACCAGGCTCCGGGCGTGCAGGCCGCTTCACCCGCGACGCGCGGCAGATCGGTGGACGTTGCCGCCGTGCCCTGCGTGTAACCGACCTTGACTTGCTCCGGATTGAGCGAGAGGCCAGCTGGCGGCTCAGGCATGGGAATCTTGCACGACACGCCGCTGGACTGAGTCACGGCCATGCTGAGCTGAGTGAACAGCGGCGACCAGGCCGCTGAGCAGATCGAGAAAGTAAGGCCCGACGTCGCTTGCGCGAGCAGATTGTAAATCACGCCCGGATTGGCTGCGCCGGCGCACTTGGGGCTTTCCGAGGCGACCGCGTGCAGGGTGAAGTCGTGACGCAACAAGCGCGACATCTCGAGCAGAAACCAATCGCGAGTCGCTTCCTCGCGGTTGCCGCCGGACTCTTTGCGCGCCTCGTCGTCCGTGACCGGCACAAAATGCGTGGCCGCGTTGGGTCGCAAGAAGCCTGAGTAATCACCGAAGCGCTTGATCAGCACATCGAGGGCCTCGTGGCTGCTGACGTCTTCGTTCACGAATAGGAAGTGGCCAGCATCCGAGCCGAGCGGATCGGGAACGTTCAAAAAGCCCTTCTTTGTAATCACCACCACGCGATAGTCGAGTCCAGAGGCGGCGATACTCGCCGCAAACGCGGTCATGTTGTCTTGGACCTGCGTCGCTTCGCCCTTCATCGACGCTGAGCTATCGACGACCCACACGATATCGACAGGCTTCTTGACTAGTGTGGCCTCGACCTCGAGCTCGGCGCAGTCGACGACCTCGCCCGAGTTTCCGCCATCCTGTGTGTCATTGTTGCCGGCGCTGCCATTTTGGCCCGCGTTCTGTCCCCCATTTTCGCCGGCGTTCTGTCCAGCGCCACCTGAGGCTCCGCCTGCGTCGACGCAATCATCGGCGCTGCACGATGGGTTGCCGGTGCGTTCTGTCGAGCCATTAGGATTAGACGAACAGGCCGCGGCCGCGAGTAGGAGCAGCAACGCGGGCAACGCGGGCAACGCGGGCAACGCGGGGTTGCTGCCGCGCGCAAAAGCTGCTGGAAACAGAGACATAACGAGCTCCTTGAGAAAATCGGAGGCGATGTCGATCGTGGCGCCTACAACAAAATGTGACAGCCACGTCGCCGCGTGTTTAAAAGCGAGTGAGACGAAGAATCAAGAAACAAGCGTTCCGCCCTGCCGTAGGAGCCCCCAGGCACGCACAGCGGGTCAGGAATATTGCATGTTCACGCAGTGAGCGAGCGCTCTATACACACGCGTTGCGAACACATGCCGCAGGTAGCTCGATACGAGCTGGCCGCATCTGCTTCGACCCATCGTAATGGGCTTGCATGCACGCGGATCACGCGCCGAGCGCGGCCGGATCGCCGACGGATTGCAGACATTGCCGGCCCGTCAAACTCGGGCAAACCCGTGACTTTCCTCCGGTTGACTGCTCTTGTATGGCCCGTGGACGCGTGCCATAGGGGGCACCATGACCAGTCGGGGCAAGAGACTCACGGGCCGGGTGCTGCTGCTGTTGTTGGCCGCCCTCATGTTGGCTTCCTGCAAGGATAAGGGAGGCGCAACGCCCAGGGATGGCAATGGCGCCCCGGGGGCCGCCGAGACCGGTCCGATCGTGATCGGGGCGTACTTGTCGATGACAGGCTCGACGGCGACCTTCGGCATCACCACCGAGCGCGGTGCGCGCATGGCGATCGACGAGATCAACGCCGCAGGCGGCATCAATGGCCGCAAGCTCGAGCTCGTGGTGCTCGATACACAAGGTAAGGCAGACGAAGCCGGCAACGCCGTCGCGCGTTTGATCGACGTCAACAAGGCCGTGGCCTTGCTGGGCGAGATTCAATCGAGCCTGTCGCTTGTGGGCGGCCGCATCGCCCAGCGCCGTGAGGTGCCGATGGTATCGCCGTCGAGCACGAACACCAAGGTCACCGAGATCGGTAACTACGTGTTTCGCGTGTGCTTCATCGATCCGTTTCAGGGCTACGCGATGGCCAAGTTTGCCCGCGAAAATCTGAAGCTCAGTAAGGTTGCGAT
Source organism: Polyangiales bacterium (assembly GCA_038257655.1). GTDB lineage: Bacteria > Myxococcota_A > Polyangia > Polyangiales > DASUME01 > DASUME01. The sequence goes on along the minus strand of JBBSJC010000732.1, from coordinate 319 downwards.
CCTCAAAGACGTACGCAGCGACTACTCGATCGGCCTGACGGACAGCTTCAAGGCCGCCTTTACCAAAATGGGGGGGGAGATCGTCGCCGAAGAGAGTTATGGCGCGGGTGAAACCGAGTTCAGCGCGCAGCTCACTAAGATTAAGCCCACCAACCCCGATGGGCTGTACGTACCCGGATATTATACCGAGGTGGGCGCGATCGCGCGTCAGGCGCGCAGGCTCGGCCTGACGGTTCCGATGATGGGTGGCGATGGCTGGGAGAGCGCGGAGCTACGCAACATCGGTGGCAAGGACATCATCGGTTCCTACTATTCCAAT
>JBBSJC010000731.1:0-3568 GCA_038257655.1 Polyangiales bacterium | reverse complement strand
TGCGAGACGACGGCCGCGGCCAATCAGTTCCTCGATCTCGGCGTGCCCACGCGCGACAAGACGATCGTGCATTTTAGCGGCGCGAGTCTGCCGCCCAAGCACCCCCTGGGCGTGGCGCTCGTGTCTGCACAGTGGATCGAGAATCGCACCAACGTGGCCTTGGCCGGCGAGCTCTATCGCTTGCCGGATGCGTCATCGAAAAAGGCGCCCAAGCTTGTGCAAATAGCGCTCATCGATCCACGTACTAATGCGCCGTTTTCCGAGAACGACGAGCCCAATGACTTTGGCTACACGATGGCGACGGCGACCAACGGGCAGGGAGAGCTGGTGCTCGCGCTTTCACAGCCCAGCAAAAACCGCGTGATTGTCGCGACTTTTGATGCTTCGCTCCAGGGCGGTGATGTCAACGGTAAGCTTCGCACGCGCGCCTGCATCAAGAGCCCTTCGCCTAATCTGGTCGGTTTCGGCAAGGTACTGACGCTTGGCGACATCGATGACGACGGCGAACCCGAGCTGTTCATCGGCATCGATCCGCTCGATGGTAAGAACAAAAAGCTACAGCGGGTTTACATGTACGGAGGCGCAAGCATTCCCGAGCCGTCCGCGACCGACGATGGCGTGTGTCCGCTCTGGGATGATGAGCCAGTGAACGTGAGCTGTTACGACGGGGTGCGCAGCGTCAACTGCACGAACACCGCGTTCGGTGCTTCGCTCGCTGTCGGCGATGTGGATGGCGACGGCTTTGGCGACTTGATCGCAGGCGCTCCCAATGCCGACGTGCAGGGTGAAGCTGAAGCGGGCGTAGTGTGGGTCATCCCAGGCAGCGAAGACGGTCTAGCGTTCGACAACATGACCAACCTTTACGCGACGGGTCTGAGTCGGGGAGACCATCTCGGTACGTCGGTGGCCGCACTGCGCACCAAGGATCGCGACGAGCCGGTGGCGGGTGCTCCCGGTGGTGAAGCCATCTACCTTTTCATGTGCAGCAAGCTCGAAGGCGATCTGTCCCCCTCGAGCTTGTGCCTGCCTAAGTAGCCGTGACAGCCGAGAAAAAACAGGTTCTGGTCGCTGACGACGAGCCCAACTTGCGCCGCGTGCTCTCGGCGCAATTGTCGCGTGATGGCTTCGATGTGCACGTGGCCGAAGACGGCGAACAGGCCCTGCGCGTACTGAGTGAGCATCACATCGATGTGGTGATCACGGACCTACGCATGCCCAACCTCGATGGCATGGGCCTGCTCAAGCGCATCATCGCCGATTACTCAGATGTGCCTGTGATCATGATCACCGCCCATGGCACGGTGAACACCGCAGTCGAAGCGCTCAAAGTCGGCGCCTTCGATTACGTCACCAAACCCTTTGACCGTGCGGAGTTCCAGAGTGTTGTCGCCAAAGCAGCGCGCTCTCGCGAGCTTGCCGGACAGCTGTACCTCGGGGGCTCCGAAGAGCGCGGGCGCTTTCGGCTGATCGGCGAAAGCCCGGCGATGCAAGACGTGTATCAGCTGATTGATCGCGCCGCGGATACGCCGAGCACCGTACTCATCACAGGTGAAAGCGGCACCGGTAAGGAGCTTATCGCCCGCGCCTTGCATGAGCACAGCTCGCGCAAGGACAAGGCGTTTATTCGCGTCAACTGTGCGGCGCTGCCTCCGGAGCTAATCGAGAGCGAGCTGTTCGGCTACGAAAAGGGCGCGTTTACCGGCGCGGTAACCAGTAAGCCCGGACGCTTCGAGCTGGCAGATGGCGGCAGTCTGTTCCTGGATGAAATCGGCGAGATCCCGGTCAGCATGCAGGTCAAGCTGCTACGCGCGATCCAGGAGAGCGAGTTTGAGCGCGTGGGCGGCGTCAAAACCATCCGCGTCGACGTGCGTTTGATCGCCGCCACCAATCGCAACCTGGCAGAAGACATCGCCAGTAGCCGGTTTCGCGAGGATCTGTACTACCGACTCAACGTGGTGAACGTGCACCTTCCGCCACTGCGCGAACGCAAAAGCGACATCCCGCTGTTGATCGAGCACTTCCTGCGCCGCTTCAACACGCGCTTGAAAAAGAATGTGCTCGGCGTCGACCCTATCGCCCTGGACTTGCTGACCAGCCACGCCTGGCGCGGCAACATCCGCGAGCTTGAGAACGCGATCGAGCGCTGCGTGCTGTTTTGCGATGGCGAGCGCATCCAAGCCTCGGATTTACCGGCGGAGTTGCGCGATCAAGCGCGCCTTCGCGAATCTGGCGCGCTGCCGACGTTGATCCCGCATCTGTCCGACGCGGCGCTCGACACTGCGCCGGACGTTGCAGACTCATTTGCGGAGTCCGTCGGCGATGAAGGTGGTCTAAAAGAAGCGGTGCGCGAGGCCACGCAGCGCATCGAGCGCGAGCTCATCTTGCGCGCGCTGCACCAGACCGGAAACAACGTCACCCATACCGCGCGTCTGCTCAAGATCTCGCGTAAAAGCCTGCAAATCAAGATGAAGGAGCTCGGCTTGCGCGAGGAGGGCTAAATGGCCGTTTCGGTCCTGATCGTCGACGACGAAAAGAACATCCTGTTGACGCTGAGCCGCGCGTTGCGTGTCGAGGGTTTCGAGGTGGACGTCGCAGGCGGCGGTAAGATCGCCCTCGACAAGGCCCGAACGCGCAGCTTTGACCTGGTGCTGCTCGACGTGCAGCTGCCTGACATCGATGGTCTCGACGTATTGCGCACGCTCAAAGCAGAGCGCGAGGACTTACCTGTGCTCGTGATGAGCGGCCACGGCAGCATCGAGACGGCCGTGACTGCCACGCGCATGGGCGCCCATGATTTTCTCGAGAAGCCAATCAGCACCGAGCGTTTGCTCGTCTCGTTATCACGCGCGCTCGAGTCGAGCCGACTCACGCGCGAAAACCGCGAGCTGCGCGAGGCGGCGGGCACCCAGGGCACGCTGATCGGCGTCAGCGAAGCGATGCAGCGGCTACGTGAACAAGTGGCGCTCGCAGCCAACGCACAGGCCCCCGTCTTGATCACGGGTGAACGCGGCACTGGCAAGGAGCTTGTCGCCCATGCGATCCACCTCGGCTCAAAGCGTAAGGCGGGCCCGCTCGAAAAGCTCAACTGTGCCGCGGTGCCGCCCGACCTGGTCGAAAGTGAGCTATTCGGTCATGAAGCCGGCGCCTTCACGGGTGCCACGCGACAACGTAAGGGTAAGTTCGAGCGTGCATCGGGCGGCACGCTCTTTCTCGACGAGGTCGGCGACATGCCCCTACCGATGCAAGCCAAGCTGTTGCGCGTGCTGCAAGAGGGCGAGCTTGAGCGGGTCGGCTCGAGTGAGCTTGTGCGCGTCGATGTGCGCGTGGTCGCCGCGACGAACAAGGACCTCGCCGCAGCGATGAAACAGGGCGAGCTGCGCGAGGATCTGTACGATCGCCTGAACGTCTTACCCTTACGCATCCCGCCCCTGCGCGAACGGAAGGGCGACATTCCGTTGCTTGTCGAGCGCTTTCTCGAGCTTGCCGGCAAGCAGAACGACCGCCCTGGCAAGCGCCTGAGCGAAGGTGCCACCGCGCTGCTCAGTGACTACGCCTATCCGGGCAACGT
>JBBSJC010000730.1:0-3581 GCA_038257655.1 Polyangiales bacterium | reverse complement strand
TGCCGGCAGGCAAAAGCGCCGACTACGTGAACACCGGCACCTGGGCCAAGAAGGCCTTCAGCGAAGCCAAGATCGTGGGCAAGGCACGCCTGGCCGGCAGTGTCGAAGAGGCCGACGGCACCTGCAAGCGCATCCCAAAGGCGAGCGAGCTCGATTGGGACGCGAGCGCTGCCTACGCGCACATCTGCAGCAACAACACGATCATGGGCACCCAGTTCCACGAGTTCCCGGACACGGGCGCCGTGCCGCTCATCTGCGACATGTCGAGCGACATCCTGTGGAAGCCCATCGATGTGTCGAAGTTCGGCCTGATCTACGCGGGCGCCCAAAAGAACATCGGCCCCTCGGGCGTGACGCTCGTCATCGCGAAGAAGTCGTTGATCGAAGCCGGCCGCGAGGACATCCCCAAGATCTTCCGTTACAAGGAGCACGCGAAGGAGAACTCGCTGCTCAACACGGCGCCCACGTTCGCCATCTACATGATGCGCAACGTGCTGCAGATCGTGAAAGAGCAGGGCGGACTCCCCGCGATGGAGAAGCGCAATCGGGAGAAGGGCGCGCTCATCTACGGCCTTCTCGACGAAAGCTCGAGCTTCTTCCGCGGGCCGGTCGAGAAGGAAAGCCGCTCGTTCATGAATCCCGTGTTTCGCCTGCCCAGCGAGGCGCTCGAAGAAAAGATGGTCAGCGACGCCAAGAAGGCCGGTTTCGTCGGGATCAAGGGCCATCGCTCGGTCGGCGGCATCCGCATCTCGCAGTACAACGCGGTCACGGTTGAGCAGGTCGCGAAGTTCGTCGAGTTCGCCAAGGGCTTCGCCAAGGCCAACGGCTGAGCACCGGCGCCCGGCTCAGCGCTCGGCACCCCCAGCTGAGCGCGCCCCCGCTGAGCCCGCGCCCTCGACGTAGGAGGATGTTGCACCTACCTTCTGTCCATGTCGGAGTCGCAGCAACTCGCTAAGTACGAGCAAGAGATTGCGCGTCTCGACCTGCTCTACGTCGATCTCGACCGCCTGTGGGCGAAGGTGCCGCGCCTGTTCTACGCAGCGCTGCTCGCGCCGGTCGTGTTCTATTTTGCCGGCATTGGCTGGGCGATCGTCGAGCTGCTGATCACGGGCGTGCTCGTCGGCTGTCAGGCCTACCTGATCGGCCTGCGCAAGAGCGAGAACCGCTGGAACCGTGAGCAAGTGGCCCACGACTTGGCGCAGCTGCGCGACGAGCTGTCCCAGGCGTCGTGAGCGCTGCTGTTCCTGCGAGTTTGCGGCTCGGCCTGCTAGATTGACGTGGATGTTCCGCCTGCCCGACGCTCGCGCTCTGCGCGCCTTTTGGCCGTTCGCGTGCGCCCTGTGGCTCCTCATGTGCGCGGTGTGTGCGCCCGTGCGCGCGCAGGCGACGCCCGCCTGGCCGCTTGAGCCCACGGATTTCGTGCGGGTCGAACAGGGGCAGTTCTCGGTCGCAGGCAAACCGTTCCGGTTCGTGGGTGCCAATGCCTCGGTCATCCACGGCGCCAATGAGCGACGCGACGCCGAAGCCGTGCTCGACGCCGTGCAAGCCGATGGCCTGCGCGTGGTGCGCATCTGGGCGCTCGGCGAACAACCAGCGCCAGGCAAGCCTTACCACCCGCTCTACGCCTTTCGCATCGGCGAAGATGGCTGGGTCGAGGGCAGCTTTGTGCAGCTCGATCGCGTGCTCGCTGCCGCCAAAGCCCGCGATCTGCGGGTGATCGTCGTGCTTGCCAATCGCTGGAAAGACTACGGCGGCATCGGTACCTACGCGGAATGGGCGGGCACTGCGCTTGAGCGCGACGTGCGCGGCGAGCCCCAGGCAACGCAGCTATCGGCCTTCTACGACTGCGCCAAATGCGACGTGCTCTACCGCCAGCACGTGGCGCGCGTGGTGATGCGCATCAACAGCGTGTCCGGCGTGATCTATCGAGACGACCCGACGATTTTTGCCTGGGAGCTGATCAACGAAGCATCCGCCGTCACCGCGCACGACGAAGACACGCTGTTGGCCTGGGTGCAGGCGCAGGCGCGCTACGTGCGCAGTCTCGATCCCAACCATCTGATCAGCGCCGGCCACATCGGTTACAGCAACCTGCGCGAGCACGAAGTCTGGAAGCAGGTGCAGGCGCTGCCTGAGATCGATTTCGCCGACGCCCACGCCTATCCGCTCAAGGACCCACGCGTATCAAGCCCGGCCCGCTTGAAGCGCTGGATCGAAGATCGACTCACCACCGCCCGTGCGCTGGAAAAACCACTCGTGTTCGGTGAATTCGGCTTCGCGCGCGGCCTGCCCCAACAGCGTGCGCGCTTTACAGCGCTGTTTCTTGCCCATGCGGCGCGACACGGCGCGGCCGGCGCCCTGGTCTGGATTTACGAGCCCGGCGCCAACCCGCGCAACGTGCACAGCATCAGCGAGGACCCCAGCGACCTTGAGTCCCAGCGCATCCGGCGCGTGATGAAACGGGCGACCAAGGCCTTTGACGCGCCGCCGCCCAAGGCACCCTCCCCCTCGCGCTTTGCCTTCAACCAGACCCTGCGCGGACAAGCGCAACCCCATCGCTCGTGGATCGAAGCTGACGGCGTGCAGGTCCTCGACATCGACCCTTTGCGCTTTTCGCGCGCCGAGTTCGAGCGTGTCGGCACCTACGAAGAAGCCGCGCTCGACTTGGCCTACGGCGGTGGACCGGGTTTTATCGAGTACCGTTTCGAGGCCGCCCGCAAGGTTCCAAAAGCCGTGATCATCGAGGCGCGCATCTCCTCGGAGTTGCCTGGCTACGGGCTAGGCAAAGACGCGCGCGACGGCAGCGACATCGAAATTCAGCTCGACGGCCGCGTGATCGCCGCCGTGCGCGCCAAGCCCGACGACGGTTTGGGCGAGCTGATTCGCGTGCAGTGGGACGATGCACGGGCGCTCCGGCAGGTGTTTCGCGGCAGCACCAGCCACACCTTGCGCTTCGTCGCCCTGCCCTCGCGTTATGCCGGCGGACTGTGCGTGTATGGCAAACCGACTGGCGTCATCCCGCTCGACGCAGCCGGCCGGCGCGATCTCGACCAAGTGCGCATTCAACTCGTGCACTGAGCCATTCAGCTCGCGCACTGAGCGAGCCTGCTCAAAACAACGGAAGCTGACGCGTGGGCCTTCGGAAGCGGCTTGGGTTGGGCACGCCCGTGTCCTCGCGCGCATTCAGACCGAGCCTACGGCACTGCAGCGCGAACATCTGTTCGGTCAGGGCCCAGCGCGTACCGGAGCCCTGCATGCGCGCGCCAAAGCGCGGGTCGTTCAACTGCCCTCCCCGCATTTCGAGCAAGGCATTGCGAACCTTGTCGACCCGGTCCGGAAAAGCCACGGCCAAGCGCTCAAAGAACACGTCTTTCACCTCCGCCGGCAGGCGCAGCAACGTCATGAACGCCGAGCTTGCACCCACTGCACGCGCGCGCTCCAAGATGCTCAGCATGTGGCTATCGTTGAGCCCTGGGATGACCGGCGCCAAAGACACGCCCGTCGACACACCCGCCTCCGAGAGCAGACGCAAGGCTTCGAAGCGCTTGTCGATCGGCGCTGCGTAAGGCTCGATCGCGCGA
>JBBSJC010000729.1:0-3600 GCA_038257655.1 Polyangiales bacterium | reverse complement strand
TTTGGAGGTAAGAGGGGTGAGAGATAGCGTTTGCGGATGTTCTGCGGGTCAACGGGCCTCGACTTCGTAGCTTGGATAAGACGATCCCAACGGCCAATGAGCACGTGCTCGCGTGCTGTCACGCCAGCCTGTCAAATCACGCCGCATTTCGAGACATTTTAGGGCGTCGCCGCCCAGCCGCACGGAAATAACGGTGAAAGGTCCGATCGTCGCGGAATCGGGACCGCACGCCGGGCGTATGTGAGCGAGCCCCGTCAGCTCAGCCCGCGGCAGATCGTCACGCAAATCACCAGGGCCTGCGAGCAGCCAGCGGCACGGCGTTGCGAGCGGCAGGCAGTTACCGAGTCCGACCCGCGCAGACGTAGACAAGCCCCATCGGGGCTGGACGGCCTTTGTACGGGCATGGGGGGCCGCCGGCCGCGCCGCGGGCTTCCCGGACGTTGACGTTGACAGCAAGCGGCGTGAGCCCCCTGTTGGCGCGCTCGCCAACTGCGCTCATGCGTCGTGACCGAGCACTGGCGGTTCCAAAGAGCCCGCGCGATCGGCTCCTCGTCGATGGGCTCTGGAGGTGGCGAGCGTCCGTGCCCGGCACAGGCTACCGACGGCGACACCGCGGATCAAAGCTAAGTATACCTTTTAGGATATCGTTGATCTGACTCTTCAGCGGCTTCAGCGGCCTGTGCGCCGAGCCGAGTATCCAGGATAACTCGTCCAGGTTTTCGACCCCTTCGCTGCCTGCCCATGATGGCCGCGTCACTGAACGCGGGGCTGATCGCGCGGCCATGCCTCCGATCAGTGGCAGCCGAACTGGGAGCTCAAAATAGTTGGCGGCGCCACGTGCAAAAAAGCAGTCCGCATTCGCGCGTCTTGGGCAGTGCGGCCCGTTTATCACGGTCGTGGGGCTCCTGGAGTTCCACCGGCCTGAAAAAAAACGTACCTCGAGCGCTTGCTCGCGTTAGTAAGTAGATCACTCATACAAGGAGGCACGGTGCGCCCAACGGGCTCGGGCCTCCGCAACCCGTCTGCGCTCCAAACTTGGCTTCGCTCCAAACTTCGGCTTCGGCTTCGCTCCCAACAACTCGGCTTCGCCGCGCGTAGAGGCAAATCTTTGATGAGATCGAGCATGCTCCGACGCACGGCCTGGAACTGGCTACCTGCATTTCTCGCTGTGGCGGAGTCGGGTAGTGTGACGCAGGCATGTCGCGAGCTCGGTCTGACGCCGGCCGCGATTTCGCGCACGATCCGACTGCTTGAGGATCATCTGGGCCAGGAGCTGTTCCATCGCTCCGCGCGCACGCTGATTCTTAATGTCGCGGGGCAGCGCTTGCGCGAGTCGGTGCGCGCCGCGGTCAATCACGTCGACATCGGGCTTGAGAGTCTGCAGAGCGATCCCTTTACTGGTCCGTTACGCGTGGCGACGCACGGCGCAGTCGGCGAGTTCTTCGTGTTGCCAAGCTTGCTGGAGCTCAAGCGCAAGCATCCAGGTTTGATCCCGGAGCAGGTGACGCCCCTGGCCTCCGAGGCAAGTGAGCTGCTCTTGCGCGGTGCCGTGGACGTGGGCTTTCACGACGAGGCGCTCACGTGCGAGCGGCTCGGCATCGAGAAGCTCGGCAGCATCACGTTCTCCGTGTGCTGCGGCCGTGGGCACGGGCTGTACGGAGCCGCGCGCATCACGCCGGAGCAACTGCACAGCCACTTGTTTTGCGTGCCGCCGACGCGCTCCGGAGGGCGCCTGCTAGACGGTTGGCCCGCCGAGTGGCGGCGTCAGGTAGGCATGCGCGTGACCTTGCTGAGCTCGGCCATTCAAGTGGCGCTCTCTGGCGAGATGCTCAGCGTGCTGCCGGACGTATCGACCAACGCCTACGTCCGTACAGGAGAACTCTTCCGACTGCCGATGACGCTGCCATTGTGCGATGTTTTCGTATCTACCGCGCAAGCGATGGCGAGCTCGCGCGCGCTCCAGGAGCTTATCGCACTCGTGCGTGCCCGTCTTGAGGAGCAGGCTCGTAGCTTGCTGACGGTTGCATCTGCTGCGGACACAGCACGCTTCAGTCAACATTAGCCTGACCGTCGCAGGTTCGCCCACACGAGCGCCAACCCATTCCAAGCGTCCCAGCTGCGCAGGCGGGGATGGGTAACCTTATGTTAGTCGTTGGCGACAATGTGCGCGATGTCTGGTAAGGAAATAGGATCGAAATCAGGTGGACGTTAGCCGGCTGCAGAGCACAACCTCGCTGCACCTAACCCCCGCGGCCGCCGACGATCCTTACTAAAAAAAGATGCTTGTCCGCGCCGCAAGGACGCTTCCGCCAATCGACACACTCAGGGTAATTCTCCACTGCAGGTGGCAGATCGCGATGGTATGGCGAGCGCTTGGTGCTCTCACTGAACTCACCAGCGTTTATTAAGTTTTTTGGCGAATCGCGCGCAGAAAGAATCACTCAAGCAGACGGCTCGCGGGTGGTACCGATGGTGAGTACTCAAGCGGTCAAGCGGAGGATTTACATGAACCGAACATGCGTGCGTATCAGCTGGCTCTCGGTGCTAGGCGTGATGGCTACTGGCTGTATGGGGGAAGTCGGCATCGACGACACAGACGTCGATCACATCGACAACTCAGTCATCAACGGCACGACGGACAACGGCGACCCCGCAGTGGTCATGCTCCGTGCCTCGCAGGGTGGATACTGCACGGGAACCTTGGTTTCGCCCACGGTGGTCGTCACCGCCGCACATTGTGTCGATGGCATCACAGCGCGGACCGTCGGCTTTGGCGTGAATGGTCAATCAACGCCCGCCACGGTGCGCTCACAGATCGCCCATCCACGTTGGAACGGTAGCGCACTGGACTCGGGCTACGACATCGCAGTGCTCTTGCTGCAAAGCCCGGTCAGCGGCGTCACGCCGATCCAGCTCAGCACGGACTTGCGTGAAGCCCGACCTGGCGACGCGGTGCGTATCGTCGGCTACGGCAACAACAGGACGGCTGGCACCGGCTTCGGCACGAAGCGTCAGGCCAGCCTGCGAGTGGTCGCGCCCAATGGCAACGACGGCGATCTCTCCCAGGACAAGTTCGTCAAAGTATGGGACTCGAGCACGGGCACGCAGACCTGCAACGGTGACTCTGGCGGTCCGGTCTTCTATCGTGCGGCTGATGGTCGCGACCGCGTGGTCGGTGTCACCTCGTTCGGTTACCAGGGCTGCCAAGGTGGCGGGTTCCATTCCCGTGTAGCCTTCTACGGCGACTTCCTGGACGATTACGTCGCGCTTGGCGATGTGACTCCGCCGCCTCCGCCCCAGGGCGATAACGTGCCGCCGAGCATAGGTCTGGTCTCGCCCTCCAACAACAGTACGATCACAGCCGGCCAGCGCTCGATCGTGTTCGACGCCCGAGACAACGTCGGCGTGCAGGACGTGACACTGACCTGGTCTTACAATAGTAAGACGGTCAGCTGCAGCAGCCCTTCCACCGGTTGGACCTGCAGCAGGAGCGGTACACTTTATACGTTCACGGCCAACATCGGCACCGGCTTACGCAGGTTCTCTGCACAAGCCCGGGACGCGGCCGGTAACGTCGGCCAAACGGCAGCGCTGGCGATC
>JBBSJC010000728.1:0-3609 GCA_038257655.1 Polyangiales bacterium | reverse complement strand
CGTATCCCGCGGCGTGCTGGCGCGGCCGGGCACGCTCAACGTTGCGTTCGATGCCGCCTTGTTCGCATGTGCCGAGCTCGAAGACAAAGTCCCGCGCTCCACGCGCAAGACGCTCTCGAGCCTGCCGCCCACACGCATCACTGGTTCTCACGATGAATGAGCCCGAGCCCAAGCAATCTTTGGCGGCTTTAGCCGACGCTGTGTAGTGCGATCTTAGTGCGTCGCGTCATCGCGCGTTCTGAGTGGGTCGCGTCGAGCGCGGATCTTAGTATTCCACTCCAACCGTTTGAGACAAATCGGCAGCTCCTTCGGTCTATTTGATCCATGCTGCGATCATACCGAGAACACTGGGCCGTACGTGAACCTGGGCACGCCAAGTGCATGGCAGGACCTGGACTCTCCCTGTTCGGAGGACGCGTGCGAAATTGCTGGTGGCTGATCATCCTGACTGCGGCATGTACGATGCCCTCCGAGGCAAGCTCCGCGCCGCGCTGCTCTACGACAGGCGCGTGCCCGCCTGGATACGATTGTTATCGTGGTTTTTGCGTCTCCAGCGGACCGGGGCACGATGCGAGCCTACCCGAACCCGGCCGCGACGCTGGCGGTTGGGACGATATCGATCCCCAGAAGCCGCTACCCGGCGATGCCGCGTCCGTGCCCACGGACGACGCTGGGGCAAATATGCGTGACGCGAGCGCCACAGCGTCACCCACTGATGCGGAAGGCGGCGTGCCGACGGATCCGCCTTCGGTCCCATTGCCACCCAAGCCCGATCCCGAGCCTGCACCGGCGCCCCCGGTGCCCGATCCCGGTCCTGTGCCGACGCCTCCCGTGCCCGATCCCGGCCCGATGCCCACGCCTCCCGTGCCCGATCCCGGTCCAGTGCCAGCGCCCCCGGTTCCCGATCCGGATCCCGGCCCGATGCCGCCCCCTCCCCCTCCCAGCCCGGAGCCGCCGCCTCCAGCACCGGTCGATCCCTGTCCGAGCGGCTGCTGCGGCGAAGGGATGCTGATGTGTGGCGGCGCGTGCGTGAGCACCTCGAGCAATGCCGCGCATTGCGGCGGATGTGCCCGTGCATGCAAGCAGCAAGAGAGCTGCCGTAGCGGGCTTTGCTGCACGGGAGACCAGCTCAACTGCGACGGGCAGTGCGTCGATGTGAGCAAAGATGCCGACCATTGCGGAGGCTGCGATCAGCCATGTGACGGCAAGTGCAAGAAGGGGAAGTGCGAGAACAAAAGTTGAGACCTTACGGTTGTTCGCTGCTAACACGCCGTCAGTACCCGGCCTGCGCCTCAGATGCGACTTCGAGGACCCGCAAGCGCATCAGGGGTTGGCAGCTTAAGAAGACCCAATGACGTTTGCCTCCCTCGGTCTGTGCTCCCCTCTCCTTCTCGCCGTGCGTGAGCTGGGTTACGAGGCTCCGACGCCCGTGCAACGCGCTGCGATTCCGGCGATTTTGGCGGGCTGTGACCTGTGGGCCTCTGCGCAGACGGGCTCAGGTAAAACAGCTGCATTCGCCCTGCCCATCCTCGAGCTACTAAGCAGGGCCCAGGCTCCCCATCCCAGGCCGGTGCGCGCACTCGTTGTCGTTCCGACCCGCGAGCTGGCCGTACAAATCGGACAAGCGATCGAGCGCTACGCTCGCGACCTGCCGGAGCCACCGAAGACGTGCGTGGCGGTGGGAGGAGTGTCGATCAACCCGCAAATGATGGCGCTAGGCGGCGGCGCGGACCTGGTGGTGGGCACGCCCGGTCGCCTGCTCGACCTGGTCGAGCAGAATGCGCTCGACCTTGCCTCTGTGCAGATGCTTGTGCTTGATGAGGCCGACCGCCTGCTCGCGCTGGGCTTTGCCGATGAGCTTTCGCGCTTGCTCGCGTTGCTTCCGAGCGAGCGGCAGTGCCTACTGTTTTCTGCCACCTTTCCGCCCAAGGTAACACGCTTTGCTGAGCAGCTGCTGCGCGAGCCTGTCCGCATCAACGTAGACGCTGGCGCCGCACCTTCGGCCGACGTGCTTACCCAGCGCGTGATCGAGATCGATGCGGGCGACCGTACCCGTCTGTTGCAACACCTGCTCAGAACCGACGCATGGCCTCAGCTGCTGGTGTTCGTCGCGAGCAGGGATGGGGCAGACGAGGTCACATTGCAGCTTGCGCGCGCGGGTGTTTCTGTCGCCGCGCTGCATAGCCACCTTACTCAGGCTGCACGTACCCAAGCCCTTTCCGATTTCAAAGCACGACGCATTCAGGTGCTTGTCGCCACGGACCTAGCCGCCCGCGGCCTCGACATCGCGCAGTTGCCCGCCGTCGTGAACTACGACTTACCGCGCTCCGCCATGGATTACGTGCACCGGATAGGCCGCACCGGCCGCGCAGGGGACAAGGGTGTCGCGGTCAGTTTTGTGAGCGCAGCGACCGCGGCCCATTTCCGTTTGATCGAAAAACGCCATCAGCTCAGCCTCGAACGTGAACAGGTCGCAGGCCTTACGCCCAAGGAGCTGACGGTCCCGCCGCGCGATGTGCACGGCGGCGTGAAGGGGAAACGTAAGAGTAAGAAGGACAAGCTACGGGAAGCGGCCGCCCGCGCAGAGAGCAGCGCGGGCGACGGCAAGAAGTCTTAGAAGCAGCGCTGCGATCCCCGCGCGTTCTCGCCACGCGGCAATCTTATGCACGTACCGCTGTAAGACATATTGCGCCATGATCAGTCGTGCAAAAGACACTGTACGCGGTACCCGCCGATCCGTATGGTGCGCGAGCGCGTCGTGCCTACAGCTAGACACGCGCTCGTTTTTATCTTTGCGGGAGTATGCTTATGGGACTGTCAGGACGTTTGATGTTGTGCGCAGCTTTGGGTCTCTCGATGGCAGCGACCGCGTGCGGCGATAGTGGTGATACGAAGGAGGAGGGCGTCAAAGCTGGCGACGACAGCAAGAACGACGCTGGCGGCGGGATCACGATCGGCGATAACAATGGCGGCGCGAACGGCGCGACCAACAACACGGCAGGCGACGGCGGCACCGGTGGTTGCACCGGGCCAGGCCAGCAATGCATGTGCAGCGACGGCCAGATGGGCTTCCAAGCTTGTACCAGTGGCGTGCTCGGAGAGTGCACGTGCAGCATCGACTTGGGCGATGCCGGCCTGCCACCGGTTTCCGACTGCCTCACAGACGCCACCTGCCAGTCGACGATGGGCTTTATCAAGGGCGTTCCGGGCTTCTGCGCGCCTGCAAGCGATGGCGGCGGCGCGGGCCCTGGTGGCGCGTCCTTCCCGCCCATGTGCGCGACCAAAATAGACTGCGAGACGGCAGGTCTTCCCACCGCGCCCTGCGTCACGATCATGATTCCGGTGCTCGGCGCACAGCAACTCTGTGTGCAGCCGTGCTTGCCTGAGCCTGCACCAGCGCCCGCCCCATAGTCAGAGCCCGAAGTTACCAGTCCTCACGGGCTCGTGCTTTAGCGCCCGGCACAAAAGAATCAGGTCGGATCGGCGTCGAGGCGCCCCGCCTGCAAGGCGCGAAACCGCCGGAATACTGCCTGTATTTCAAGGTTTCGCAACGCCGCAGGCGGGGATGCGTCGGCGTCGAGGCGATCTGATTGTTTTGCGGCGGTCGCT
>JBBSJC010000727.1:0-3613 GCA_038257655.1 Polyangiales bacterium | reverse complement strand
CGCCACGCTGACCATCGCCGCGCGCAGCAACTTAGGCCCCAGTCGATAGCCGGGCATCATTTCCGCAACGACGGTCCCCATCGGGGCATCGGCGGTTTCGACCTGCTGTACCGCCTCGTGCATGCTCGGATCGAAGGGTTGGCCCACGCTGGGCACGCGCTCGACACCGAGGCGGCTCAACGCATCCTCGAAAAACTTGAGCACCATGCGGACGCCATCGACGATCGATTCGACATCTTTGGCCTGGGAGGCCGCCTGGACCGCGCGCTCCAGGTTGTCCGACACGGGCAGCACCTCGAGCAACGCTTGCTCCAGGCCCTTGCGCTGGGCCTCTTCGACGTCGCGCCGTGCGCGCTTGCGATAATTGTCGAAGTCGGCTGCGGCGCGCAGCCATTGATCGCGGAAGCGCGCGACGTCAGCCTTGGCCTTCTCAAGCTCAGCAGCCGGTCCGTCCGCAGGCTCGTCGGCTGCAGGGGCCGATGCGCCAGCACCCGCGGGTGCATCAGCCTCCGGAGGGACGCTGGCCTGCGCATGCGCGGCCTGGTTTTTGTCGGCTTCTGCCGGGTTGGTCTCGCTATCGCTCACGTGTTCCCCTCGCCTCGTTGCACACAAACCTAGGTGCAACAACTTAGCCATTGAACCCAGCGCGACAAGGATGCCTGCGTTTGGTGCTCCACGGCAACTGACTGGTCAGCTTAGCTGCGGCCATCCCGGGTTTTGGCACCCTCGGGATCCAGCACATCGCTGAGCACACTGGCTGCAAAACCTACGAGCGGCACGACCTTTTGGTAGTCCGTGCGCGTCGGGGCGATCACGCCCAGCGTGCCAGAAGCGGCGCCCGGCTGACCGTAGGTAGCCGCGATGAGCGACAGGTCCTGCGTCTCGCCGAGCTGGGTTTCAGCGCCAATCAGCACCTGCACGCCGCCCGAGGACAGCGTTCGATCGAGCAATTCGAGCAGATGCTCTTTTTCGCCGAGCGCGCTGAGCACCCCGCGCAGCTTATCGACGTCTGAAAAGTCGGGCTGGCCGAGTAAGAGTTTTTGGCCTTCGATGCGCACGCTGCGCTCGGCTGAGCCTGCAGAAACAGTGGCTTCGACCATGTGATGGGCGCGCGTAAGCCACTCGCTGCGCTCGCGTTCGGCGGCGTTGGATACCACGTGGCGCAGCTCTGCCAGAGTGCGCTCGCCCATCAGCGTTTCAAGGTAGTTGTGGACGCGCTCGAGCTCGTGCGCACCGGGTTCGCGCTCGACACTGATCACGCGATTTTCGACCGCACCCGTGCGCGTAACCAGCACCGCCAACAGCTGGCCCGGGCGCAATGGAAGCCAGCGCAACTGCGCCACGTGTTGATCCGCCGGACGCGAGGTGTGGAGCACGACGGCGGCCCCGGTGAGCTGGGACAGCACGCGACCTGCCTCGCGCGCGATGTCGTCGACGCCTGGCTTGAGCTGCGAGAGCCGACCGAAAATGGCGCTTTTGTCGTCGGGATCGACCTCACGCACGCGCACGAGCGCATCGACGAAAGCGCGAAAGCCCTGGTCAGTCGGGATCCGGCCTGCGCTGGTGTGGGGCTGCATCATGTAGCCAGCCTCTTCCAAGTCCGCGAGCTCGTTACGGATCGTGGCGGGCGATACGTCCAGGCCGTAGCGTCGTGCAAGTTTGCGTGAGCCTACGGGCTCGCCGGTCGCGATGTATTCGGTGACCGCCGCGTAAAGGATTCGTCGACTTCGAAAGCCCAGCTCCGGCATGCGCGACACGTGATTCTGTTTAGCTAGGACCGTTTCGTTCGCCCTGTCAAGCGACGTCCCAAAGCGGGATGGCGCTGCCGAGCTGGCGTTTCGCCGCGAGCGCCGCCTGCTGTGGCTTCCAACCTGAAGGTGTTTAGGCGCCCAGCTGCCGGGTCACTTGGCGAGCACGCGCGCAAGCTCGATGGTGTTGAGATCGACCGGTCGTGTACGTCCTGCGACCTCAGACAGCTGCGTGTGAGTGATCTGCCCTCCTACCAAGCCGACGAGCACGCCGTGGACGCCACTTGCCAGCGCGTCGACCGCGCCTGCGCCGAGACGCGTGGCCAGGATGCGATCGGCTGCCGTGGGCTGAGCGCCGCGTACGACGTGCCCAAGCGTGGTGGCGCGCAGCTCAAAACCGATGACCTGCTTGTTCTCGCGGAAGTGCTGCATCAACGCTTCCGTACCGTTTTTAGCGCCTTCTGCACACACCACGATCGCGTGGGTCTTGCCGCGCTGATAGGCGGCGCGCAGACGCTCGGCGACTTGGGCCGCCGTGACTTCGCTTTCAGGGATCGAGATCACCTCGGCGCCGCCCGCCAGGCCCGCCATCAAGGCCAAGTAACCGCAATCGCGGCCCATCGTTTCGACGAGAAACGCCCGATTGTGTGACGAGCCGGTGGTGCGCAGGCGGTCGATCGCTTCAAGCGTGACGTTCACGGCCGTGTCGACGCCGATAGTCATGTCGGAACCGACCAAGTCATTGTCGATGGTCGATGCCACGCCGACTACGGCAAAGCCGAGGGCTGCCAGGGCCGCAGCGCCGCTTTGCGAGCCGTTGCCGCCGATCACGACCAGCGCTTCGATGCCGCGCCGGGACAAGTTGCGCAAGGCCTTGAGCCGGCCAGCTTCCTCGCGAAATTCCTTGGAACGCGCGCTGCCTAGCATCGTTCCGCCGCGCTGGACGATGCCGCCTACGTCACGCGCATGCAGCGGCTCGATGACGTCGTCTACCAGACCTTGAAAGCCGTAACGCACCCCGAACACTTCGAGGTTGCGATCGATGGCGCTGCGGGTGACGGCGCGAATGGCGGCATTCATTCCGGGCGCGTCTCCGCCGCTAGTCAGCACTGCGATACGTTGCATGGCCCAAGCGTAGATGAATGCCTGCCTCCGAGCATGCACCAAACCTCCTGTGCCGCGCGCTGTCTGCGCGGCGTAGCGAAGGACCCCCCTTTTTTGACCGCCCCATTTCGCTCGGCCGTAGTTCGCTGGGCCCACACCTGCGCGCTCGCCCTGAGTCTTCCGTTTGCCTGCGCTACCGCGCTGCTGTCCCCGCTCGCTCGCGCCGAGGACGCTCCGCCTGTGCCCGCCCCTGCGCTCGCGCCGCGGCAGGCGGATGCGGTATGGCTTGCGCAGCTCACGCAGCGCTCCGAGCAGCTGCTTCGCGTGTTGCTCAGCGCCATGGCCAACGCGCGCGACCTGGGCCAGGCCGACCATGCGCGCTGCTTCGATCGCGCGCTCAGAGAGCTGCACAGCCTACAGCGCCAGGTCGCCTATCACAGCGCTCGTATGGACGAGCCGGGCCTTGTGGCGAGCGAACGCGAACGCCTTGCGCGTGCGCTCGTCCTCAGTGGTGCGCGGCTCGACTATGTGGCTCAAAGCACCGCGCGCTGCAGCGACGAAGGCGTGCGCGTCGGTCATGGCCAAACCCGCGTCGAGACCACGTTTGAGCGTTAAAAAAACCGGGCCGCACGGTCCCGTCCGGCGCCTTGTGCGTACGGTTCCCCCCCCAGAGATCCGTCGACAGCGCGATGACGGGGCATGCGGCCCTTGAAGATGAGTTAACTCTGACCTGCCTGATTTCATAAGTGCAAATCTCCTTG
>JBBSJC010000726.1:0-3624 GCA_038257655.1 Polyangiales bacterium | reverse complement strand
ATCGTCTGTGAGTTCGATCCGAATCGGGGTTTGCATCGCCATGCCCGCATACGATCACAACGCTCGAGCCTGGCAACTTTCTGACAAAACCGCCCCTCCCGCCCGACATCGACTGATCACCTACTTCTGGGGAGCTGTACTTAGGCCCTAACAGAAAAGGCCCCGCCCTTAAGCGAAGCCTTGTTCCTGTTGCTGTGCCGCCTTACGGTCTGCTGCGCTGACCCTACGGCCTGTTGCGCTGACCTTACGGTTCAGTCTTCGGGATC
This sequence comes from Polyangiales bacterium, assembly GCA_038257655.1. Taxonomy (GTDB): domain Bacteria; phylum Myxococcota_A; class Polyangia; order Polyangiales; family DASUME01; genus DASUME01. The sequence continues at coordinate 3,358 of JBBSJC010000726.1, read as the reverse complement.
GTCGCGATGGCTTGCATCACGTCGAGCGCCACGTCCGCCCTCGCCGCGGCCGCCACCAGCGCCGCCCGTGCCGGCATCGAAGCCGCCGCCGCTGGCGCCGCCACCGTAGCCGCCGCCGCCCGAGGAACCGCTATAGCCGCCGCCGGAGGAACCGCCGTAGCCGCCACCGGCGCCCGATGAGCCGCCGTAGCCACCGCGACCGCCACCGCCACTCCCGCCACCACCACCGCTAAAGCTACGGCCGCCGCCGCCGCCACCGTGGCCACCGCCACCACCACCGCCGCCACCGTAGCCGCCACCACCACTGCCGCCGCCGCCGCCGTAACCGCCGCGGCCGCCACCGCCGCCACCGCCGAAGCTACGGCCACCGCCACCGCCACCGCCACCGCCACCGCGGCGATCCTCGGCTTCGTTCACCCGTAGGGGTCGCCCACCCATCATCGCGCCGTTGAGTTGCGAAATCGCGGCTTGCGCCGACTCATCGCTGCCCATCGTGACGAAAGCGAAACCGCGCGCGCGGCCAGTTTCGCGATCCATCACAAGGTGCACATCAGACACATCTCCGATGCCTTCAAACGTTGCTCGCACATCATCTGCTGTCGCGTTGAACGGCAGATTACCCACATACAATCGCTGACCCATGTCCTGCTCTTCGTTCCGGCTCCGGTTACCGAACCTGTTATTGACCTTCACCCACCGAACTGGAGCCCTGCTCGAGAGGCGTGCGACACCCAGACCACTCTTTCCGTCGCATTCACGCTTTGCACTGCCTGAGTTTTATATGGCCGCCAGTCTCGAATGAGCCAGCGCTATGTCATACGAAACGTGAGTTCACTTAGAATATGCGAGCTTTTGGGGCTTGGAAACTGGAAACAGCGTCGAACACGGCCTGTGCGAGGGGGCGTGTTGTCCATGTTCCTAGCTCGCGCCTCAACCGTTCGGTTCGATAGCTTTGACCAAACCGCGCGCTTGCGACCAGCCACATGCGCCCCGAGTCCGTGCGCTGAGCCAGTTCCTGTGACCACGAATGCCGCTGAAATTGCAGCGGAAGCCGCGTCGCCTGCGCATAGGCGGCGGCGAGCTCCCACAGGGCCAGCTCCTGATCGACCACGTGCACTGGCATGCCCAAGGGAGCGCGGTCGAGGGTGCGGACGACTGCCTCTGCCAGACCGTCGATATGGAGGGCGCTGACGCGACGTAGCGGACTTGCACCAGGCACAAGTGGCAACCCTCCCTGGGCAAGCGCGGCGACAAAGCTGCGGCTCAGCACCGTGTCACCCGGCCCAATGACCGCGCAGGGGCGCAGAATCGAGTAAGGGAGGCCGCTTACCTCTACAACGCGTTCCGCTTGAGCCTTGGTGCGCATGTAAGGGAAGCCGAGGGCGCGGCCATACCGCGGCGTGGTCTCGTCGCGCTGCTCACCTACCACCCGCGGCCCGTACACGGCCACACTACTGAGCTGTACAAAGTGGGTGACGCCGTGACGCTGGGCCCACTTGGTAAGGTAGCGCGTACCCTCGACATTGACCGCGTACATCAGCGCGGGCGTGGAGCTCGCATCCACGGAGCCCGCAGCGTGCACCACCGCGTCGATGTCGCCGGGCAGACGGGCAAGCTCCGCCGGCTGCGTGAGATCGATGCGCGCTTCGCCCGCTTGGGCCGCGCGTGCGAACACGGCACCGGTCACGTCGTGGCCCGCCGTCAGCAGCGCTGAAACGAGCGCGCTTCCAATGAATCCGTCCGCCCCCGTGACCAGCACACGCATGAGGCTGGAGTATGGCGATTCAACGCCTACATGCTGCAGTTTTTTTCCGCCTGTCGCACGGCTGACGGTCCCGTCGCCTGAGCTACCACTTGGAGCACCGTCTGCGGATGGGTGCACTTTCGTATCGACTCCCCGCACTGAACCTCATGCCGCAAGCTCAGCAGCGCTAGAGCGTAGTGTAAGGATCTCGATTCGCTTCAAATGCGTTTAGAATCGGACGGCGATGCTCAACTTCAGCACGGACCCGACGCTCGCCGACAAACAGATGCGAGCGATCATCTTTTATCTGACGACCTTCGGCCACATCGACGGGGAGTTCGACGCCACCGAGCGGAGCTTCGTCAAGAACTACATCGAGAAGCTGGTCGGCCATCGCGTGAAAACTGGCGCAGGGCAACTTGAAGAGCGCGTGCAGGCCGAGCTTACCGCCAAGTACACGGCGCACTTTCACGAAGTGTTCGAGGGCATCGATCTGCAGGTGAAAGAGCTCTTCACCGAAGCTGTCACCCACGATGAAAACCAAGATCGCTTCGTGCACGCCACACTCAAGCTGCGTTGCTTCGAGATCTTCCAAGGCTTCGATCGCGCAAGCCAAGACCAGCTGATGGCCACGATCGATCACTTGATCATGGCCGACGGCGAAGCCCATCCCGCCGAAGTGAAGTTTCGCGACGAGCTTGCCCATCTGCTCGATGCCGATCTGACGATCGACCTCGGGGCGCCGCCCCTGCCCCACTCAACGGTGGTCAAACCGACGGCGGTGCTCGACTCGGGCAAAAAGACCCATCCGTTCTTTGGTCAGTTCGAGTTCCACTACTCGAGCGATCCCGAGAAGATTCAGCGTCAGCTCGCAGCCGATCGTGAGGTCGTGCAGCAGGCCGCCGAAATGATGGAAAAGCGTGGGGCACAGGGAGAAGGCTCCCTGCGCGGCAAACTGAGCATGGATGACCTGCAGGGCGCAGCGGAGTTATACGACGGGCATATCCAGGTGTGCCCAACGCAACACGGCAAGCGCTATGAGCTTACGGTGTTGGGTGATCTCCACGGCTGCTACAGCTGCTTGAAAGGTGCGATCATCCAGTCCCGCTTTTTCGAGCGGGTAGCGGCGTTCAAGGCCGACCCAGTTCATCAACCCGAGCCCAAGCTCGTGCTGCTTGGCGACTACATCGATCGCGGCATCTTCAGCTTGAACGGCGTGTTGCGCACGGTGCTGCAGATCTACTGCAAGGCGCCTGAGCATGTGGTGGTGCTGCGCGGCAACCACGAGTACTTCGTGGAGTACAAAGGTAACGTCTACGGCGGCGTCAAACCGTCCGAAGCGATCGATACGCTCAAGCCCCACGTGCCGATCGAGATCTTTCGCGACTACATCCGCCTGTTCGAGGCGCTGCCGACCGCGTTCATCTTTGATCGCACGTTCTTCGTGCACGCCGGCATCCCGCGCGATCGGTTGCTGAAAGAACGCTACAAGGATCTATCGAGCTTGAACGATCCGGACATGCGCTTTCAGATGATGTGGAGCGACCCCTCGAGCGCCGACGTGATCCCAGCCGAGCTGCAGGAGCAATCTGCGCGTTTTGCCTTCGGACGCCT
>JBBSJC010000725.1:0-3629 GCA_038257655.1 Polyangiales bacterium | reverse complement strand
GCGCAGGCTGGATGGGCGACGAGCTGGTGCGCTACACGCTTACCCTGTGGCAAACCCTGCCGACATTTGCGCCCTGAGCACGTGCCGATCGATCCCGCGCTACTGATGTTGGCCGGGGCGCGGGCGCTGCCCCTCGCCTTTCTGATGCCCTTGGGCGGTCGAGACATCCCGCGCGTAGTCGCCCTTTCACTGCTGCTCGCGCTGTCGAGCATGCTGTATGCATTTTCGCCGCCGCGGGCCGAAACTATCACGGGCGACGCGCTGCTCGTCAGCCTCGCCTGCGAGCTTGCGGTGGGCTTGGTGTTTGCCCTGGCCTGCGCCGTTCCGTTTTTCGCACTGCAATGGACGGGTCAGCTTTCACAAACGGTCGTGTTGCTGCGCGCAAACGTCGAAGCGGGGCCGCTGACCAGCCTGTTTCGCTTGGCTGCCCTGAATGTGTTTTTCATGCTCGGGGGCCATCGCGCGCTCAGCGCGGCGCTGCTTGCAAGCCTCGATGACGTGCCGCTCGGGGTCTCAAGCCTGCGCACAGGGCCCCTTTCGCTCGGGCTCTCCCAACTCGCGGTCGATGCCTTGGCGCTTTCGCTTTCGCTAGCGCTGCCGCTGCTTCTGACGCTTTGGATAATCGATGTCGGCCTGGGCCTGCTCGGGCGTATCTGGGGCCAAAGTGGCCTGCTTTTGCAGCAATCGGCGCTGCGCACGGCGCTGGCGCTCGGGGTGCTCGCGCTCACGTTCACCCCCGTGATCGACGCGTTTCCACTCGCGATTCGCCAGGGGATCGAGACGGCGCGTTCTCTTCTGCGCGCGATCGCTGGCTGAGCTAACCTCAGCTATGCAGTTCGCGGCGGATGTCGACACACTGATTTCCGAAGCCGTGCTCAAGGCGCGGGTCGCGGCGCTCGGTCAGGCGATCACGCGTGATTACGAAAGCCAGGACTTGGTGTTGATCGCGGTGCTCAAGGGCAGCTTCGTGTTCGCCGCCGACTTGGCGCGTGCGGTCGCCCTGCCGCTTTCGATCGAATTTCTGGGGCTCAAGAGCTACGGCGACCAGCAGGCGACCAGTGGCGCTGTGCAGATCACAAGCGATCTCACCCGGCCGATCGAGGGTAAAGACGTGTTGATCGTGGAAGACATCGTCGATACCGGCCTGACCATGGATTATTTGCGCAAGAACCTGGCCACGCGCGGGCCGCGCTCAGTCAAGCTCTGTTCGCTGTTGCACAAGCATGCGCGCGCGCGTGTGCCGACCACCATCGACTACCTCGGCTTCACGATCGAAGACGTGTTCGTGGTGGGCTACGGGCTCGATTGGGCCGAGCGCTATCGCAACTTGCCCTATCTCGGAGTCGTGCGACAAACGGACGAAGCTGCGCCGTGACCGGGGCGTGACGGGCTGACGGCCTGACAGGCTGACGAAAGCCTTGACCGGAATCACAGTTGATGACGGGCGTGGGTAGAAGCGATGAGCAAACGTCTTGAGCTGTTCGACAAGCTGCTCGCCAAAGGTTCCATGGACCCGTTTCACTTCTATGGCCGCGCGATGGAGCTGCGATCCCTCGGTCGCAACGAAGAAGCGCTCCAGGCGTTTAGCGAGCTCGTGATAAGCCATCCCGACTACGTGCCGAGCTACCTGATGGCCGCCCAGCTGGCGCAGACACTCGGCCAGCTCGAGCAGGCGCGGGCGGTCACCGAGAGCGGGATTGAGAGCGCCAAGCGCGCAGGCAATGACCACGCCCTGAGCGAGCTAACGGCGTTGCTCAATAGCTTGTAAAGATCGGGGCCCAGTGCGTAAAGGGCTCGCGCCTACCCGCTCTAAACCAGTCGGCTTGCGGTTAGAACTGCGAGTCCAGGGTGAGTTGGCGCTCAACGATCAAGCAAGCGCGCGGCGCCCATGGTACGACCTAGCGCATGCAATTTGGGCAGCTCGCGCAGGTCGCGCGCCTATCATCAGCGTGCGTACGGTCTGTATCGCGTCGTCAGCTCCTTCTGTCTCTGCTCATGACATGCCTGCCCATGACATGCATGACAGGGCTTGGCGCCTGCGGGTCCCGCAGCGAGCTTCGACAGCAGCTCGATGCCAGCGACCCCGAGCCGAGATCCCTCGAGCTCTGCAACAATCTGGACGACGACGCGGACGGCCGAGTCGATGAGACCTTTCGCGATGATCAAGGCCGCTACCTGAGTGACCAGCACTGTGGCGCCTGCGAAAACGGGTGCGACGCGCAAGGAAGCGATGTCCTTGAAACCCGTTGCAGCTTGGTGGCAGAAACACCTACCTGTGCGGCGACGATTTGCGCGCCCGGTCTGGCCCCGACCCGAGCTGGCGGTTGCGCCCCACGCGACATGTTTTTGTGCTTGAGCTGCGCACAAGACACCGATTGCGGCCCGTTGAGCGGCGCGCATTGCGTGGACATCGGCAGCGAGGCGCGTTGTCTCGTCGACTGCGAGCTCGGCTGCGCGCCGGGTTATGTTTGCAATGACCAGGACGTGTGCGCGCCCGAAAGTGGAAGCTGCCGCTGCGACGAAGGGCAGACCTTCGATGTCGCCTGCGCCGCCGACGTACCTGACCGTAAGCCGAGCGATCCGGTCTGCCTGGGACGGGCGCGTTGCGAAAACGGCGTGCTGAGCGAGTGCAGCACCTCGGCTGAGATCTGCGACGGAATCGACAACGATTGTAACGGTACTATCGACGATGGTTTCCGCGATGCGCGCGGCTCTTATTCGCTCGATCCGGCCAACTGCGGTCAGTGCGGCGCGTCGTGCCTCGAAGACACTCAGACCGAGCTGACCTTGACCTGCGGCGGCGATCCGTTTGCCCCGCGCTGCGTCCTGCAGTGTCCCGATGCGCGCGACGGCATCCAGCCGGGCGACAAGCTCGATGGCGATCAAGACATCGCGTCGGGTTGCGAGTGCGCGGTGACGAGCCTGAACGACGTCGCAGGGCCCTTGTTGGCCACGGGCGCCATGCTCGACGTCAACTGCGATGGCGCCGACGGCGTCGTGGTCGAGAGCATCTACGTCGCGCCCGACGGCAATGACAGCTGGGCCGGCTCGCCCACCCGTCCCCTGCGCACGTTGAGCGCCGCGATGGATCGCGCGCGCGAGTCGCTCACGAGCAAGCTGCCGCGGCCCCACGTGTTTGTCGCCTCGGGTAGCTACACCGAAACCCTGGCCTTGCCCGACGGGATCTTGTTGCATGGCGGCTATCGTCGGGATTTTCGTGCGCTTGACCCGAGTGCCTTTCAAGTCGAGTTGCGCGCTCCCCTGGAATCGCAGACGCCTGGTGGCGCGGCTTTGATCGCAACGGACGCGGGTAAGACAGCGACGCGCATCGAGTGGCTGACCGTGCGCGGTCGCGACGCAACCACGGATCAAGCCCCAACCTTTGCCGCGTACTTCGTGCGCCCGGGCAGGGCGCTGACGTTGCGCGACGTGGAGCTTTACGCCGGTGTGCCAGGTCGCGGCAGCGCCGGCCAAGACGGCCTGGCAGGACAGACCGCGAGCGCTACGGCCGGTGCCGGCGGACGTCCGCGCGCGGCGCTCGAAGATGCCGCACGTGCCTGCATGCCCAGCAACGCCAATCGCGTGGCAGGCGGTGTCGGAGGCGTGATCCAGTGCGCAAGCGTCGACGT
>JBBSJC010000724.1:0-3630 GCA_038257655.1 Polyangiales bacterium | reverse complement strand
TCTTCGGCGGCAAACCGATCAGCTCCTATCAGGGCCTGCAGTTTCCCTTGGCCGAAAGCTACGCGACCGCGCAGTGCGCCAAGCTGATGAATCTCAAGGCCGCCTGGCTTTGCGACAACGGTAAGCCTTACGGAGCCGAGTCAAATGTCGCCAAGGTGATCGCAGCCCAGGCGGCGATCCACGCCTGTGATCGTGCGATGCAGACCATGGGCGGCATGGGCTACTCCAAGGAGTACCACGTGGAGCGTCTATGGCGCGACGCACGCCTGTTCAAGATAGCGCCCGTCAGCGAAGAGATGGTGTTCAACTTCATCGCCACCCAGTGCATGGGCATGCCCAAGGGCTACTGAGTCGCGCAAGCTGGGTATCGCCGGCATAAGTGAGAACGAAGGGAGCGACCTGATGTTGCGACTACAACACCATGCGATGCTGAAGCGGTTGATGCGCCAGGACGATCTGGAAGATCTCGGCAAAGCAACCACGGGCCTCATCCAGCAGGCGATCGATCAAGGTCGGCCGGAGGAGGCCAAGGCACTCACGACGTACACGATCACAGAGAGTAAGGGCCTGCACGACCTGATGTGCGACTGGGTGTACGACCTACTCGACAAGGTCGCCAAGCGCTTTGGCGAGCAGGCGATGTACGAGACGCTCAAGAGCACGCAAGAGACGTGGATGATGAAGCGGTCCTGGAAGGGCTACCTCAAGCTGCCAGTCAAAGAGCGCGTGGACCTCACAGCCGAGGTATTGCGCTCCCATCGCTGTGGGCCCGAACAAGACGGCGAGCTACGCATCGTCGAAGATGAAGAGAGCTACAGCATCGTGATGGATCCGTGCGGCTCTGGAGGGCGCATGCGACGCGGTGATCCCGTGGACGGCACGCCGTCGCGTCTAGGCACTCCGTACAACTTCGGCGTCACGCAAGAAGCCCATACCTTTGCCTGGTCCAAAAAGGACGTACCTTACTATTGCATCCACTGCGCGGTGAACGAAACCGTGATGATGGAAAATGGCCAACACCCGCTTTGGGTCACCGAGTTCGACCACGACGCGCAGAAGCCTTGCGCCTGGAAGTTCTACAAGAGAGCTGACGACATCCCAGACGTCTATTACTCACGACTTGGCTTCAAGAAGCCGAGGACAGGCGAGGGGAAGTACTGAGCGCGGGATCGTCGCCTGTGCCTGAAAGCGCGGCGTCGAGCTCCAAGTCGACCGAAGAGCTCCGCAACATCTTGGCCAGACCGTCGCGCTCGTAGCTCGCAAAGGTATCGGCAAGTCCGGTGGCGAGATCAAACTGCGCAGTAAAGCCGGTTTCATCGTGCATACGGGACACATCGAGACGTAGGTCGAGATCGCGAAACGGGAAGAACTGACGCGCGTCGATGCCGAGCTCGTTCATCGGCACCTCGTGCAGCCGCGCTACCACGTCTGCCTGTTTGGCCAGGCTGAGCACCCAGTCGCGCAGCGAGACGTGATCAGGATGGGCGATGTTGAAGATGCGCGTTGTAAGGCGATGGGTCTCGATCAAGCTCTGCACGGCCCGTGCGAGATCGTGAACGTGAATGAAACTGACGCGGGTCTTACCCTCTCCAGGCAGATAGATGTCCTCGCCACACAGTAAACGCGCCCAGATGAAGGTCTCACGTGCCAGATTGTTGCCCGGCCCGTAGACGTAGGCCGGCCGTAGAATAGTTAGACGGTCGGCGCACAACTCAGTCAGTACGTTCTCAGCTTCGACCTTACGTTTTGCGTAGCTGCCGAAACTGTCCGAGCCGCCCTGCGCACTGCGTTCAACGAGCGGTCGAAGCGCCTGATCGCCGTACACAGCTGCGCTGCTCAGAAACATCCAGCGTTGATAGCGCCCTGTGAGTGCACTTTCGGCGATCAGCGCCTGCGTCGCGTCGTAGCAGCTCGTATCGACTACGAGGTCGAAGCAGCGCCCGGCGAGTGCGGCACGCATGGCAGGTGGATCGTTGCGATCGACCTCAATCGTGGGCAGCGTCCCAGGTCGCGTGCCGCGATTAAGCAGCGTGACCTCATGCCCGCCGTCTACGAGGTGGCTCGCGAGATGACGGCCGATGAAATACGTGCCGCCGAGGATCAGGATCTTCATCAAAGCGATGTTGGTGCTAGCACGCAGGACACCCAACACAGGGCGGCATCACCCGGACAAGGGGTGGGCCGAAATCTTACTTTGTCTTCGCGTTGGCTTCGAGCGCGTCCAGTGTCTGTTGCAGGCACCAAGCGTAACCCTGCTTGCCAAGCTCGCCCCCAAGGTGGACGCCTGCCACAAACAGACGGGGGTACTTGCGCAAGGATTCGGTCATCTCTTGCACGCGCCCCTCGGCGATAGCTGAGGTTGCGCCGCGTTCCATCATCACCGCCCCCATGGTCGACCCCATCAGCCAGCGGAAGCCGCGCGCGGCGCGTGGTGGATCGAGGCCCATCTCCTCGAGCGCGGCGAGCACCTCGTCGGTGATGCGCATCGCGTGGGCCGCAAACGGCCCTGCTGACGCGAGCAGCTCGAGCAAGCCGGGATGCCTAGTAAGCTCGTCGTACATCGATGAGAACGTCGACTGCAGCCAGGCACGCGGTGCCATCGTGCTGCGTTCGACCATCGTCTGACGGGCGACGAGCGCATCGACGATGGCATCGATAATCGCCGCCTTGTCTTCGAAGTGGCGATAGACGATCGGCGCGCTCACGCCAAGCTCTGCGGAGAGCTTGCGCATGGTCAGGCCATCGAAGCCGTCGCGGTCGGCGATCTTGAGGGCGATGTCGAGGATCTGTTCGCGTCGGGCGGCGCGTGGATCGGGGTCTTGGCTCACGCCGCCGAGCATACTCCAACGACCCGACCCTGCCGAGGCTCAGCGACCCTCAAAAATGGGGGCTCGCTTATCAAAGAACGCCTGCAGGGCCTCGGCGTTGTCGCGCGTGCTCATCATTTCGACCGTACCTTCGGCTTCGGCCGTGAGCAGGGTCTGCAGATCGCATTCAAGGGCGCGGTTAAGGTTGTGTTTCATACGCGCCAACGCCAGCGGCGGGCCGGACGCGATACGCTCGGCAAGCCTGCGCACATCGTCAGCCAGCTTGTCTTGTTGAACCACGCGGTTGACGAAGCCGATACGCTCGGCCTCACGCGCATCGATGATATCGGCTGTGAAAAATAGCTCGCGGGCGCGCGCCGGCCCCACCAGTCGTTGCATCAGCCAGGTTGCCCCGTAATCGCCTGAGAACGCGACTTTGACAAAGGCAGTGCCGAACTTGGCGTCAGGTCCTGCGATGCGCATGTCACAGGCCAGTGCGAGACTCAGGCCCGCCCCAGCCGCCACGCCGTTCACCTGGGCAATCGTCGGCTTCGGCATCTCGTGCAACAGCGCGGCCGCCCGCTGCCGACGCTTAAAGCGATCGACGAGCTGGTCTTGATTGAGGTCGCCCGGGTCGACCGCCGTAGAAATGTCACCGCCCGCGCAAAACGCCCGCCCGGCACCGCGCAGCACCACGCAGCGAACGTCGGGGTCGACGGCCAGCTCTTCAAAAAGCATCGGCAACCCATCCATCATCTGGTGGGTCAGCGCATTCAGCTTGTCAGCCCGATCGAGCGTCACCCACGCAACGTGGTTCGCGATT
>JBBSJC010000723.1:0-3631 GCA_038257655.1 Polyangiales bacterium | reverse complement strand
CATTACTACCCGCTGATGGATGCTTACCATCATCGCGGGGAATGGTTCGGTAAGTTTCTCGAGCGCGGGATTCATGAGAAGGAGCGCGGCCTCGATTTCGATTTTTTCGCGCCGATTGATGATCCGGGTGCGCTGACCGAGGCGTTGATCGAGGGCTTGCGTCCAGGTTTGTACCAGAAGGAGCTGCGCTCCTCTACGCGCCACGGCGGCCCATCGCTACGCCTGCCGACCGCTGAAATTGCGCAAGCGATCGCAGAAGCAGACTTGGTTTCCTTCGATGTGTTCGACACACTGATTACGCGGCCGCTCAGTCACCCGCGTGCGGTGTTCGATCTGATTGCGCCGCAAGCTGAGCGGTTGCTGCAGCCGCACGATGTCGACCTTGCCCAGTTCGGCGGCTTTCGTCGGCTGCGCGAACAGGCGGGTCGCACGGCAGCGCAGCGAGCACGAAAGAGCGGTGTAGAAGAGTATGATCTGCTCGCTGTGTACGAGATCGTGTGCAGCCAGATCGGCGCACCAGTCGCGCTTTCGTCAGCTCTCAAGCTGCTCGAAGAAAACATTGAGCTTGCGGTAAGCAGGCCACGTGAGGCCGGCAAGCGCGCGTTTCAAATGGCGATCGACAGCGGCAAACGCACCATCTTGATTTCTGACATTTTCATCGACGCCAGCACAGTGGCCGAGATGCTGGTCCGTTGCGGCTATGCTGGGTACGGACAACTTTATGTGTCTTCGGAGCACAAACTGCTGAAGAAAACAGGGAGCTTATACGCGCATATCCGCAAACTCGAAGGCGTGCCTAAGCACTGGGTGCATTTTGGAGACAACCGACTTTCAGACGTTCAGATTCCATCACGATTGGGCATTCGTTCCCACCATCTGCCGAGCGTAAGCGAGCTCTACGCGGAGACCCCACACATCCGCGAAGTCTGGAAGGCGGAGGAGCTCGACAAGAGTCTTGGCGCTGCGCTGCAGCACGGCGTGATCTCGAGGAAGTTCTACGACCGTAATGATCACGAACCGCGCTTCGAGGGCTCGGCCTATCGACTCGGGTATGAGGCGGGTGGTCCAGTCATGCTTGCCTTCGTGAGCTGGATCCTGGAAAGGGCGCAGCGCGACAAGCTCACGGACGTCTACTTCTTGGCGCGTGATGGTTACCTTCCGAAGAAGATCTTCGACCTGATTTCCTCTTCGGTCCCAGAAGCGCCGCGGGCTCACTATTTATACGCTTCGCGGCGCGCCTACAGCGTGGCTTCGCTCGAAAGCGTTCGTGATATTGCGCGATCCCTCGAGATCAAGGTCGGTACCATGCGTATCTCGCAGCTACTGGCCGCGCGCTTTGGCGTCGATCCGGCGGATATCGTCCAGGGCTCACTGCAGGCGGCAGGCTTTGGTTCGATCGAGGACGCGGTCTCGTTGGGAGATGCCAAGCAGCGCGCCCGCCTAGAGGAGTTCCTCGCGCTGAACTCCGAGTTGATTCTTGCGCACGCGCAGCAGGAGCGGGCTGCATTGCTTGAGTACCTGCGCGCGGAAGGCTTGTTCGATGCGACGCGACGCTCTGCCATCGTGGACATCGGACACCACGCCTCACTGCAAGTGGCCCTCGCTCAGTTGACGGGTCGTACTGAGCTAAAGGGGTATTATTTCTCCACCTTCTATCCGGCGCGCAAGGCGTATCGCTCGGGTCTCGATATGAGCAGTTATCTGCTCGAGTTCGAGGAGTCAGGCTCGGGTCATGTTTATGCGAAGAACGTCGGCATGTTCGAGTTCTTGTTTCTGCCGGCGTTGCCGTCGTTTATGCGCATGCAGCGCGCAGAAGACGGAACACTGCAGCCCATCTTCGTCGCAGGTGATGAGACTAAGCGTTGCCAGCTGATCGAGGAGGTGCACCGAGGCGTGCTCGATTTTTGCGGCGACGTGATTCACGCATCAGGCGGGCAACCCTCGCTATTTGAGATCTCGAAGAACGACGCAATCCGCACGTTCTCGCGCTTCTTGACTAAACCCTCACGCACGGATGCGCAGCTATTCGACGGCGTAAGTTTCGTTGACGCTTTCGGCGGCGCGCCCGCGCGCTACCTCATTGCTACGTTTCTCGACGGGGTAGGCCAAGCGAACGTTCCTGCATACCTTAAGGAGAGCTGGTGGAAGGCAGGAGCGCAGGCGATTCTAGATGAGATCCCGCCCGAGCAGATCGGCGCCAAGACGAACGTTCCTAAAAGTCCGCCAGCAGCGGCTCAGCCGGTTGCTAAGAAGCCGACGAACGGCAGCAAAGCGTCGGTATCAGATTCGCCCGTCACAGCGCCTTGGGAGCGAAAGCTCCGCAAGTTTCTGCGCGATCCCCAGAGCTTCGCGCTCGACACCAAAGTCGGAAAGTCCGTACGAAAATTGCTTCGTCCCGGGCGCGACCCGGGCAAATAGCCGGACTGGGCCCGCGGGAGGGAGTGCAGTCATGCGTGAGTGCCGTGTGCAGCGCGAGTGAGTGCGCCCGTACTTGTTAGCCTAGAAGCACGGCCTGCACGCGCTCGAGGTCTTCCTGCGTATCGACGCCAGGCCCGGGTGCCTGCGCCGCTACTGTCACGTGAATGCGCACGCCCATCGCCAGCGCTCGCAGCTGCTCGAGGGACTCGGCACGCTCGATCGCAGCCGGTGCCGTGCGCGCCATCTCCCGCAGCGTGCCCACACGATACCCGTACAAGCCCAGATGACGAAGGTAAGGAATGCCAGACGGTAAGGTCTGACGACTCAGCGCAAATGCGTCCCGCGCCCATGGAATCGGCGCCCTACTGAAATAGAGTGCATACCCTTGATCGTCGAGCACGACCTTTACAGCATTCGGATTGAACAGCTCGCCCGCGTCGGTAATCGGAGTCGCCAAGGTCGAGATGCCAGCTTCCGGATGCTGCTCGAGCGAGCTGCCCATCTGAGCGACGAGCTCGGCCGGCATCAGCGGCTCATCACCCTGAAGATTGACGATGATATCGCTGTCGGTCCAACCCTCTTGCTCGGCAACTTCGGCCAAGCGATCGGTGCCCGACAGATGGTCAGGTGAGGTCATCACGGCCCGCCCTCCATGGGACGTCACCGCTTGTGCGATGCGCTCATCGTCCGTCGCAACCAGCACCTCAGCTGCGCCAGACTCGCGTGCGCGATCGAGCACGTGCACGATCATCGGCTTACCTGCGATCAACAGTAAGGGTTTGCCGGGCAGACGTGTCGAGGCAAAGCGCGCCGGCACGACGACTCGAAACGCGACCTTAGCCACGCGCTTCATCTTCCAGATATGGCTGCGCTTTGGCGACGGCGTCCAGGGCGACGAGCTGCTGAAGCAACGCCTCCATCTTATCGAGCGGCCACATGTTAGGCCCATCGCTGAGTGCCTGCGACGGGTCTGGATGCGTCTCCATGAACACGCCCGCCACCCCTACCGCGACTGCGGCGCGCGCGAGCACCGGCACGTACTGCGACTGCCCACCGGAGGTTGTGCCCATGCCACCCGGCTGCTGCACCGAATGGGTGGCATCGAACACCACGGGGCAACCCGTGTCGCGCATGATCGCTAGACCGCGCATGTCCGAGATCAACGTGTTGTAGCCGAAGCTCGCACCGCGCTCACAGACCATGATCTGTTCGT
>JBBSJC010000722.1:0-3632 GCA_038257655.1 Polyangiales bacterium | reverse complement strand
TTCCGTACATCGAGGGCTTCTATAATCGACGCCGCCTTCACTCATCGTTGGGCTATATGACCCCAGCCGAGATGGAACTACTGGCGTCCAAGACGGTAAGAGTGGCATAAGAAAGTTGTCCACCGAATCGGGGGAATCTCATGCTGCCTCAGACAGGTCGAGTTTAGTGAAGTCGATGAGAGGTACGCCCCGCTTCGCGGCACCGCGCCTATCAACAAAATCGTGCTTGAGGAGAGAGACCAGCAGCGCGCGGGCAAACGCCGCATCCGCACCGCCTTCGATCTGCCCACCAGGGAGTTGGGCCTCCGCTATCTGCACCTTACTCTTGGTCGGCATGGGAAGGCCGGCCTCTGAGACCATTCTTCGAAGTGCCCGATTGATGCTCGGCTGCTCGGCAGCGGCCGGCCCACGCTTGACCAGGGCGGCGAGCGCCGTCAGAGAAGCGGGCTCTCCGCTGGCAGCTCGATCGACGGCGGCCCGCACATTGCACCAAAGGATGCAGCAAGTGCCGGTGTGGACCCCTAGGCAGACATCCCCTTGGTACCTGGGCACGGTCTCGCGCACCACGCTGAACACAAGCGTCACGTTGCCCCCGTCCCACGCACACGCGGCCCTCACGGGCGCCGGGAGCACCGCCTGGGCGACAGACCCGTTGAAGCGGGGCTCATGAGATGCAGCCGGAGGGTCACGGCTAACTACAGTTGTTACTAAGGTGCCAGCGACGTCCAGCGTCGCCGGGTGTGCTGCATCGAGGATAGACCTTACGACGTCGAGTGCGATCTGATTACTGTCTTGCATCGTAAGCCGAGTGAATCCCGGCCCCGTATGGGTTACAAGCCGCAATGAAACGGTCGCGGTCCGCAGAATGCGTTGCGCAGCGGCTTACTGTGTACGCAACGAGCCAGCAGTAGGCAACCGCATCACTGGAGGCGTCGGTGTCAGTCTACACAAATTCAGAAAGCGCTGCTGGCAGCCCATTGGCCCTTCAGACGGGCAAAGTGAATTTGTGTAGACCGAGGAGGTTCCCTCCCCCCACACGCAGCGCGATGGCGGTTCGTTCGTCGGTGTCGGTCTACGTTGTTTTTCAAACCCCTGCTTGCGCGGGGAATAGTTGCGGAAAGAGCGCATCCGCGTGAGCGGCCGAGAAGCGCAATCTGACGGGCCCCTTCGGTGTATCGGAAACGAGCAGCTCCGCGCGCAGCAGCGCGGCTACGGCGGCGCGGGCGGTCCGCTCCGAGCGACCGGTAATGGCCGCAGCGTCGCCGCGCGAAACCTCGCCGCGCCGCAACACTTCCGTGGCGAGTCGCGCCGCGTCCTCGGAGCTGGTGAGCGACCATGCGTGCTCTCGCAGTCGCTGAGCGAGATGGTCGAGGTCGAACAACGTCGACATGAAGCGCACCTGGTCGAGGCCCACCTGACAGAACCACGACACGAAGTCGACGAGCGCGCGAAGGGAAAGGTTACCTCGACCATCTAAGTCGCCCTGCCTTGGGGAATCTGCGTGGTCCATCATGCGCTTGTATTCGCCCGCATCATGGAGCCCTCGCGCAAGTCCTCGCGAGATCGACCATAAGCCATGCGCTCCCACCCCTGCAGCGAGCCCCATCGCGTGGGACATGAGGCGGCTCACACGCCCATTGCCGTCGACGAACGGGTGGATGTAGTTGAGCCGGTGATGCGCCGCGGCCATCGAAATCACGCGCGCTGCCGTACCAAGGCTCGCAAATCGATAGCGACGCTCGAAGTAATGCATGAAGGATTCGACATTCTCGCTTGAGGGTGGCCGATGGCGCCCAACGACGTTGTCCTGCCTGCGTTCGTGTCGAAGCTGGCCGGGCACGAGCTGGAAGTCGCCCTCGTGATGCACCATGCGCAGCATGTTTGGCGAAGCACCATCGTAGAACGACTTGTGCAACCACAGCAGGTTGTCGAGCGATGCGGGCTCGCCAAGTCGACCTGCGGCGTGACGGCGATCGATCTCGCGCTGCACGCGAATATGCGCCGCGGCTTCGAGCTGCAGGTCCCGCCGCGCGGGCTCCTGCTCGAGCTGATTAAGCAGCGCACGCTCGATCTCACGAGGCCGCGTGTTGTGCCCCTCGATGAGATTGCTGTAGTAGCAGTTCATCACGCGCACCAAGTCGACCAGACTCGCTGCACTCGCCGGGTGCAACCTCTGGCCCAGCGCGCCAGATGTCGCGACGAGGTCCGCGATCAGGTCTGCCAAGGCTGCGGGAATGTCACCTAACAAGCACGGCTCGATGCGAGTCGGCGACTCGTCAGTCATCGTACACCGCCGGTTTCACGCCCGAATGCTGCCGATCTTTCGAAGCCATAAACTACCGTAACACCGAATGAATCAGCGAACCAAGCGGCAGAATTGCCGATCTGCGCTGCCGATCTCCTGACCGCGAGGCCATCGTCGACAATCGGGTACCACTGGCCAGACGGAGCCTTCCCGCCTTCCCAGGTTACTCATCGCGCATCGCTACGACGCGCCGAGAGAGCTGTTCGACAGGCGCGCCGCGTACTGTCAGCGCCTGTGCGACCACGCGACGCAAGCCATCCGGCTCGTCTACGATCATGTTAACTGCGTGGCGGCGGGGCTGGTCGAACGAGCGGAGCACATGCCCGGCTTTGTCTTCGACTATTCGCTGTGGCGCCGTGGCTATCTCGACGTGCGAAGGCCCGAAGTGTTCTTCGCCCAAGAGAGCGCGCGCGGCCCGAGGTCATCCGCATGCATGTCACGCCCCCACCGCTGCTCTACGAGGCGTTCGGCGGGAATATGGAGAAACTTGTCTACTGGATGAGCCGTCTGTCCGAGGAGGCTACGCAGCGCGTGCGCACGACTCGCACGCGCCCGGCGCTCGGGGCGCGCGCGGTGACGCGGCTTCACCCCTGGAGCGAGCCGGGGAGTCTTCGGGGTATCCGCTTCACCGCGGAGTGTAGCGACACGGGCCGCATCGCTTCACCCTTTTGCGCATGGCGAAGGCGTGTGAGTGGTCGAAGCGAGTGTCTGATCGCGCTAAACGAGCGTGAGCTCGATGACCTGCTCGACGCCATCGCAGTCGAGACGGGTCCGAAACCGGGTCATCGTCGACGCCCTCGTGTGCATTGAACGCGCGTCTTTTTTCGGCAAAAATGCAGGACGTCGCGATCTGCTGTGGCAGTTATTGCGTGCGCTTATGTCGTCGCAGCGTACAGACCTCGCCGAGCAACTGGCATCGATGCCAGAGCTACAAGCTCTGCTGACGGCTGAACGCGCTGCGATGGAAGCTAAGATCGAGGCGCTGAAGAAGGAGCACGCGCTCGCTGCGCAGCAGGTGGTCGACCTTACGGTTGAGCGGGACAAGCTACGCGCATCGCATGAGCGACTGTGGGTCGAGGTCGAGCTGTTCAAACGACGTCTGTTCATCGCGAAGGCGGAACGTGAGGTGCGCGTGGTGATCGCCCGTGTTCGCTACAAGACTGTAGACGCCGCGGGTAATGCCGACGTCATCACGACGCCGATGCCAAACGAAATGCTGCCCAGCTCGATCGTGGCACCGTTCGCTCGCCGCGCACGTCATCATGGAGAACGTGGGCAAGGGATTGCCGCTGTTCAGGATCGAAGACTCCTTTAAACGTGACGGACT
>JBBSJC010000721.1:0-3637 GCA_038257655.1 Polyangiales bacterium | reverse complement strand
GAACAGGTCGCGACCGCGCGCGCCATCGAGCGCGACTGCGTCTGTTACTGACACTTCATGATCTGAGAGGCAGCGGTCCAAGATGCTGCGGATCTCGGGTCGTACGGAACCTAAGCAAGCTTCGATCTGACTCATGACACTCCTCGAAGCGCATCTACCCGCTGCTGCACGAGCCCGGAGACCATGCGCGGTGGCAGGCTCGATGCAAGCTCACGCGGGTGCGAAACCTGGTTGATGCGCGTGCGCTCTGTCTCCACCTGCTTGCGCAGCGAAGCATCGAGAAATTCGCGCGCAATCGGCTGCTGGCTCCCGTGCGCGGTTTCGTGCTGGTCGAGATGACGATCGTAGAGCGGCAAACGTGGACGCAGCGCGAAACCTTCGCTCGCACAACGCTCAAACAAGGTTTCGAGATGCGGCCACGGATGCCCGGGATTGATGTAATCAGGCGTGACGGGCGAGATGCCGCCAAAGTCGTTGATGCCGGCGGCGATCAACAGCGCTGTCGCATGGGGGTTGAGATTGGGCGGCGCCTGCACGCTCACGTCATCGGGCAGGATCAAGCGCGCCAGCGCGACCGAATGGGCGACCTCGAAATCCTCCGGCTCAGGAGAAAGCGCCATCGGGATCTCGGGCTTGGTGCGGAAGTTTTGCACGATGACTTCTTGAATGTGGCCGTGCTCCAGGTGCAGGGCGCGAATGGCAAGCAGGCTCTGCACGCGCTCAACGCGCGTCTCGCCGATACCGATCAAAATTCCACTCGTGAAGGGGATAGCAAGCTCGCCCGCTTCGCGCGTCATCTGCACACGCACCTCCGGGCGCTTGTCGCGTGCACGATGGTGGGGCATGCCTTTTTCGCACAAACGCGGGCTGATGTTCTCGAGCATCAAGCCCATGCTTACGTTGAGCGGACGCAAGCGAGCCATGTCCGCCTTACTAAGTACCCCCGCGTTCGTATGCGGCAACAGACCGTGCTCGAGCGCGCACTCTGCGGCCCATGCCAAGTAGTCGACCGTCCCGTGATGACCCCAGCTGGCGAGCAAGTTGCGATAGCTAGGAAAGACACTCTCAGGTTTGTCGCCGAGACAAAACAACGCTTCGATCGCGCCTTGCTCTCGGCCACGCGCCAACCAATCGCTGAGCTCGGCGTGGCTCATGGTCCACTCACCGTCATCACCGGGGGAACGCCGGAACGAGCAGTAGTCGCAGAAGTTGCGACATAGGTTGGTAAGCGGCAGAAAGACCTTGGGCGAAAAGGTCAGGCGTTTGCCAAACGCCTTGTCGCGTCGCGCTGCGGCAGCCTCGCACAGCGCAGGCACGTCCAGATGCGACAGCTCGGCGAGCGAAAGCGCATCGGCCTCGGAGAGCGGCGTCTGAGCACCGCGTGCGAGCACATCCTCAAGGCTCTCGACCATCGCCGGCCGCACGTTGGCACGACGAGTGAGAAGCGTCCAGCGCGGCAGCTTACGATACGCGCCTGATCGCGCCGGAATAGAGCATTGATCGAACCCGGCTTGACAAGGTGTGTTAGCGAGCGCGCTCGCAGCCGCGTCGCGTTCAGACGGTGCGGTGCGCTATGCTCGCGCACCATGCAGCCTCGTCTGGTGATGCTCGTCTTTGGCCTCTTACTGTTGTCCTGCTCGCTCGCTTTTGCGGCGCTACGGGTCAGGACGCTGGAGCAAAAAGAGCTTGAGCACGTATCCGACTGGAGCACGCTCCAGAGCTTGTCGAAGCAGCCTTCAGCCACACGAATCAGCGCGCGTCTGAGCGAAGTAAAGCTGAACGCGGGCGAAGATACGCTGTTCGAGGTGTGCAGCCAAGACGGCTTTGCTGAGCGCTGGCGCGATTCCTTGGAATTCATGGTGTGGCGTCCGAGCGCGCAAAAGATGGAGCTACGCGTCGCCATGGACGAGCAACATCTTGCGCTCGTCAAGCGTACGCAGGGCCGGGCGTGTCTGACGCTTGGCGGTGGCCGCATCGAAACACCTGGTAAGTACGCCCTCGATGCGGTGTGGAAGAAGCCGCTCGACCCCGCCCTCAAGCTCGTTCCGCTGCGAGCACGCGTGCTCGCTCGGACGGCCCTGGGCGCACGCGAAGGCTTACTTATTTTGGCGGCAGGTTTGGGCGCCATGTTGAGCGTGCTGGCTGGTTTTGCGCCGCGCGCGAGCCGACCCCTCAGCAAGCGCTCAAGCGTAAAATGGGCCGTATTCGGCACACTGCTGGCCATGCTGCTGATGGCTCTCGTCTTACGGTTGCCGATCGCAGGTTCCGTCGGCGGTCTGTCTCGCGGTTTGTTGCTCGCCGGCATCGAGGTTTTCGTGGCGCTGCTTGCTGCGCGCATGATCTACAGCTCCATGCGCGACGGACTCGCCCTACACGCTCCCGCCACACGTCAGTCGCTCGCGCTGCTGGTCGCGGTGTTGTGTGCCGCCCTGCTCAACCCGCTGGCGCGCCTGGCACTGCAGTTGGTGCCGTCGACTGGCGAGGCGCCGATCGAGGCGTTCATCTCCTGGCCGAGTGGCGCCCTCGCTTTTGCGGCGCTCGGCATGGCTGTTCCTCTGGCAGAAGAGCTATTTTTTCGCGGTTTCGTGTTCGGAGCGCTCACGCCACTCGGCACGCCGCTCGCCTGGTGCGGCACGGTCGTGCTGTTTTCCATGCTGCACGCGCAGCAGGCCTGGGGCAACTGGGGGGCCCTGCTCGCGGTCACCGTCACAGGCATGGTGCTGACGACCTTACGGGCTCTCACCGGCTCGACCCTGGTGCCGGCCGTTGCCCACGTGCTTTACAACCTATCCCTGTGGCGCGATTCGTTTGGCGGTTAGTCCCGCGCCCTCTATCCTGCGCATGATGCTGAAAAGCGGCCCTGTCCCGTTGCCCCCGGCGATTCGCGTAGAAGTCGTGCGCGAGCGCGGCATGAGCGCCGAAGGCTTTCTCCGCGTGCGGCACGTGGAGCTGCGCAACCACTATCCAGATGGCACGCATAGCGCTCTTTACGATTACTACATGGTCGAACGCCGTTTGCTCGATGCGGTCACGTTGGTGCTGTACCGGCGGACGCCGCAGGGGCCTGAGGTGGTCTTGCGCTCGCAACTGCGCCCCCCTCTCTCCTTTCGTGCTCAGTACGACGTGCCACTTGCCGCGCAAGGCACGGGCGCGGTGCAATGGGAAGTGCCCGCCGGCCTGATCGAAGAGGGCGAACGAGGAGAATCCGGCCTATTCGGCAGGGCCGCAGCGGAAGCGCTCGAAGAGGTCGGTTACGATCTGATGCCCGCCCGCTTCAGCATGCTCGGTCCAGCCACCAGCTTGAGCCCGGGCCTGATCGCCGAAAAGCTGTTCTTCGTGTGCGCGGAGATTCAGGAGGATGACGTTCTGCGTGCCCCTGCGGGTGACGGGCACGCGGTCGAAGAACACTCGGTAAGCATGTTCGTGCCGCTGCGCGACGCCTTGGCCGCCGTGAACAGCGAGCTTGTCCACGACATCAAAACCGAGCTTGCACTGCATCGCTTAGCCAAGAAGCTGGACTTTTCCTGATGCCCAAACGAGCAAAGACGAGCATGCCGCGCGTACTCGTCATCTACAAGAAGTCCACCTATCAGCTGATGGTGCGCGAGCGTAAAAACCCGCGCGCGCGGGCGCTGTT
>JBBSJC010000720.1:0-3642 GCA_038257655.1 Polyangiales bacterium | reverse complement strand
TGCGTCGCGATCGTCGAGCCTGTGGAGCTGTGGAGAGCACATGACCGAGCCCGTGAAGGAGAGCGTTGTGAGTGAAGGCGAGCCGAGTCCGGTAGCCCGCGGCATGTCGCCTATCTTCAAGGTGGGCCTAGTCGTCGCGCTGTTGGGCGCGGGCGTAAGCGTCTTACTGTTCGGCAGCACCGCCTCCGATGCCTTTGTCTACTCGAAGCTCGTCCACGAAGTTATGGCCGACCCGAGCGCGTTTCAGGGCCGCGAGCTGCGCGTCGAAGGGCAGCTCAAGTCCGGCTCGATCCAGTTTCGCGAGGACCCGTGCATGTGGCGCTTCGTAATCGAGAAGGCGGGCAAGGAGATGCCGGTCGAGTATCCGCAGTGCGTGGTGCCGGATACGTTTCGTGACGGCATGGGCATCAGCGTGACCGTGCAGGGTAAGCTCGCCGGTGATGGGGGCTTCTTGGCCAACCAAGTCGTGCCGCGCTGCCCCTCGAAGTACGAGATGCAGGAAAAAAAGAAGAACGGAGAGGTGATGCCGCACGCGTCACCGATGGCAGGTCCGCTGGAGGCAGACTCGCCAGCCGTGGGCAATTCGATCGCGGAGAAAATGCCCCTCACGCGAGAGCCTGGTTGACGGCGCGACGCGCGCCCGCGTAAACCCTTGGCGTGACGACGATTCCTCCGCCTGAAGTACTGCTTGATCACGAAGACATCGCGCGTGCGATTCGACGCATTGCCTCGGCGATCGTCGAACAAACCAAAGGCGCACGAGATATCGGGCTCGTAGGCATTCGTGGAGGGGGCGTACCGATCGCCAACCGCATCGCCAGCGAGATCATGGCGACCGAGCAGGTGCGCGTGCCGATTGGCACCGTAGAAATCGCGTTTTATCGCGATGATGCGGCTACCGCGCGGCCCGACCCCACGGCTGAGCCGAGTAACGTGCCCTTCGACGTGGCGGGGCGCGATGTCGTGTTGATCGATGACGTGCTGCAGACAGGCCGTACGGTGCGCGCGGCCATCGATTGCTTGCTCGACTATGGCCGTCCGCGGCGCGTGTGGCTGGCTGTGTTGTGCGATCGCGGTGGCAAGGAGCTGCCGATCGCCGCGGACTTTGTCGGGCTCAACGTCACGGTGCCTACGGGCGGTTATCTTGAAGTGAGCCTGGGTGGGCCCAAAGACCGCGTCGTGCTAGTGCGGCCTGCGTTCGACGCTGATGTTTAGCGCGGGTGTTTAGCGCGTCTGAAGTGGCAACTAGCAAGGGATCGTCGCAATGGGCTCGGCGCTGCAGATAGGGCACCTGCTCGGAATCGAGCACATCACGCGCGAGGACGCCGAAAGCGTGCTCGACACGGCCGAAGCATTTTTCGAGGTGTCGCGTCGGCCGATTCGTAAGGTGCCGACCTTGCGCGGTAAGACGATTCTGAATCTGTTCTACGAGGCCTCGACGCGCACACGCACGTCCTTTGAGCTAGCCGGCAAGCGCTTGTCCGCGGACGTCGTGAACATGAGCCCTTCGGCGTCGAGCACGACCAAGGGCGAATCCTTGCTCGATACGGTGCGCACGCTCGAAGCGATGCAGCCCGACGTGGTGGTAATCCGGCATGGTGCCTCAGGCGCGCCCCACTACGTCGCCTCCAAGGTGCGCTGCGCGATCGTGAACGCGGGCGACGGACTGCACGAGCATCCGACCCAGGCCCTGCTCGATGCCTTTACGATTCGCCGCAGCAAAGGCCGGATCGAGGGCTTGAAAATCGCGATCTGCGGCGACATCGCACACTCGCGGGTGGCACGTTCAAACGCGCTTCTGCTCACGATGTTTGGCAACGAGGTGCGTTTTGCGGCGCCACGTACGCTGTTGCCCGTGTACGGCGAACAGTATGGTGTGAAGGTCTATGATCGCATCGAGCCTGCCCTTGAAGGCGCTGATGTGGTGATGATGTTGCGCATTCAGAACGAACGCCTGGAAGGCGCGTTGCTACCGAGCATGCGTGAGTACAGCCGCACCTTTGGGCTCAACGCGCGTAGGCTCGCGCTGGCCGCACCGGACGCTATCGTGATGCATCCTGGCCCGATGAACCGCGGCGTCGAAATCGACCCGGCGGTTGCTGACGGCGAACGCAGTGTGATCCTCGATCAGGTCGAAGCCGGAGTCGCGGTACGCATGGCGGTGCTGTACAAGCTTGCGGCTGAGGGCGGCAACAACTCCAGCGTGATTCGACTCGCAAAGGAAGGCTGAGTCGTGTCCGTTGCAACGGGCCTGGAACGGCTTGCGAGCGACGAGCAGGACGTGGTCAAGCTCGTGCGGGGCCGTCGCGTCGGGCTCCTGGCACACCCGGCGAGTGTGGATGCGCGCTTGCGACACGCAGAAGACATTGTGCGTGCAAGTGGCGCCAACCTGAGTGTGTTGTTCGGCCCGGAGCACGGCTACACCGGCCAGGCCCAGGATATGATCGGCGTCGGCGAAAATGCTCAGGCGAGCGCGCGCGTGATCTCGCTGTACGGCGATAGCTTCGAAGACTTGTCGCCACGACCTGACGCGCTTTCAGGCTTGGATGTCGTGGTGATCGATCTGCAAGACGTGGGCAGTCGCTACTACACCTTCGTGTGGAGCGCGGCGCTGATGCTTATCGCCTGCGCCAAACAGGGCGTGCAGTGCGTGGTGCTCGACAGGCCTAACCCCCTCAACGGAGTGACGCTCGAAGGTGCGCCGCAGCGCACGGGTTATCGATCCTTTGTCGGCTTGTACGACGTCTCGGTTCGGCACGGTATGACGATAGGCGAGCTGTGCACGATGGTAAGGGAGCTCGCGGGCTTGCCCAAGGAGGCACTCGAGATCGTTTCCATGCACGGCTGGCAGCGCGACATGTTGTGGACCGATACCGGCTGTCCGTGGGTGCTGCCTTCGCCCAACATGCCAACCCCAGACACGGCACTCGTGTATCCAGGCGGATGTTTGATCGAGGGCACGAACCTGTCTGAGGGTCGTGGTACGACGCGCCCGTTTGAAATTTGGGGCGCCCCGTTTGTGAGTGGGCGAGAGCTCGCGGCCAGGGTGCAAGGTCCCGGCGCGATCCTGCGTCCACTGAGCTTTGAGCCGACCTTCCACAAACATGCGCGCCTTACCTGCGGCGGCGTCCAGGTTCACGTTCGTGATGCCAGCTCGTTTCGTTCGTATGCGTTGTACTTGCAGCTGATAGCGGAGGTTGCCCGGCACTCCGAAGGCGGCTTCCGCTTCCGCACGGAAACCTACGAATACGTAAGCGATAGGCCTGCCATCGACCTGCTCACGGGTGGGCCCGAGTTTCGCGCCTGCGTGTCCCAGGGCGCGCCTGTGCAGGATGTTTTGCAGGCAGAAGAGCGCGGCGCGCAGAGCTTTGCAGAACAGCGAAAGCCCTGGCTTTTGTACTGAGTATGGCGACGCTCTTTGGCCGCTATGAGTATGTGGCAGAGCTTGGTCATGGCACGGGATCGCGTGTGCTTCATGCGCGTGATCTTGCAGAGCACGGGGCGGCCCGCGCGTTGAAAGTCGTGGCCCCGGAAGACGGGGCGCGCTTGGCCTGGGAGCTTGCGCGACTTGCGCAGGTCGAACACCCGAACGTTGCCCGCGTACGCGAGCTGCTGCGCGTGGAAGAAGCAGTGCACGCGCCG
>JBBSJC010000719.1:0-3669 GCA_038257655.1 Polyangiales bacterium | reverse complement strand
CTATGCAAGCCACACCTACGCAGGCCACATCTATGCAGGGCGTATCTATGCAGGGCGCATCTACGCAGGCCCGCCCATCCACTGTGTTGTCGTCGCCTTCTTGGACGACCACCCATGATTTCGCCGGTTGGTCCGAGATCTTCAAACCGGAGGTAAATCTCGTGCTGCACGCGCGCACGCCAGACGCTCAGCTCGCTGCGGCCGGCGCCGAGCTTGTTCAGGCCATCTTTTTCAATGCGCGCTGCGAAATCTCATGCGAGGCCGGTGACGCGGAAGACCTGGATGAGCTTACGCGCAAGCTTGCCGGCGTGAGACCCATCGCAGAGGATCTCATGGTTCTCAGCCGCGTGCTAGGAGACCTGGTGGGAGCAAGGAGGGTTGGGGTGCGCGTTGCGCGGCTAGCGCACGCGATGTGTCCGGTGTTTCACGTCGATCGCGTGCTTGCGCGCGTGGTGGTCACCTACGCGGGCCCATGCACCGAGTGGCTTTCGAACGATGACGCAGACCGCTGCGCCCTCAGCACCCGTGCGCGTCCCACCGTCTCGATGGATGCGGGGATGCGACCCGGCGCGCAGCTTCATCGCGCGCGACCTTTTGATGCGGTTTTGTGCCGGGGAGCGGCGTGGCCCAATGCGCGGGAGATTGGCGTTGTGCATCGTTCACCGGCGATCCCCCACGGCACCAATCGAATTGTCGCAACCCTCGACCCGCTCGAGTAATTCCGCAGGCGCCCTGAGCTCGCACAATCACCTATTAGGTGATGTTGCATTCGGATTGCATTCACACAGCGTACGTCATAGACCGCTGTACTGCAGGAGCAAGTCATGGCGAAAATACCAGTTACCGTTCTCACAGGCTTTCTAGGCTCGGGCAAAACAACCCTGCTCAACCGCATTCTCTCGGAGCAGCACGGCAAGCGCATCGCGGTGATCGAGAACGAGTTCGGCGAAATCGGCATCGATCAAGCGCTCGTGATCAATGCCGACGAAGAAGTCTTCGAAATGAACAACGGTTGCATCTGTTGCACCGTGCGGGGCGACTTGATTCGCATCCTTGGCAACTTGATGAAACGCCGCGATAAGTTCGATGCCATCCTGCTCGAGACGACCGGCATGGCCGACCCTGGACCCGTCGCTCAGACGTTCTTCGTCGATGACGAGATCCAAAGCGAGTTCGAGCTCGACGGCATCGTGACCATGGTGGATGCCAAGCACGTGCTGTTACATATTGACGATAGCGACGAGTGCAAAGAGCAGATTGCCTTTGCCGATGTGCTGGTGCTCAATAAAACAGACCTGGTTTCCGCTGAAGAACTAGCGCTGCTCGAGCGCCGCATTCGCAGCATGAACAGCATGGCCAAGATTCTGCGAGCCAATCACGCCGACGTGCCGATTGCAGACGTGCTCAACGTGGGTGGCTTCGATCTCGATCGCGCGATGATCCAGAAACCCACGTTCCTCGAGCCTGAGTATCCCTTCGAGTGGCTCGGCGTCTACGCGCTCGACGAGGGGCGTTACGAGCTGCTGCTCGACCCGGGGCCTGACCCTACCATGTCGCTGACGCTCCTTAGCGTGGCAGGCACGGATGACAGCGCGCTGCGTGATGCAGCCGAGCACGGGTTAAGTCTGTTTTCCTCATCAAAAGGGAGTGTGGCGAGCCGTGCGGAGATCACTAGCGAGGCCGCCTTACAAGTTCTCGATCTCAAGCCGGAAGGTACAACCTCGATTCCCGTGCGCGTCGCACGCACCGGGCGTTACGCCCTCATCACTCAGCACTTGCCCGAGGAATTCAACCTGCGCTTTCAACGCGCTTCGGGCGCCGAGCTGATACCGCTCGCAACGCGCGCATTCACAGCGGGGCATACCCACGATGAAACCGTCACATCGGTAGGCATTCGCCGCGAGCAATCTGTGGATGGCGACAAGCTCAACGAGTGGCTGCGCCAGATCTTACGTGAGCAGGGTGCGGATATCTTTCGGATGAAAGGTATCATCAACGTTCGCGGCCGCGAAAAGCGCTTCGTGTTTCAGGGAGTGCATATGCTGCTCGACGCGCGTGAAGACCGGCCCTGGGGCGACACGGCGCGCGTGAGCGAGTTAGTTTTCATTGGACGTAAGCTCGACCGCGCCGCACTGACCGCAGGGTTTGACGCATGTCTTTCCTGAATCGCGCCCGCCCCCGCGGCAAGACCGAGCTCCCGATCTTATATCAGGTAGACGTGGGTGACTACGTCACGCGCGTCGCTGTGTCTCGAGACGGAGCGTATGTTGCCGCAAGTGCGGGAGACGGGGTAGTCAGCATCTTCGGCACCAAACAGGGCGAGCGCAAAGCATTGGTGGAGGCTCATCCGGGCGGAGCGTTGACACTCGCCTGGTCGCCGAGAGAAGACCTTCTTATCAGTGGCGGTCAAGACGGTACCGCGAAGCTTATTGCTCTCGATGGTACCTCCAAGGTCATCGTAGATGGCGCCGGTTGTGTCGAGCATCTTGCGTGGTCTCCGAACGGCGAAACTGTAGCCTGCTCGGCCGGGCGCGACATCGCGTTGTGGAACCGCAGCACAGACGCGGGGGAGCGTCTTTCAGGTCACGCGAGCACGGTCACCGGTGTCGCGTTCGATGCTTCGGGCGCAAACCTATATGCGTCCTGCTACGGCGGTGTCCAGGTATGGTCGAGCGCGGCGCGAACACGCAAGCGTCACTACGAATGGAAGGGCTCGCTGATCTCGCTTTGTCTGAGCCCTGATGCCAGCGTCGTCGCCTGCGGCAGTCAAGACGGTTCCGTACACTTCTGGCGCACCGCGAGCGGAAAAGATGCCGAGATGCACGGCTATCCTTCCAAGCCGCGCGCGCTCGCGTGGGACAACTTCAGCTCCATGCTCGCCACGGCAGGGGCGCCCTCTGTCACCGTGTGGGACTTTGGCGGCAAGGGTCCAGAGGGCTCTAAACCGATGGTGCTGCAGGGGCATCAGGCCTTCGTTAGCGCCCTGACGTTCGCACCCAAGAAGGCACTATTGGCATCGGGGGGCGATGACTCCGGCGTGCTCTTGTGGTTTCCGCGTAAGCAGTTGACACCGTTGGGATTCTCGTTCGTGGACGGAGCCGTATCGGGGCTTGCGTTTCATCCGAGTCAACGCCTGCTATTCGCCGGTGATGCGCAGGGCACGTTGACCGCCATCGATGTGAGCGAGGTCTAAAGCACAGGCGCCATATAGCGTTACTGGATTGCAGTAGCCGGTGTCTTGCGATAGTAGCTCGGTCTGTGTCTTCACCTCATCCCCATTCATGCGCGTCTGGCCCCGGTTGCCCTCACGATCACCGCCACGGGGACGCGCCAGTAGGTCATGACGCGGAGCGCAAGTTGGCTTGGGCCTTCTGGCTAACCGCAATCTTCATGGTGGCGGAGCTGATCGTCGGGCATACGTCAAGCTCGGTCGCGCTGACCGCGGATGGCTGGCACATGGCAAGCCATGCGGTGGCCTTGGGAGTTGCATTGTTTGCCCATCGCCATGCCGCGGCGTTTGCCAACGATCCGAGCTACAGCTTGGGCACGGGGAAGGTAAGCTCGCTGGCCGGCTTTGCGAGCTCGATCGCCCTTACCTTCGCCACGCTCGGCATGGTGTGGGAGGCAGCGGAACGCTGGTTCGATCCGCGTCCCATATCTTTTGACTCG
>JBBSJC010000718.1:0-3673 GCA_038257655.1 Polyangiales bacterium | reverse complement strand
GCTTCGGTGGCGGTGGTGGAGGCTTCGGTGGCGGCGGCGCATCGGGAGATTGGTAACCATGACCGTGTTTTCTTCGGCAGAGCAGGCGCGCATCGAAGCCTGCATCAGCGAGACCGAGCAGCGCACGGCCGCTGAAATCGTGGTCGTCACGCGCAAGATCAGCGACACGTACCTTGACGTGCGGCTGGCTGCGGCGGGTGTGAGCGCGTTGATCGCCGCTGCGCTCGCTCATCTATTGTTGCCCGAGCTGTCGGTCGCCTCGGTTTTGTTGCTGCAGCTGGTCGTCGGTGCGCTCGCCTGGATCGCATCGAGCACGCGCCGCGTGTTGCGTTGGCTCGTGCCCTCCGCGCGCAGGCAGCTCGCGGTCGAGCGTGCCTGCGAGCTTGAGTTTCTCGAGCATGCGGTGTTCGAAACGCGAGATCGCAACGGGGTCGTGATCTTACTCTCTGAGCTCGAGCAACGTGTGGCGATCCTCGGCGACAAGGGTATTCACTCCCACCTGGAAGCCAAGGGCTGGGACGAGTTGGTCAAACACTTGGTCAATGCCATCCACGCGGGCCGCTCCTGCGAGGGGGTATGCGAGGTGATTCAGCGCCTAGGGGAGAGCCTGGGAACCCACGCCCCGATTCGTGCAGACGACACGAACGAGCTTGCCAATCACGTGCGCAACCGCTGAATAGTAAGGTTCACGCCGTACTCGCTCGCGTTGATCGCGCTTTGTGCTCACTCACGTGCGCACGAGCTGTCTGTGCGTGCGTCACCAGATGTTCGAACAGCGCCTGGTGCGCTTGATGGTGGGGTAGGTACTCCGGGTGCCATTGTACGCCGACCCAAAAAGCTCGCGATGTGTGTTCGATCGCTTGCGGAACGCCGCTGGTTTCCCTGGCCACGATGCGCATGTCCTCGCCCGCTTCCCCGACTGCATGAAAGTGCAGACTGTTGACGAGCATGTCGTCGAGCCCGACGATCTCGTGCAGACGACTGTCAGCGCTGACGTGTACCGCGCGTCGGGCGAGCACGGTGTAAAGGTGGGGGCGCTCGTCGTAGAGCGTCCGTAGGTCACGCAGCAACGTGCCGCCCTCCGCCACGCTCATCAGCTGCGCGCCGCGACAGATGCCGAGCACGGGCACGTCATGCTCGCGGGCGTAGCTCAGTAAGGCGATCTCGAGCGCGTCGCGGGCCGGGTCTGGTCCGTCGCTTTTGTGTCTGCCCGCGACCATGCGAATCGTCAGCACGATTGGCGCGAGTAACAAGTCGAGCAGACGCAAGGGCCAGCGGACAAGAGCGTGCGGGGGTGGGGCCGACACTGACGCGCGCGGGTCCTCCATCGGTTCGGCGCTGAGATCCGAGACGTCTGCGCCGCCACCGATCACCAAGCCGTCTACCCGTTGCGGATCGATCGGGTGGGCCGGGGTGATGCGCACGGCCTGCGCCCCGGCGCGCGCAAGCGCCCAGCGGGTAAAGATCCAAGCGGGCCAGCCGCCCGAATCGGGCCCGGTCACGCCGATTACGGTCGCGCTCGTGTGGTCGTTAGCCCGGGGCATTACTCCTGTGCTCGCTGCAAGGGCCCCGGGATCGAATCGATCACGCGATCACGTACCTTGTCTGCCCAGGCTCCGCGCTGTAGCCGCAGCGGGAGATCGAACGTGGACAGATAAGCTTCAGAAAGCTCCGTTAAAAGCTCAGGTCGGTCAGCCAGCTGTTCGACAGTCACCCAGCGGTTCCAGTCGAGCGCGGGCGTCCAGCCTGCTTGCGCAACCTCGCAGTTAGGCAAACGGTAATGGAAGGTTGGACGCGAGCCGACCAGCTGCCAATCGTGAATGCGCGAGGAGAGGCTTTCGATGCCTTCACCACGTGTCGTGTAGATGTATGAAAACAGCGGTAGCAGGTCGAGCGGACGGTTTCGTGTCGGATTGTGCTCGGCATAGTCGGCGATCAGCGCCTGCAGGTCCGGGGTATACTTCGGCTCTAAGATCTTGCGTCTATACTCTTCTGGGAAATCGCGGATATAGGGTGTGATACGACGGGTAAGATCCGTGTGTGATGCTTCTACAATCCAGTCCTCGAGTAATAAAAAGCTGCGCAAAATACTTAAGAAGGTAGGCGCCTCAAAGTCGGGCACTTCTGGGTTCAGGTGCAGGCCAAAAGCGTAGAGCACCGAGCCTTTGGTATCGTGCGCGCCCGCTTCGCGCAGGCGTTGCCACAACGAGTCAAGCTCGGTCAGGCGATCCCAAGCGATCGGAGGAGACACGATCTCAATCGGCACGAACTCCTTGGCCACCTCGAGCACGCTGTCTTCGATGAAATGGGCCGTGTCCGAGTCCGCTTCGATTCCGAACAATTGTAGCGGTGCAAGATATCGTCGTTCTTGGAGCGGTTTGGAATCGAGCTCCACCCGAAAGTCGCCATACGGCGTGTCGGCCACGCTGCCCTCGGTGCGGCTGGTGGTCAGGACCTGTCCGCCGACGGCCTGATGAATGATCTCGAGGGTGGCCTCGAGAGAAAGGTTGGCAAGCTCTACCTCCAGGCCCACCCGGCGCACGGCGCCTTGTGCATTGTGGGGTCGGGCCGGAGGCAGGTAGGGGGGGAATGCTGCAATGGGAGCAGTCATGGGGCTGTCGTAAGCAATGGTTGCGCCAGCGTGCGAGGACTGCTCGCAGGGCGTGTTTGGAAGGGTTCCTGGTCGGGTTATGGGCCGTGCTTGTCTCAGATTGGCGGCATGTGGCTTGCACATCGAGTTGCCACGTAAGCCTCGCAAAAATGCGCAAGGCGTGCGGCAGGCGGGCGACAGCCGAGCTTCTGCCGTCAGCGCGAAAGACAAATCAGGAGCAGCGCCGATGGAAAACTCCCGAAACAACCAAGATCGCACCAGGCTCAGCGGGGTGACGATCGCCATTCTTGCCACGGACGGATTTGAGCAATCTGAGCTGGAGAAGCCGCGTGAGATGCTGGAAGCCGCGGGCGCCAAGACCGTGTTGATCGCTCCTAAGGCTGGCACGATCCAGGGTTACCACCACCACGACAAGGGCGATAGCTTCGAGGTCGAGCTGACACTCGATCAGGCAAACGCTCAAGACTACGACGCGCTGTTGTTACCCGGCGGGGCGCTCAACCCCGATGCGCTGCGCATGGTTCCCAAAGCCGTGGAGCTGGTGCGGACCTTTTCGCGCGCTCACAAGCTCGTTGCGGCGATCTGTCATGGTCCGTGGCTGCTGGTGGAAGCGGACGTGGTCGAAGGCCGCGAAGTGACGTCGTGGCCCTCGATCAAGACAGATCTGACCAACGCCGGTGCGGAGTGGGTCGATCGGGAAGTGGTGTCCGACGGGGGGATCGTCACCAGCCGCAAGCCTGAGGACATCCCCGCCTTCGTTGCGAAGCTCGTCGAGCTATTGACCCCGCAGCAGCCGACACGCGAAGCTAGCCATTCCGTCACACACTGAGGCGCTTCGCCACTTTTGTACCAGTCCAGGCGTCCGCTGAGGTGAACGCTTTGGGCACTAAGTACAGCTCCGCAGAAGTAGGTGATCAGTCGTGTCGGGCGGGAGGGGCGGTTTTGTGAGAAAGTTGCCAGGCTCGAGCGTTGTGATCGTATGCGGGCATGGCGATGCAAACCCCGATTCGGCTCGAACTCACAGACGATGAGCGCTCGGAGCTTGCGCGTCGGGCTCGCTCG
>JBBSJC010000717.1:0-3710 GCA_038257655.1 Polyangiales bacterium | reverse complement strand
TCGAGGTCCGTCTTGACCTGCATGAAGTCGTCGAGATCGAAGCTCCAGAACAAACGGTAACGTTCGTCGGGATACAGCATCATCAGGTCGTCGCGCGCGATCGGCTTGAAATTCGAGTCGCCCGTCTGCGCCACGGGCTCGCCCAGCTTGGCTTCTTCGACCTCGACCACCCAGCCCTGCCAGGTGGTGCGGCCGTAGCGAACCCACTTCGGCCCCTGGATACTGCCGCCGCGGTCGGTCTCCTGCCGACACAACACAAACGCGCCCTCGCCGATCGAGGCGCACTGCCAGTGGCCGGGCAAGCCGCTCACCGTGCGCAAGCCGATGCCGCTCAGCGCCAGTACGTTGGAGGTGTTGGGCGCGACCGGTCGCACTTTCGGGGGAGGAAAGCCACTCACCTTACACCCCGTACAAGCGCGCGAGTTGCTCGCAGGTTTCGGCGTCGATCGCGCCTTTCGCGTTGTCACGCTCCAACGCAGAGCACTGGAACTGCCGCACCGCCTCTCGCGTGCGCGGACCGAGCTTTCCGTCGATGGGCCCCACGTTATATCCGAGTGCGCCCAGGCGCGCCTGCAAACCACTCAGCAGCGGACGCTTGGTGCGCTCATCCCGCCACGGAGTGAGGTGTCCGATCTCGAATTGCAGCGCAAGCTTCGACTTCTTCAGGGTCACCGTCAAGGTCTCCACCTGCACCGGCATCTCCTCCTCAAGCCAACCGTCAGCATCGGTGGGAGCGGTACCGGGTCGCTTCACCTCATGTGGGCCGACTCGATAGCTGCAGTCGTAGGCGATATCGCCATAGGGCTCGCCGCTGAGATCCTGCAGGCGCACGCGTACTTTCATCTTGGCCACCTCGATCACGATTCGCTGCGCCCCGTCAATCTGACTGTCTACCTCATGCAACGTGCAACCCCGCACGAATACCCGATCGCCGGGCAACAATACGTTTGGATTGGCGCGGCTTGCACGCAAGGTCTCGTTCCGAGCGTCATTCCAAATGCGTTCCCAACCGTGAATGCCATGCTCCCAAGCGATACGAGTCAATGTGTCGCCGGCTTTCACCAGGTGCACGTGGTCCTGGCGCGGACTGATGGCGGGTCTGCTGGCGCTGGCTCCCTCTGCGCGCCACGCCGTACCCTCCAGTTCCGGCAAACGTACGACACACATCCCCGTCGCAATGCCTTGCAGCTCCGCCCGCCCCTGGGCGTCAGTCCTGAAGGGAGGCAAGAGGTCGCCGCCTGGTGTCGCAACTTCACACAGCACGTCGGGCACTGGGTTGCCGTCGCCGTCGACGGTGTCGATGGTGAACGTGCCATGGCTTACGGCAAGCGGTTCGATCACCTCCCGTCGAAACCTTAGTGCCATTCCGTACAGCTCATACCCAGGAGGCTCCTGCTTCTGCAGCGAAGGGAACCCCTCCTCATCAAAGAACACGAAGTCCACGCGCCTGTTGCTCGTACTCTTGAGCCCGTCGATGCCCACACCCGCGACCGGCCAATGCTCACCGCAGCCCAGCACCGGCTCGGCCACAAAGCTAAGGTGCGCACGTTTTGTGGACAGCGCGCCCTCGGCCACACCGAGCATGCGTGCCAGCGACACCTCATACAGATCGAAGAACGCCTTCCAGTCGTTCAGTGTCATCGGGCCGATGACTTTGAGGTGACCCGCGAATTCATCGTTGTAGCGCTGACGGAAGCGCTCTCGCGCTTTGAGTGTCTTAGGTCCCGGCAGGCCGTCGATCTCGCCGGGATCGCAACCGAAGCCGTGCTCGCGTGCCGCCCACCTTAGTATGGTTTGAATGTCGCTTACCTCATGACGTCGCTCGCAACTCTTTGCCCACAGCTCTCGATCGCCCTTGAGCAGGCCATACACGCTGCTGGCGCGAATCTGCGAAAAGGTGCGGTTCACGCTGGCGCTACCTGCGGTATCGGTGTGGCCCGCGATCAGGAGCTTCTTGCCGGGGTTCTGCTCGGCATGGTCAAACACCTGCTTGAGGACGAAAAACGGCGGGCTTCTGCGCTTGGCTGAGTTCGTCGGCGCGGTATCGATCGGTAAGGTGGGGAGCAGCACACCGCTCTTGAAGCCAAATCCCACATCGAGCTCGAGAAAGTGCGCGGGAATGCGCTTGAGCACGAGCTTATGCATCTTGCCTGCGGGGCGCTCGATGCCTGAGTAGAGCTGTTCTAAGGTTACGTTCGGGGTAGGCATGCTTAGAATTCCACCACAGACGACACTCCTCGCACTGGGGGCCAGTCCTTCACGGTGTGGCTAAGCTTCGCCGCCTGATACTCGGCGGGGTGGGTGCCGCGTTGGCTCCACGGGTCGAGGTTCCGGGTGTCTGCCTCGTTTGTGCGGCATTTTGGGCGCGGCAGCCGCTTGGGTTTCTCCGGGGCCGGTGTCCAGGACGTCTCGACCCCATCGATGACGAGTTGATACTGCGTGTTGCGGTCGGTTCCGGTAATGCGCGTGAAGTACTCCGTCACCTCCTGGCCGCACTTGGCTGCAGGTCCTCTGTCGATCGCGATGGCGATTCGCCCATCGGCATAGGTCGTGCGCGGCGAAAGTCGCTGCTTGCACGTTCCATATGTCCACCAGCGAACCACCACATCGTCACCCTCACGCCATAACATACTGTCCTTGGCATAGTACGCATCGATGGCGCATGACCACTCATGGTAGGAAGCGCCTCTCTTCGTCGCTAGCTTGAGCGGCATTGCGTTCG
Organism: Polyangiales bacterium; assembly: GCA_038257655.1. Classification (GTDB taxonomy): domain Bacteria; phylum Myxococcota_A; class Polyangia; order Polyangiales; family DASUME01; genus DASUME01. The sequence continues at coordinate 988 of JBBSJC010000717.1, read as the reverse complement.
CGGCAAGGGGCACGGCCACTGGCACCTGCGCCGGTTCGTGGTCGGCCTTGCCGGGTTCTCGCGAGGGGAGTGGTGGCGGGCTAGCCGCGACCGGCTTAGCCTTTGCGCCTGAGGAGTCTGCCCGCCGGCATGCAGTCGCTGCGCCAAGCACAAGGAGCGCGCACGCTAATGCACAACCCTTGCGCGCCCGACCTGAGTGCGAGCCAATTTGCGCCTCGAGTTGGGGCCCGCTTTCAACCGAGAACCTTTGCATGGGGGCGTTCATGGCTTTGTGCCTCGACCATATCGAGCGGGTAGCAAACGAGTCTTCTCAGCCTGCTGTACGTCCTTCGCGAAGATGCGGGCGATGTGGGGAAAATCGTGGGGTACGTCCAGGGAGCCCTGCGTTGCAGCGTCCATGGCTTCGCGCAACGGTGTACCAGTGCTGAGCAGGTCCCAAAAGATCTGAGACCAGCGTTCCATCGGAGCGAAGTTGGTGAAGTCATCGAAGGCGACCACGATTTCGGCGCCTCGATTCATGATCGTTTGCGCCACGTTCTCTTGGATCGGTGCGGTCGCACTGATTCCCATTTGCGTCAGGGTTGCTGTATCGGCCACCCCGGTGGGCTTGAGGCCTACTTTGTTCTGGAAGGTAAGCATCGCGAGCTCGCTGGCGGCTCCCCACACGCCCGACGCGATGCTGCGGCCTTTGGCGAGCTCTTTTGCATCAAGGTCCGGCAACAACATGCTGGCCAAGACCGAGAGCGATACCTGGACCGTCCGCACGCTGCTCCGCGAATCAAAAGGAGGTGCCCCTGTCACGCCCAGCGAGGAGAACAAGTCGGCATCCACGACCGTTCCTGTCGGCAACCCGACCAGCTCGCGATAGCGGCGGATAGCACGCTCAGTATTAGTATCCATCTCTCCCGAAGAGGTCCCCGGGTCGATACGGCGGCTGTTGGTAATGAGGCGCTGCTGTGGCGCAAACACAGAGTTCCCGGCCCTGCAG
>JBBSJC010000716.1:0-3714 GCA_038257655.1 Polyangiales bacterium | reverse complement strand
GTCGAAGCCGTAGTCCAGCTCCGCTGCATCGAGCTCAACGGACAGTGGGAGGACTTCGAATCCTTCGTCCATCGAGCCATGCACAAGAAAGCTACCGATACCTACGAAATCAAGAGACTACAGACAAACAACCCTCAGCCCTGCCAGACGTGCAGGCCGCAGCGTGACATGGGCCGATCTGCACCCGGTTCATTCTCGCTTTGCTCGGCTCATCCTTACTGTTTGTGTTTATCGAAAAGCTCTTTCCGCTCTATAAGGCGCAGGCCGTGTTTCGTCGCGAATGGCAGACCGATCTGGTGCACTTCTTACGGCAAGAGCTCGGAAATTCAAGGCACTCGTCGAATGAACAATGGCACACTGGCGGCTGTGAGTGTGAACGTGGCAGCAGCACAGCGACATGATGCTCGTGCGTCGATGACTGCGAGCGCCTGCGCAGCTCATGGGGGGAGGCTGCGCTGAGTCAGTCGCTTTCCGTTGTGTTGGGTCTGATCGCTTTAGGCATCGTCATGGGTATTCCCATCGCGCTGCTGACTGTGTTCGAGCGCCGCCGAAGGCGCGCCTTCGCTGCCCTCGCTAGCTGGGCTCACGAGCGCGGGCTTTCGGAAAGCAAAACCTCCGCGCTGCCAGCTTCGCTCGCGGCGCAGGGGCCTGCGCTCAGCGTGCGCTTCGATGCGGGCGTGCTCAGCATTGTCACCTCGGAAAGCCGTCAGCAGGCCTACATCACGTTCTCTTACCGTCCGCAGGTGAAGCCGCCAGCGGTCACGTTCTTGCTGCAGAGGCGCATGTGGGGCGCTGCCGGAAAGCCGCTCGGGGACGCTCAGCTCGATCCGCATTATCTCGTCACCGCCAACGCGTTCGCCGAGGTGCGTGCCCTCTTGCATGCTCAGGTACGAAAGCACCTTGTGCTGCACAGCGACGAGGTCTGGTCACTAAGTCTGTACGATGGAACGTGGATCTACGTCCAAGTCGGCGAGCTTATCGAGCCAGAAGCGCGCGATCGGGCGCTCGCGCTTTTGCGTCTACTCGCAGCGCACAAGCTTTGATCGGTGCGGGACATCTCCACACACCCGGCCGAGCTCTATGCGTTCCTGCTGGCTCCAGCGCTCTACCACTACATACCCTAGGTGCCTTTGAGCACCCCCACGGTCGCGTCAATCGAACGTAGGTTCACGCCGTCGCTGCCGAATGCCAGACGCCCAGCCACCATACCCTCGCTGTCCGAGGGCGCCTTGATGAACCGGGGAAGGCTGCACAGGCTCGGGCACAGACACTTGCCTTGGCCGCGGAGGGAAGCAAGGCCCTGTTGGGGTGTGAAGCGCCGCCCTCCCGCCGTGGATGCACCCTCCGACTTTGAGACGGGGAGATGAGACCACCTAACTGTTTCCGGACTACCGAATACCGACACCGATTCCCGTCTCGCCCACATGGTATGCGTCGCCTACCCTTAGATCGTTGTGCACCGTAGCCTCCCCGTCCGACCTGCACGCAAGCCACAAGGCCATGAGCTCCGCTCAGGTTAGTGACGCAATCTGTAGGAACAGGGCGGCTGGGAGGGTACACAGAATCTCGCTCGTTCTTCCGTCACATTGCGGCGCAGCCCGCACTAGCAAGATGAAACCGCAGGTCGACAGGGCGAGCGCGTCGGCTGCTCCATGACCTGCGCGAAAGGAGCACACGAATGAAACCATGCAGCATCGAAGAAATGAACGTGGTCCAGGGCGGCACCCGGTGCGTAGGCCTTTGGCTCGGCTCGGACGATGGCACCTACGGCGTGTGCATCGGCGCGGCGACCAAGTGACTTCATTTTAACGAAAACCGAAAAGGAGCGAAATATGCAAGTCCTCGAGAAAAGCGAACTGGAAGCGACCGCGGGAGGTGCCGCCACATGCTCGGGCATCGTTGTGAAGTGGGGCGAGTGGCGCGGCTGCTTGGGCGTGACGGAGACATGATCATGAAGAACATCCTCAACCTCGAAGCACTGGACTCCGTAGTGGGCGGCGCCGACGGCTGTTACTACAGCGGCGAGCTGCGCTTCGGCATCCAGATCGGTATCGGAAAGTGCGAGCTCAAGTGAGCATCCTAAGGAGTCAACCATGAAGATTATGTCTAGTGCAGAGCTTGCGCTCACCGTAGGCGCCGGCGAGTGGTTAACCGAAAAGTGTCACGGCTACGAAACGGACGGCGGAACGTGCATCGGCATCTACGTCGACAAAAAGTAAGGAGAATGCTCATGAACATTATATCGGATCTCGAGCTCAGCATCGTCACCGGCGCTACCCGCACCTGCTACGGACTGTTCTACGACTACGGCGACAAGGGCACCGTCTGCTACGGCGTGTCGGTCCCCGAGTGATGAGGAGGAGAATCATGAAGCAACACATCGACCCCAAGCGCTCGGAGCTCCGCACCATCAGCGTGCACACCCTGGAGGCCGTCACCGGCGGCTGCATGGTCCCCCCACCGCCCAAGAAGACCTGCGTGGAAATTTTCGACGTGGAGATCTGCTTCTGACCTCATCTTCTAACTGCGTGTGCGACGCGCCCGGTCGGCTTCCCAGCCAGCCGGGCGCGTCGTCCCCTGGCGGAGGTTCGAAAGGGTGAGGTGAGCTTCGACAGTGGCGCAAGGTGGTGGGCTGCCTTTTCTGCAATCGTCGACCATCCCGTAAGCGCGAGCTCGCCTTGCGCGACCTTCGTAAGATGCGTCGCCTCGCGCCTACCAAAGTAACGTTGTTGATCGTGGCCGCGCAGGTGCTTCACGAGCTGCATGCGTGTGACCCGTTGCGCGACGTGTCGCGTTCCCTGCATGACCTCAGCCACACGGGGGTACCCGCGGCCATGTTGCGCAAGGTCAGGGAGTGGACCGAGCTATGCCGGGCGGCCTCGGGGAGTCAGAGCCCCGAGGAGCCCCGACGGCGCGGAGCAGGCTCACGTGGTACTATGGGCCCCACGAGCGCGCGCGGGTGGGCGATGGGAGGGGGGCTGCATGCTAAGCGAGTTTGTCGTTGCGAATCGAGAAGAGATCATCGCTCGCTGCCGTGCTCGCGTTTCGGCAAGAACGGCGCCACAGCCGACGGCGATCGAGCTTCAGCACGGCATCCCGCTTTTTCTGGACCAGCTGGTGTCCACGTTGCTCTCGAAGCTTGGAGCAGAGGCGGCCGTCACCTCTACAGCGGCCAAACATGGCAGCGAGTTACTGCGAATGGGATTCACGATCGCGCAGGTGATCAACGACTACGGAGATGTCTGCCAGACCATCACTGAGATAGCGATTGAGCGCGAAGTGACCATCACGACGGCTGAGTTCCAGACGCTGAATTTATGTCTCGACGAGGCGATTGCAGGGGCGGTCACCGAATACCAGCGACAGCGCGATCTCGGTGCGGCCACTGAGGGTTCCGATCGCGCGGCGGAGGACCTGGGTTTCTTCGCGCACGAGCTTCGCAACTTGCTCAACACCGCCACGCTCTCGTTCAATGTGCTGAGGACAGGTAACGTGGGAATCGCCGGCAGCACGGGTGCGCTGCTTGGGCGGAGTTTGATGGGTCTGCGTGACTTGGTGGACCGATCACTTGCCAGCGTCAGGCTCAAGGCTGGAATGGCATCGCGCGACCGAATCGTCGTTCGGCATCTGATTGAAGAGATCGAGATCTCGGCCGTGATGGAGGCCAAAGCGCGCGGCAACACGTTGAGCGTAGTGACTGATGATGGTGATGCT
>JBBSJC010000715.1:0-3720 GCA_038257655.1 Polyangiales bacterium | reverse complement strand
GACGTGACGAGCTCAGAAGAGCGTGGGTAAGCTTCGAGGTGCAAGGCATCGCCAGCGCGGCGCGATGGGACGGGCTTGCGGCATTCGTTCGCATCCAGTCCACGCGCACCCTCAAGCAAGTCACGAGCGTTGAAGATCGCTGCTTCATCTGCTCGCGAAGAGTGTCCGCAATCGAAGCGCTCGATGCGGTAAGAGGTCATTGGAGCATCGAGAACGAGCTGCATTGGGTCCTCGACGTCGCCTTTCGAGACGATGACTGCCGGGTACGCGCCGGCAACGCCGCAGCCAACTTCAGCGCCGTGCGCCAACTCGCCTTGAGTCTCCTCAAGCAGCGCACCGAGGCCAAGTCCGGAATCAAGAACAGGCGACTACGGGCAGGATGGAGTGAGGAGTTCCTACTCAAAACTATAGGTGTCAGCGCGGAAACCCCGTCAATTTGATGCGATTGCCCTGGGCACAAGGGCGAGAGGACCAGCCTGAAAGTAAGCCTCAACTTCTTCGTGCCGGCCGAAGGCAAGATGAAGGTGATCGAAGGCAGCAGCGCCTTCTTCAGGTCGGTCGTGAAGGTCAAGGAGAAGTACGGCATCGACAGTTGGCTCTTCGAGATCGAACGCCAGGGTGACGCTGGCGATACGAAGACGAAGTACTCGATCCTCCCGGAGGAGAAGATCAACACGGAGCTGCGTGCCCAGATGAACAAGGCGGAGCTTCACAACTTGGCGTCAATGGGTACCGGCTCCGAGGACGACGCCGACGCGACCCAGCCTGCGCCGAAGTCGGCCGGTCCGATCTCCGAGCAGGATGCTCAGGCCATCGTCGAGCGCCTGAAGTTGCTGTCGAAGTCTGATGTCACCGCGTTCCTCACCAAGTTCGGCGTGCAGCGGGTGCGCGACATGAAGAGCGCCGACTTGACGGCTGCCCGGGCCTTGCTCGACGACCTCGACGGCGGCGGGACGCAAGCGGAGGTCGACCCGTTCGCGTGAGGCAGTGAGGAGAGTCGGCCGCAGGAGGTAGGAGTCTCAGAAAGAGGAAATTAGACTTGCTTGTCTCTCGAACAGAAGCGTTCTGTTGAGCACCAACAGGAGGTTGTTCATGGCGAAAGCAGGTTTGAAGAGGTCCCGGCCGACTCCCCCCCAGTCTGTGGAGATCGGGAAGATCACCGTCAAGGAGGCGCACGCCTTGTGGCGCGAGCTTTTCGGCGTGGCCACGAACACGCGCAATCTCCCGTATCTCCGCAAGCGCCTTGCTCTGCGCATGAAGGAGCTCGCCCAAGATGCGAGCTTAGCGCCTAGCAAGGAGTCCGCTGCGGAGGTGCGGAAGGCCACGGCGAAGGTGCACGCGGATGTGACGCTGCCGCCACGCAATGGGCCGCGCAGGGCCACCGGTGCAAAGAAGCGAGGGCGCGACCCGCGTCTTCCGAGCGCAGGCACGGTCTTGGAGAGGGAGTACCAGGGCAAGCGCCACGAGGTGGCAGTCGGCGAGGAGGATTTCGAGTACGCGGGCAAACGCTTCGGGTCTCTCTCGACCATCGCGAAGGAGATTACGGGCCAGGTGTGGAACGGGTTCGTGTTCTTCCGGGGCGCGCTCATGGAGGGCGGCGCAGAGGCCGCCAAGAAAGGAGCCGCGTGATGGCCATCGAGTTCTGGATGACCCCGATGGGCAAGACATTCTATGACCGCACGATGCCCGAGCTGGTGCTCGAGCTGCGCAGGCTCAACAATAACCTTGAGCGCGTGATCTGCACTCTCTGGGAAGGTCGCATTCAAGATGCGCGCAAGGCGAAGGAGCCAGACCGTGCGGAGCCGTAGGCGACCGGTTATCTACCTGCGTGTGGCCCACGGTGGGCGCGCGGCGGCGCAGGAGCAAGAGCACGAGGTGCGCACGGCGCTCGCGTTCCTTGGTGTCGACTCGCAACTCATGCACGTGTCGTGTGACATCGACGCGCCTGGCACCGCATTGGGCCCCGCGCTTCTGGCTTTGCTTGGGGAGGCGAGCTTTGGGCAGATCGACACGATCATCGTGCGAGACGTGTCTCGGTTCGCGAGTGGGTACAGTGCGCTCGTGGCGGCGCTCCTCTCGCTGCAGGAGCCGGGGGTCGAGGTCCTCGTCACCGAGGTGCTCGCGCTCGATCATGCGGCCTGTGAGCGTCTGCGCTCGACGAGCACGCCTCGGTCCACGCCGCGGCTCATGCTGGGGTGGGTGCACGCGCCAGAGGGGTAGGCTGACCGACCGAGCACTCAGCAGAGCGAGGCCATCGCGCCAAGCACGCGCGGCACGACCTCGGCAGGGCTGTAGGCAGAGGCTCGCGACTCAGCTCGACGTCGAGCGCCGAGGTGGCGTGGAGATCGCGTTATGCAAGCTCGAGGAACGTAGCCCGTTGCTCAGCGGTCAAGCTGTACCTTCACTGCGCTAACGCGAAGCGAGAGGGTCGAGCTCCCTGCGCACGGCGGCACAAACCTTGGAACACGCCTTGGTTTTGACGCCCATTCAGCCGGATTCGCCTGCGCCGACCACGCTCGTAGTTCAGTTCCCGGTCCCGACTGAAGTTCACAAGGCTCTGATCGCGCGCTGCTCGCAATACCGCAACTTCCTGCTCTCCGTTCGCAAAGCAGCGTCACCGCGATGCATGGCCAGTAGAAGGCGAGCTCGAGGTGCCGCATGCGCATCTACTGCAGTGCTTACTCCTTGGCGCCGTTCCAGCATCTTACCGAGGGCTCGCTCAGATTCTGCAAACTCTCGCTGAGCGTGGGATCGAGCGGCGTGTCCGTGGAGCGACAAAGTAAGGTGTACCCAGCTTCATGCACCTCGATGCGCGCAAATCGCTCGCATTCAGCGCAGACCTTCACCGAGATCGTGCAGCCTCGCAACTCGCACGCGACCGTTGCCACGACCTGGGCTCTGTCCGTCTCGGGCCGAGTCATCAGGATGTCGTGGATGACCAGCCGCGAGTGCGGGCGCGTAGCTCTGTGCGTAGGAGGGGAAGCTGTCACGGTTACCTCCGGTGATGAACCAACTCTTCAGCGGGTTGCTACGCACGAAGCGATCCATGGCTTGCGACGAGGTCGACAGCGCACTTTCGCAGAGACTCATTTCCGATCCGACGTGATCTCGCGCAAAGCTTGCGAGGGCCGCACCGAAGCGCGCAAACTTGTCGTCACGTGCAGCCAAGAGAGCAAACTCCGTTGGTTGCCTTATATCCTGATATGCCCGGCGCGTTCCTCCAGGTAGTACGTGGGCTCGGCATGGGGCGTGCAACGAGGGTAAGGCATGAGTAAGCCCATTGGTGGAATGGGGATTGGCCAGCTTATTCGGCGGGGACCTCGGCGTAGCTTAGCTTGGCAGCCAAGGCGATCCGTGGGACGCACAGAAGGACATGGCGCTGGCCAGTCTTGGCGCAACGATTTCGGCCGTGATCGTCCTCTTCAGTCGCCCACCCCTTTCAGCAAACGGTCGCACTGAGCAGGGATCTCATCCTGGCCACCAGGAGCATGGCTAGCAACCATGGAACCCCATGGAACCCCCCACCCGCCATACGTGTTAGCAGTTTATTTGCCCCGCGATCTTGAACGTGATCTGAAGGGGGCATGGCTGAGCAGATCCTGAACGACTGGCATATGATCACCTCGCTTCTCCCTGCCAACTGGGAGCAGCTTGCCGATGAGCACAAGCAGCTCCAGGTGCAGTACGGAAACGCCAAAATCACCAATGCTAGCGATCTGT
>JBBSJC010000714.1:0-3725 GCA_038257655.1 Polyangiales bacterium | reverse complement strand
GCTGAGGGTCGTCGTCCTTGGCCGTTTGCAGCGCGTCTTGACAGAGTTGCGCTGCCCGCGCGTGGTTGCCGCTCGCATTCAGCGCCTCGGCAAACTGAGCGCTCGCTGCCATCCAGGCTGCAAACTCTCCCATCCGGTGGGCCGAAAATACCTGATCGAACAGCGCGATCGCTTCGTCAAAGCGCCCCTGCTTGCCGAGGTAAGCCGCCCGCAGCACATCGCGTAAAATGGCTAATGGCGCAATGTCCTCAGCGAGTCTATCGACTTGCTCGACCGCGCGTTTGAGACCGATCACGTCGCGCGTCAGGTCATACAGAACACCTAAGGTGGTAGGTAGATAGATTTCCATCTGCCAGGTGGCGTCCCCTTGCACCCCCAATAGCTCCACCTCGTCACGACAACGATGAGCAGCTTCCATCTCACCGCGGTGAGCGTGGTAGAGCATGCGCAGCTGCACGGCACCCATGTAGTAGAAGCTCGAATGCATCGCTTCGAGCTCCGCGGCGTGCGGCACGCCAGGCGGTGCTGCCCGATAGCTCTCGCACAGTCCCAGCGGCAACAGCACGCCACCACGCAAGCGCTGACGCAAGGGTGGGGAAAGATCGGGCAGATAGCTCGGGTCGTCGAGCAGGGTTACAAGCTTCGTCAGGATGCGCGTGGCCGCACCATGGCGGCCCCTGGACAGCTCGCAAAAGGCACGGCAGAGCTCGAATAGACAGCGAGGCACGCTCGCCCGGGGTAGAAACCCGAGCGGCGCGAGCCCGACCATGAAGCCGCGAATGCGTGTTGAATCGAGCAGACTCAAATGCGAGGCCACGAGCAGCACGGAGACACCAAAGGACGTGACGAACGTATCGCGCAAGCTCGGCATGCGGTGGCGTTTAGGTGTCAGCGCGAAACGCGCGGCCGCGTACGCAAAGCCCGCGTAGACACTCAGACGTCGCCCCACAAACGGCCTTAGTCGTGCCGCGAGCGCAAGGCCGGTGACCTGCAAGAGCGCCGCAAACGTTTCGTCCGCATAGGTGTGCACGAGACGACGACTGCTGGCCTGGCCGGCCGCCACAAGCGAAAGCAAAACGCGCAAGCACTGCACGGAGGTGCGCCCCTGCGCGCGGTAGACGAACAGGGCCGCCTCGAACGCAGGAACCGCGGCAAATAGCCCTTCGCCCAGCGTTGCAATCTTAGCCCCGGCATCATCGAGCAGCTGGGCACCACGCGCTATCTCGCCAGCGCGCACCAGATGAAAGCCAGCTTCCATGCGGGCGTCGTTTGAATCTTCCGCGGTCTTCAACAGCGCTTTGCCAAAGATCTTATGTAGTTTCTGCCGACGTCCCGCTTCGATGCCGCGAATCAGAGATTCACGGAGCGGATCGTGCACGAAGCGGTAACCCTGCTTAGATTCCACGAGCACGCCACCTACGACCAATGCGTCCAGGGTCTTCAATGCCTTGGCATAACTCTCGCTCGCGACGAGGTTGCGGCACAGTGCGTGCGTGACGAGACCGCGGTGGATGCTCAGCATCTCCGCGAGTGCACGGGCGTCTGGCTTGAGCGCAGCAATACGCTCGACGCGCGCCTGCTCGATACTTTCGGGCAGCTCGTGGACGGCGATTTCCTGGGGTAACACCCAGGCCCCTTCGGCATAGCGAATGACGGCCTTGCTGACCAAATGGTAAGCCAGCTCCACGCATTGCAGCGGATTGCCCCCGCTCAGCTCGTGCAGTCGCTGCGCCACACGCGCTGTATCAGGCGCTCCACCGAACAGCGTTTTGACCAAGCGTTCGGTGTCTTCACTGCGCAGTGCGCGCAGGGGAATGAGCTCGGCTACGTTGCTGAAGGCGGATAGCGCGCCCTCTGAAAAAGAGGCATCTCCGCGGCGCGCCGCCAGTGTGACCATCACCTGATCTTGTCCACCTGTGCGCGCCAGCGCCGCCAACAGTGAAAGAGAGGCAGCGTCCGTCCTTTGCGCATCGTCCACTGCGATCACGAACGCGCGGCGCTCGGCCAACTCTACGAACCAGCGCAGGAACGCCGCCCGGATGCGCAACCCGCGTTCGAGCGGGTCGTCACCCAAGGCCGCAAGCGCACTGTGCACGCCCTGCAGCTCGGGAAGTGCGTGACCTAAGACTGACAAATGCGGTCTGAGTGTCGCTTGAGCGTCCCTCGGCAGCGCGTGGAGCGCGGCCAGCGCCAGCGCACGGGCGACACCGTAATGCCCGGGATGTTCGCGGGCCGCCACCTCGAGCACAGGAAAGCCGCAGAGGCGCGCCTCGATGGCAAACTCGCGCAGGATCCGCGTTTTACCCAGACCCGGGTCTCCTTCGATCAGCACGGCGCTGCCCTTACCGTCTTCGAGTCGCCAAAGCCTTCGAGACAGCTGTCTCATTTCGTGGCTGCGCCCCACCATCGAAGAGCTCAAGAGGTAGCTGCGCGGTCCCTCGGCCGCTTCGGGCTCAAGCTCCGCTATCGCATTGAGCCTATCGATGACCTCAGCAGCGCTCGAGGGCCGTGCCAGGGGATCGAGGCTCATCAACGATCCGACCAACTCACAAAGCGCGGCCGGCAGCGCAGGAACCAGACTTGAAAGGGGCCGGCGCGGCCCTTGCCACATGCGCTTGAGCACGTCGAAGTTCTTACCCGGATAGGCGTGCTGCCCGGACAAGGTCCAATAGGCGAGCGCACCGAGCGCGTACAAGTCCGTACGCTGGTCCAGGGGTGCGCCCTCGAGCAGTTCGGGGGGGAGGCAGGACGGGGTACCTACCACCAGCTCGCCCGGCCCGACCGGGCTGAGCGCGCCGCAGGCGATCAGCTGGGCGCGGCCTTCCTGCGTCAGCCGCACATTGGCGGGACTAACATCGCGGTGCACCAGGCGATGGGCGTGCAAAAGGGCCAACGAAGAGGCCACGTCACGCAGGTGTCTTGCAGCTTCGCGATACGGCAGGGGCGCGAGCGTGCGCAGATCGCTGCCGCTCAGCAGCTCCATCGTGTAGTAGGGCGAGGTGGTATCATGACCATAGTCGTACACCTCGATGATGCGCGGGTGGCGCAGCCCTGCCAGGGTGCGGTACTCACTCTGAAACAGCTTGACGATCGTGGGGTTGTCGGCGCGATGAGCCAAGAGGCGTTTGACCGCCACCGCGCGTCCCGTCGATTGGTCGAAGGCCTGGTAAACGACGCCCATGCCGCCGCGCGCGAGCTCCCGCTCAATAAGGTAGCGATCGCCGATCAGGCTGATCGGAGCATCGCCGGTCTCGGTACTGGGTTCGTCAGCCTGCACGCTTGAGTAAGAGCGTACTACGGGATGCTGTCGCCGTACGACCACTGGACTGCCACAGGCGCGCAATCGACTTTGTGACACGGCCGATGTCGCGCGCGGCGACGGCTTCCATCGAGGGATCACCCATCGCCGTAATGTGGTCGTGGGCACCGCAACGCCCCGCGCTATTGATATTGACTTTCATCATCGCGTGCGCCAAGTTTCAGTCGATCTCGGCATCACGAGCACGCTTTTTCCCGACACCGATTGTCCGGCGCCACAAGTGGCATGCAGCGCGGCGGTCAATGGTGGCGCGCCGGAGCTGAGTGACGCGCTCCTCGATAAAGTAGCGGTGTACGTGCGCACGTTAGCGGTGCCCGCGCGCTCGGCCTGGGACACGAGCGACGTGCAACAAGGTAAGCGTCTGTTCACCGACATTGGCTGCGCCGGCTGTCACATACCTTCGCTG
>JBBSJC010000713.1:0-3727 GCA_038257655.1 Polyangiales bacterium | reverse complement strand
TACAGCCGGTTCTTCAAAAGCTCGATGGCGTTGGCGCCATCAACGTGCAGGGGGGCGACGTACGCGAGATTCGGGTCGAGTTAGATCTCGCCAAGCTCGAAGCTGTGCGCCTTACCGCCTTGCAAGTTGCACAGTTGCTCGGCGCAGAGGGGTTTGATGTTCCGGGCGGGCGCCTGACGGTCGGTGGCCGCGAGCTTGGACTCAAGCTCTCAGGGCGCTTCCGCACGCCCCAAGATGTCGGGGCAGTCGTGCTCGCCGCGCAACCGAACGGCACCCAAGTGCGGGTTCGAGACATCGCGACAGTGCTAGACACGACCAAGGAGCGGCGCACGCTGACGCGAACCAATGGTGTACCCAACGTCATGTTCGATGTGCTCAAGCAGGGCGGCTCCAACACGGTACAGGTAGTTGACAACGTCGAAGAAGCGCTTGTAGCGCTCAGAACGCGTTTGCCCGCAGACGTTCAGATCACGAAGATTCTCGACGGCTCGCGTTTCATTCGCGTGAATATCGCCTCGTTGCGTGAAGCTCTGATTCTTGGGGGAATCTTCGCAGTACTCGTCATCTTCGTCTTCATGCTCGACTGGCGCTCGACCCTAATTTCCGCGCTCGCACTGCCCACCTCCGTCATCACCGCATTCTTCGTGATGTGGCGTCTGGACTATTCCCTGAACGTGATGACGATGCTCGCGCTCTCGCTTTCCATCGGGCTTCTGATCGATGACTCCGTGGTCGTGCGCGAAAATATATTCCGCCATCTCGAACTCGGAGAGGATCCGATCACGGCCGCCCGCAAGGGCACGTCGGAGATCGCGCTCGCCGTGATGGCGACGACGTTCACAATCGTCGCGGTCTTCGTTCCCATCGCGTTCATGGGCGGTCAAATCGGTCAAATTTTCGAGGAGTTCGGCGTTACCATTGCGGCCGCAGTCGTTGTATCGCTGATCGTCTCTTTCACGGTAGATCCGATGCTCTCCGCGCGTTTGGCGCAACGCATCCCGCCCGACCATCATCAACAGATGCGCGCCCATCGGTTCTATGGGCCACTCGTGCGCTTTTACGACGATCTAGATCGTGCCTACTGTTCGGCTCTGAAGTGGGTGCTCGGCCACCGCATCTCGGTCGTCATCGCTTCGCTGTCGCTGTTTGTCGCGAGCCTGGCCCTCGTACCCATGATGGGCTTCGATTTCTTTGGCCGGACTGATCAAGGCATTTACGTAATGCGGCTCGAGCTGGCTGCAGGTACGCCCCTCCCTGAGACTGATCGGATCACACGACAGGTCGAAACCGTAATTCGTAAGATGCCGGAGACCCTTACCGTTGCGTCAACGGTCGGGCTGCGCGAAGAAGTCAACAAGGCCTCGCTGCGCGTCACGCTCACTCCCAAGACGAAGCGCAAACGCACTCTCAGCGAAATCATGCAGTCGGTGCGCGTCGAGCTCGACCGCCTGCCGGGACTCGCTTACACGATTCGCGAAGTCGGCATAGCTAGCGAAGATCAATCGGATGCTTTGAACGCTGCCATCGTGCTCGACGTGCGCGGTCCCGATTTCGCGGAACTCACAAACGTCGCGCGACGAGCCTTCGAGCTTGTGAAGCAAACGCCCGGAGTCAAAGACCCGGACTTGTCCTATCGCGCGGGCCCTCCTGAGCAACGCCTGGTTATCGATCGCCTACGCGCAGGCGACCTAGCCGTGCCTTTCAACGCCGCGGCGATGACTCTACGTACTGCCGTCGAAGGTGAAGTGGTCGCCAAGTATCGCGATGGCGAGAACAACGTCGACATACGTGTGCAGATGCGCCCCGAAGATCGCCGTGACCTGGACACAATCGGTGCCCTGAGTGTCATGTCTATGCGCGGCGCACCCGTATACTTGCGGGAGATCACGCGCCTTGAGCAGGGAGCGTCGCCCGCTGTTATCGAGCGCCGCGATCGTCAGCGCCAGATGACGATCGTCGCGCAAGTCGACGGCCGCAGCCTCGGCGATGTGATCAACGACATCCAGCGCAAGCTCGACGCCTTGCCACGAGCGTCCGGCTACACCTTCGACTGGGGGGGCGAAGCTGAGCAAATGGAGGACACCATCGACAACATGGCGCTCGCCCTCACGCTCGCCGTGCTGTTCATCTACTTCGTACTCGCGTCCCAGTTCGAGTCGTTCATTCATCCCTTCACCATCATGCCCTCGCTGTTGATGGCTCTGATTGGTGCCCTCGGCGCCCTATTTCTAGGAGGGATGAGCCTCAGCATGGCATCGATGATTGGGGTTGTTCTGCTTATGGGACTCGTCACAAAAAACGCCATCCTGCTCGTCGACGCGGCCAATCAGCAGCGCGCTCTCGGCAAAAGCATCGAAGAGTCTCTGCTGACGGCGGGCGAGTTGCGCCTGCGCCCCATCCTCATGACATCCGCCGCGATGGTGCTCGGCATGCTACCCGCCGCCGTCGGTGGCGACGAAGGTTCCGAGTTCTTTTCACCCATGGCGGTAGCCGTAATCGGAGGCGTCATCACCTCCACGTTTCTGACGTTGCTCGTGACGCCCATCGTTTACAGCTGGTTTGAGCACTTCACGTTGCGTGCGATCCGAGAGCGCCGCTCCCGCGCTCGCTCCTTGGAAGCTGCACCTGGCGCCACTGCTGAGGAATAGCGGCCGTTTTAGTGCTCTTGAATCGGCGTACTGCGGCGCAATTTGCGCCACACGACGAATGCGACGAGCGCTACAAGCAGCGCGACGATCACGACGAGCTCAAAGCGTCCAAGCAGCGCCTTCGCCCGATCTAAGTTGTCGGCCAGCCAGTATCCGATGCCGATCACCACTGGCGCACTCACGCACAACCCAAGGCCGTCCCAGAGCCAAAACTTCGATAGCGGCATGCCGTGCATCCCCGCCATCGCAAACGTGGGCGCTCGCAGTCCAGCCATGTGCCGCGCCATGAAAACGATCACATTCCCATACCGTGCGAACATCCCTTCGATGCGCTCATGACGCTCCGGCGTGATCAGCCAACGGAATGGACGCCTTGAGAGCGCCGCGGGCCCGAGCCTCCGCGCGAGCAAGAAAATGGTCGTATCCCCTACGAACACGCCCACCGCGCAAGCCACGAGCGCCCCCACGTAGGAGACTTCCCCTCGATGAACGAGCACGCCCGCAGCCAGCAGCATGATGTCTTCAGGAATGGGCAGCCCCAAACCAGCGACGATCAAGGCCAGCACGATCAGCGTGATAGAGCCATTAGACAGCAGAAGATCGAGCACATCGGGCACCTGGAATGTGTCGCAGCAACCTCCGACCCCGTCAAGGCCGGAGCCAGGCTGTAAGACCTCCTGGCCGGCACCTTGATCTCACGGGCGCGGCTCCTCGCGTCACGATGACGTCGACCGAGGGGATCACAAATGTCACAAAATATCGCCCTCGCCCTTGACGACCTCGGCTCCGGGGCTACATTGTTCCTCCCCAGCGCGGCCTCCGGGTCGGCGGGAAAGAAGAGACGGTTCGCCGCTCTTCGAAGCGATGGGCGGGTGACAAAAAGCCTTGCACATCGACAAAATGGAGTTAGAGTCTCCGCCCGGTTCGCCGGAAGGTCGCTCGGCCGTTGAAAACTGAATCGGAGTTCTTGTGAGTAGCATCTTTCGGGATGTTACGTCGAAGCAAGAGGGATATGACGCTGCGCCATCCAGCCGGTTGGTGACAGCATCGGATAGCCGGATCGAGATACTTGGGAAACC
>JBBSJC010000712.1:0-3749 GCA_038257655.1 Polyangiales bacterium | reverse complement strand
CGCAGCCTGCCTTTACGTTTCAGCACGGCATCGCCAGTGGCGCTCCGACCGCCGACAGTGTGATCCTGTGGACACGCCTTACGCCTGCCGAATCCCCTCCGGAATGCTCTCCACTCGCGGTCGACGTGCTTGTGGCGCGAGACGAGGGGCTGCTAGAAGTGGTCTTGCGCGCTCGTGTGCACACCTCGGCCGAGCGAGACTTTACCGTGCACTTCGATGCCCAGGCGCTTGAACCCAGCCAGGTGTACTTCTACCAGTTCAGCGACCCAACGCGCAGCGAGATTAGCTCGCAGGTCGGTCGAACTCGCACTCTGCCCCGCGGGGCCACCCAGGCTCTGCGCGTCGCGGTGGTGTGCTGTAGCTGCTACTCGGTGGGTTACTTCAACGCCTACGATGAGATCGCAGCGCGTGATGACATCGATCTTGTCCTGCACGTCGGTGACTACATCTACGAGCTCGGCACTGAGCTTTACTATGACCCGATGCTTGGGCGGGCACCCGATCCGCGGCACGAAGCCATCACGCGCGCCGACTACCGGGCTCGGCATGCGCAGTACAGGCGCGATAGCTCGCTGCAGGCTCTGCATCAGCGACACCCGGTGATCAGCATCTGGGACGATCACGAGATCGCGAACAACAACTGGCAGGATGGAGCTGCCAACCACCAGTCTTCAGAGGGTGACTACAAGACTCGCAAGGACGCGGCCCGCGGAGCCTACCTCGAAGGGTGCCGATGCGCACCGTGGACCCCAAAGATCCGCTCCGCATCTATCACAGCGTTCAAGTTGGGGACCTATGCGACCTTATCTTACTCGACACGCGCAGCTACCGCGACCAACAGGATCTCGCGGCCGTGGCGGACTCCTCGCGCACTCTGCTCGGCGCCGCCCAGGCCGACTGGCTCGAATCGGAGCTACTCGTCTCGAGGGACCGCGGAGCGCGATGGCGAATCATCGTCCAGCAAGTTCTTATGTTGCAGCTCAAGAAGATCACGGACCGCAATGCGGACACCTGGGATGGCTACCAGGCCAGTCGGGACCGCGTGCTCTCATTCATTCGCGCCGAGGCGATCCAAGACGTGGTCGTGCTGTCGGGCGACTGGCACAGCGCATGGGCAGGCGAGCTCGCAATCGATCCATTCGCCTCAGCACCGGGTGAGGCGGCGAGCCCAGTGGCGGTTGAGTTTCACTGCCCCGCCGTTACATCTCCCCTGCCCAGCGGCCTTGCGCAACTGTGGACGGACGCCCAAGATTTAGCTCCCCATCCACACGTAGCTTGGGTCGATTTTGCCCACCGCGGATACCTAAGTCTCGATGTCACTCGCGACGGCATCCGGGCAGAGTGGTGCTTCAGCCAGACGACCAAGGAGCGAGATCCTACCCACCAGGTCGCCAAGGCATTCTATGTGGCTGCAGGCAGCGCTCGGCTCATCGAGGATGCGGTGTGAGGATACGAAGCAGCCTGCTATCTGCCCTTCGACGTGCACATGCTGGGGAGCGAATATCATGACTAAAGAACTGTCGATCAATCGGAATTTCGCTCTCGTCCAAGAAACGTGGGCGTAGACGTGGTCGTTGACGGTCCGACAACGCTCACGACAACGACGAGACGTGGCGCTTGCCGAGGGCTCAGGTCAACAGGTGACTGGCATGCTGCAGGATGTTGGACGTGATGGCGCTCAGCAGCATGACGCACTTTACCTTGTCGATTCCTTTCACCAGGAATTGGCGGATGCCGTGGTGCTCCTTCTGGTGCGCATTGACCAACTCGCAGAGCCCGGCACGAGCGCGATAAATCTCCTTGGCCTCGGGAGTCTCCATACGCTCACGCCAGGCGATGAGCTCCGGCTTCGCTCCCTCTGCTCGCAGTTGCTCGATGGACTTGGCCGTCTCCATAGGCGGGACCAGGACATCGACGCCCTTGAGCACGCGACACCCATTGGCAGGCAAGGTACGAAAGTAGGCCGCAACGATCCATGCCCGTGCGGTAATGGGAAGAAGTTCAAGAAGTGCTGCGCGAAATGAGCCGCCCACGGGACCTCAAGCGTCGTTGCGACCGCGGTCTGCTTGAGCACCCGGACCGCGCCCTCTGCCGGAACGCGTTCTGTGTGGCCCTGTCGGGAGCGTGCGTCGTGAGTGTCTCGATCACGTGTGCATGCTCTTCGCCCCAGCGAAGCCCCCGACGCGGTCCGCGACGCCCTCTACCCAGGGACAGGCCGTGCAATGAAGTTCGTCGACCCAGCCGTTTCTCGTAACACATGGCTCCCCGTGCAACAATCGCGTGCTCACCAGCAGCATTGTTGGTGCGCTGCTCATCAAGTTCATACCAAAGGAAGACCATGGCTAGCGTCGCTGCTCTAAACACCAAGCTCTCCAGCGCCAAATCCAAGCTGGCCGAGCTCAAGCTCAAGGTCACCGAGATCAAGGCGGAGCTCGCCGATGCCAAGACCAAGGAGAAAGAAAAGAAGCTGGCGGCCAAGGCCAAGCGTAAGTAGCGTCGCTTCTCAGAGCAGGCCGTGAGCGGGTTGCGGGGTCTGGCTTTTGACGGGTCCAGCTTCGAAAGATGCTGGCCCCGGACACACCGTAAGGTCAGGGCACGCGGAAGTAGACGTAATCGCCGAAGCCTGGGTGATCAGCATCGGTTCCAGCTGCAGCATGGCAGCCCGTGCATGCGTCGAGTCCGCGTCCTTCTGGGGAGCCGCCCGGTGCGTACCAGTACCAGCCGTTCCCCTCGTCGCTGTCGGCGTCGACCTTGACCGTCACGTAGACTTTGTCGCCTACTACCTTGACGGCTGCTGCGCCTTTCGGCAGCTCACTACCCGCAGCCGCGCTCGCGAGCTGCTCGTTACTGCAGACACGGTTTTTACCATCGGCGTCGTTGTGCACATGGATGGCTGCCGCGCCGTCTGTTTTCGCCGTGGGCATCGCCTCGCACGACCACTCAGCTTCCCAATCCTCTTTCTCCCAGGCAGCAAGCCACGCCACCATGCCAGCAGCGTTCGAAGGTGGTACTTGCGGATCGAGGACTGTGGCGTCGCCCGACGCTTGGTCCTCTCCGGCCTCGCCACCGGCCGGTTCGTCGTCGCCGCAGGCGCCGAGCAGCGAGAAACTCATCAAGAAAGCTATTGCCGCGTTTTTCATCGTCATCGTCTCGTCTCCGTGTGCAAACCTGCCCTGCAGCCTTCGTTGGTCACGGCATTTCGTTACACGAAAGCCTGCCGACATGTTGCCTGGGACGCGGGATGAAGAGGCACTGAGCGCTTGCGCAGGGCGCGCGCCGTAGCCAGATTGCGGCGGAGCGCGCGCACACGCCGGGGGCATCTCGCTAGCTTGGTGCGTACATCCGAAGGGATGGATATGACTGACGACCTAGAACTACTCACACACTGGCGGGCTGGCGATGCCGTGGCGGGACAGGAGCTGTTTCGGCGTCACATGGCCACGCTTTATCGGTTCTTCCAGAACAAGGTTTCGGGTGGCATCGAAGATCTGATGCAGCAGACGATGCTTGCGCTGCTCGAAAGCCATACGCAGTTTGAGCAGCGTGAGCCTGCCCCGCTTTGGTGGACACCCCCGCAGGGACTACATTCCCAGGAGTGCCACCAATGGAACAAAGAAAACCACGTCCAGATTCGTTCAAGAAAGACGCCGTTCGCCGCCTGCTTGCTCGCGGTCCCAAGACCATCGCCGACATCGCCAAGGAGCTGGGCGTCAGCCTGAGTATGCTTCATCGCTGGCGTGTGCGATTCG
>JBBSJC010000711.1:0-3750 GCA_038257655.1 Polyangiales bacterium | reverse complement strand
TGGCGGAGGCGCGCACAGCGATCTTCTTGAGCGCTACTTGGACGTGTGTGCCGCGGCGGATGAACCATGGTTTGCCGGCCTGGTCGAGCGCGGGAGCGACGCCGCGTTTTGGAAGCATGTGGCGCTCCCGACGAAACTGCTGGCCGAGTCTTTCAAGAGCACAGGCAAGACGCTGTCCGGGCTGGTGTCTGCGCGTTTGAGCGCGCAGACGCTCGCGTTCAAGGAGGCGCAAGAGCTGATGGAGGCGCTGCTTCGCCATGAGGTGGCCCTGAGCGGCACCACGGTCGATCCGCACGTGCACTACCTGGAGCGCGTCTCCGAAACGCCGGGCGCACCCAATTTTGAGGCGCATATAGACATTCGCGACGGGCGCATGCGGGTGACTCCGGAGGGGGGTAGCGCGAGCGTCGAGCTCAGATTGCTCTCCAAGGTTCGTCCGCAGCTGCCGCCCTTGGCCAAGCCACCGGACAACCTGCATGCCTACGCCCTGGCCAAGCAAGTCCGCGCGCAGTACTCGGCTAAGTTGGTGGTGCCGATCGATCTGGCGGAGTTGAAGCGTCGCCATACCCAGCTTCCGAAGGGGCTCGCGCTGCTGGGCGAGACCCTGAACATCGCCTACGCCGTGGCCAATCTGATCCCGACCTTGCAGAAGGACGCGGGCGCCACGGAGCTGCTCGTACCCACCTACGACCTGTTCAAGGGTGTGGTGGGCGTGGTGGATGCCTATCAGGGGGTGCTGAAGGCCATGAAGCCGCCCATTGACCCGGCAAGCTTCCTGAAGGCGTCGCCGCTGCGTGGCATTGCCCTGACCGCGGGTGTGGTGGGTGGCATCGATGGCTTCGCCAAGATGGTCAAGGGCGGTCAGATCTTGTTTAGCGAGGATGGCGACATGGAATATGAGCTGCGCCATGGACGCAGCGCACGCGCGGTGGCCCAGGGGTTTAAGGGCATGCTGCAGATTGCGGTGGGTGCCGCGGGGGTCACCGGCGCTCTTGGCTTGGTGGCGGGGCTCCCCGCCTGCGCGGCCCTGGCAGCCACCCCGGTGGGGCTCGCGATCGCCATCGGCGGCATGTTGGTCGTAGCTGCCACGGACCTGGCGCTGGACGCGACCCAAGAATGGGAAGACCAGGTGATGGACTTTCAGAAGGCGTTGGAGCGCGCGAAGTCGCAGGAGCTACTGCCGCGGCGATTCCGAGTCAGCGACGCCGTCGACGTAGCCATGCAGGTCTCAGCCAGCGCACTGTCCGCGCCTCAAGTGAAGCGGTGACAGGTGGCCTAGAGCGTGTGGTCTAGCGGGCTGATTCGAGTGAAGCGGCGCATCGCATGCCGGTCGCGTCACTCTTCGATTCAGGATCGCCGGCAGCACGTGCACCAACGTTGTAATCTCGGCCGCCTGCATCCCAAGAGATGTCCTTGATGACCCGGCGCGCCCCTGTACTCGGCCCGGTTGGATCGACGCCATCGCGCAGCTCCTTTTCATACGACCGCACCTCCCAGTCCTGGACCCATTCGTCGACATTGCCGCCCATGTCGAGGACGCCAAATGGACTTGCGCCCTTGGGCCGGGTGCCGACCTCGCTGGTGCCCCAGGCCCTGCTGATATAGCGGTCGAGGCAATCGGGGTTGTCTTGGGGGCAGTTGAAAGTCGTCCGTAAGTACATGCTGTTCCAAGCGAGTTCCTCAGAGGGAGGCGAGTTGCCCCAGGGAAACTTCAGGCTCTTAGGGCCGCGTGCCGCGAACTCCCACTCAGCCTCGGTGGGCAAGCGACGTCCGAGCCAGCGACAGTAAGTATCGGCTTGAAACCAGGTGAGGCAGTTGACCGGATGCTTTTCGCGGCCTTCGCGTCGGGCCGTGCAGTTGGCGCCGCCCGCGTAGTCGTCCGGTGAATCCTTGCGCGCGGTCTCCGTGCACACTCCGGCCGCCTGACAACGTCGGTAGGCTTCGAGTGTCACTTCGGAGCGATCGATACAGTAAGGTTTGGTGATCGTGATTTTGCGCAGCGTGGGGAGCAGTCTGTGCTTGTGCTGCCCCGCCACGAAGCGTCCCGGCGGGATGGGCAGCATGTCGGGCGGGCACTCGTTCAAGGGCTTCGCTGCAGGCAGCTCGGTCGCAGGGGGATTCGCTGCGTGTTCGGCTGGCGCAGCGTTGCTGGGGACGGCTGGAGGGGCGGCCGGTACGGGCTCGGTGGTGGCTGTGCTCTTGCTTGACGCGGCGCTGGGCCCCTGGCCTGCCGTTGTCATCGGCGCATCCCGGCGTAGCTCGGAGCCGCTGCAGGAGGCGGCCCACAGGACGAGCATACTGAGCGCAAAGACTTGCATCGAGGTGCACGATAGCGCGCGCCGGCGCGATCGCGACCGGGTTGGCCGAATCCGCCCAGGTTCGCTGCGTATGGCTAAGCCAGCACGAGTTCTTTCAGTCAATGTTTGTTAAGGGGCAAGCGTTCGTGGACATGGCTTCATGAGCGCATCCCATACCAAGCGGATTGACAACGCGGCCGTGCTGGCTTTCATCGAAGGGACAGTTGGTCAATCCGGACAAATTCGACGCCAGCTACATGGTCCCGTTCACACCGGACAAGGAGGAGGAGGAGGAGGAGGAGGAGATGAGGGTTCAAGACGCGCGCCAAAGGATTCGAGGCTGCCTGCTGGGCGGTGCCCTGGGCGATGCGCTCGGCTACCCCATCGAGTTCATGCGCAGTGCAGTAGGCATCGATCTGATGTACGGCGCGGCAGCGCCCGAGCATCTGGCTTACGCCAACGTTGCTCCCGCGTTCATCAGCGATGACACTCAGATGACCCTGGGGCAAGCACCCGCTGCTCGTCAACGGTAAGGTTTACCCGGGCATCGTCCAGCTCACCATAGGTTACGCCCCAGCCAGCGGAGGCGTGCGGCAATGGCTCTCGCGCCTTTGGGAGAGCACCACTTCGTTCGCGAGCTCGTCCTGGAACGTGCTGTTTGTTGGCAGCTACTTGGCGGCGCTGTTCGCAGCGATGCACGCAGCGCTTTGGTCTCGGAACCAAGCTCGCTAGTTCTTCTTACAGTAGAGCAACGCCAGAGAAGCCTGACGATTGTCGAAAGCCTGGTCCCCGCCAACCGACCCTGTAGTGAACGTGTGTGTGTGGTTCCGAAGAGGATACTGAACATCCTCATGCGTGACAGCACTACCCGGAGCAAAACCAGTAACGTGATCGGCGAATCTTCCCGAGCCCGCAGCTTGTGCAACGGTATAGCTCGTCGAATTGCCAGCCCCAGTGACCCCAGAGTGGGAATGCGATGGCATCTGGTTGAGCGTCAAAGTGACGCTATCTCCCCCCGCCAAAGCGTTCAACGCGAGGCCGGCGCCAGTGCCCACGATGGTTCGTCCCCTCGCTGCAACCAGAGCGGTCCACCCCGCAGGGCACGCGGCGAGGTCAAACGCCATCACCGCCCCCGCAGGAACGATCTGTGTCGCTAAGGTGCCTCCGGCCGCGTTGGCCGTGCCAGCCGTGGTCGCGGTCGTCGCGCTGTTCGCCGTGTTCGCGCTAGTCGCGGTCGTTGCCGTGTTCGCGCTGGTCGCAGTCGTAGCGCTATTCGCGGTGTTTGCGCTCACCGCATGCTGCGCCTCCAGCGCGTACGGCACAGCGCCGATTTTCGCACGCTCTGTGATGTCGTGCGGCACGCCATCGCCGCCCGTGAAACTCACGCTCGCCCAAGCATCGGCATTCGCACGTAGTTCATCCGCGCAATCCGAGACGTCCACCCGAAAACGTC
>JBBSJC010000710.1:0-3754 GCA_038257655.1 Polyangiales bacterium | reverse complement strand
CGTTGACACCTTCGTCGGTCACATGCAACGACACGGGCTGCAGAGCTCGCGCAAGGCCGTAGTAGGCAGACTTGGGTAAACCGCGCGAATCGATCACGCCCCAGCCCGCGCCTTCCCAAAAATCCTTCAGCCAAAAGACCAGCGCACCGCGACAGCGCGAGCCTGCGCTGCGCCACTCGGCGAAGGTAGCCTCCATGACTTCGGCGACCACCGCGCGGCTTAGCGCAAGGTAACGTTCCGGATCGCTGTAACGCAGCGCATTCGGGTCGACCGCGAACAGCGAACGCACGTAGTGATCGCGCACATCTTCAAAATCCCAGCCGGCCCCGCGATCCCGCGGCACGCGCTCTTTCCAGCGCGGATGATGCTGGGGCATTTCGAGGTCGCCCAAAAAGCCTTCGAGGGTTGCCCGTTCGGGCACGTTCGCAAACGCCAAACACTCCGTGGCAAAGCGTACGTCTGCACGGCGCGCATCTTCGAGGGGACGTAGGTACGCGCCGACACCGTAGTAATGCCCGATGCCAGCGTTCACGTAAAAGGGCAGCTCACCACCCCAGGGTGATGAGGGAAGGTAAGGGACGTTCGGCGCAAGCTCGCCCGCGATTGTCGGCAGCAGCTCGTCGAATAGCGGTCCTGTCCACATTTCTCGCGGCATGCCCAACATCGCGGCTTGTTGCGCGACCTCGCTGCCGCCACACAACACCGTCAGACTCGGCCGCGCGCCGATGCGCTGTAAGACTTGGTGCGCTTCCTGGCGGGCCTGTTCACTAAACTCCGCATCCGTGACCGGATAATCCATGTTCGCGAACATGAAATCCTGAAACACCATGATGCCAAGCTCGTCGCACAGCTCGTAGAAGGCGTCGCTTTCGTAGCTGGTGGTGCCGCCGATACGCAGCATGTTCATGCCGGCATCCCGTACCAACGTGAGCGTGGCACGCAGCTTGTCACTGCCGAGATTGAGCAGATTGTCGCTCGTCCAGCAGGCGCCGCGGCAGAATACCGAAATCTCGTTGAACACGATACCAAAGCCACTGCCGTCGGCGCCGAGATCTGCGCTCAGGCTGCGAAACGCCACGTGTCCCAGGTCGATCTCGACCCCGTTGTCGAGCGTAAGGGTGCACTGGCTTCGCGGCTGCTCCCCGTGCGTGTGTGGCCACCAGCGCGCGATAGACTCGATGCACAGGGATCCGCGAAAGCGCGCTAGCCCGCTCTCTACCTTACTTTGCAATGTCAGGTCGCCGTTTCCAGCCGCCCCTCGTACCACGAACGTGGCACGCGCGGGCAGGCTCGTGTGTCCGACAGCCTGGAGAGTGAGATCGAGATCGACCTGACCCTGGGTACCGGCAACACGCCCACGCACGCGCGCCGCCCTGAGGTGTAGGTCGGGGATCGATTCAAGTCGCGCCGGACGGTAAGGTCCGACTGGTACGATGCGTGGACAGAAGCCTGGCGTGCGTCCGATCAGACTCGTGCGAATGAAGCGCAGTTGCTGTTGCTCGACGAGGCGAGTGCGCCAGCGCGGTCGTGGGCGTCGTGTCGCGAGGCGCGGGCTGAGCGCGCGAAAACAAAGCGTAAGCTCGCTTCCCGGTCGCACGTTTGCTGTCACGTCCACCGAATGACTCACGAACATGTTGCTCGTGCTCAGGATGCGCTGCCCATCGAGCCAGACTTCCGCAAGCGTGGCGAGGCCTTCGAACACCAAGACCTGATCGCCCGCGGGCAAAGCCTCAGGCATACGGCAGCGTAGCCAATGATCTTGACCATCGAGATCAGGCGGCGTCGACCAGGCAAGCTTTCCCACGCGATCGAGCGCCTCTGCGACCGTACCCGGACATGCAAGGCTGAGCGCCCCCTCCCACACGACGTCCGCCGGCACCGCGTAATGATCGCTGTTTGTGCTCACCAGCTCGAAGCGTTCAAGCGCGAAGTGGCTATGGGAGCTGACGATGGGGGGGCGCGACATGCTGCGCTATGCCTTCAGCTGCGCATCGAGCGAATCCATACCGTGTTGCCAGGATTGTTCCATGGCATCGAGCATGGGCGCAAAATCGACGGCGCGCTTGAGGACGACCGCCCGTGCAGCCTTGAACTGTAAGGTCTTGGCCTGGGTGCCGATGATCTCGAACGCTTTGGCGGCTGCTTCGAAACCTGGCTGCCCGCTCTGCGTCAGCCATTGCATGTAGGAGCTCGCAAGCTCGAAGCAGGCGCCACACTGGCGTAGAGTTGCGAACGAATACTGATGAAATACTTCCTGGGGCTGACTGCTCAACCACGTTACATCAGCCGAAAAGCCCTCGCGAAAGCGCGTGAACGGGTTATCTGCGGGCCTGCGCGCCAAGTGCTTACGCAATAGCTGCAGCGAACGCTGCAAGAGCTCAGCGTTCGCGATGCCGGGGTTGACCTGAAGCTTCGCAAACTCGGTATAGGGCACGAGCTCATCGTCGCGCTTTTCGCGCCCGAGGCCGAATAGGGCAGTGAAGTCATCACCTGCAAGGCTGAAGTAACCCGCGTTATGAAAATAGCCGAGTGTGCGCGCTTCGCGATCGATGCTCTGAATGCCGATCGTCGTTTTGGTGTGCGCCAAGCGATAGCTGACCCCTGCCGTATCCGGCAGGAAAAAAGCGTCCATCTCGACCATCACCACACGCTTGCGTGAGAGTTGCTCAACGACGTGATCGAGCAGGTTGCGCCAGATGTTCAGCTCCTGAACGTCGACCCCGTACAGGTCGAGCAGGTCTCCCGTCGGTGGTTTGAAAAACAGCCACTGATCGCCCTCGAAATCGAGGCCCAGTGTGAATGGTAAGAGCGCAGTCGGCTCATAGCCAAAGCCGTGCAAGACTTCGATCCACAGGTCCGCGTAGCAGTTCGTCTCCATCCACGCGCGTTCACCACGATGCAGCGCATGGGCTTCGTAACGCGTGGCGTCGAGGGGTAGGATTTCCGTCTTCACGGCCAGAGCTTCTCGCGCACGCCCTGGGGCCAGCCCTTGGGATCGAGGCCGTGAGTCTTGAGCAGCGCCAGCGCCACGCGCTCCATGCCAAAGCCTACGCAGCCCGTGTGAGCCGTCGCGCCCGCGACCTGAATCTCGTACAGGCCGCCGAACAGCTCCTGGTGGTAGTTAAACGACAGGACGGCGGTCGGATTGTCTTCGGAGGTGATCGGTACCACGAGCTCGTACTTGAGCTCTTGTTCGCGCTGATTGGCCGCGAGCATGCGTCCGGTGCGCCCAAAAAACGGGTCGTTGGCAAGCGCAATGTGCACGTTGAGCTCGAGCGCTTGCATCATCGCAAGCCCGCGGTCGAGCCACCCGGAGCGCCACGTCTGCACATGCTCAGGCTGACCGATACGCACATATTCGCGCATACGGAACATCTGCATGCGCGCCGGGTCGATCGAAGGCTCGTGCCGGAAACAGTAAGAAAAGACGTCCATCAAACGTCCCTCTGCCGGCTGATTGCCACGCAGCGTCGGGTAGAGCGGATAACAGCCGGCGGGCATGAGCACCACGTCGGTCATCTTCTGGTGCTCGGCCCAATCCTTACCCTCGTCGAGGGCTTGGATCAGGGCCACGTGCGCCTTCTGGTCGCCCTCGAAGCTATGGATGGTACCGGCCAGCTGCGGCATGTTCTTGAGGTAGCCGCTGGTCTGAAAGTGTTTACGGTTCAAAACGGGCGGAAAGCGCACCGCCGTCGGATTGTCAGGGGCACCCACGCGCGTGACGTACTGGTCGAAGCGCTCGACGATCTCCTCG
>JBBSJC010000709.1:0-3797 GCA_038257655.1 Polyangiales bacterium | reverse complement strand
GAGTTCCAGAGAACGAGATGACCGCTGCGAATCGCTGCGGGTTGAGCACACAGGCCTGAGCATCGGTAGCGAATGCATGTTCGAGCCTCCCATAGCGTTCGACCAGAGCCTCCTGCGCAAACAGCAGGAAGAAATCGCACCAACTCTGCTGCGAAAGCACTAGTCCCCTCGCGAGGTCCACCTCATCGGGTCGCGTGACGCTTACCAAAAGCAAGGGTCGCGAGTGATTGGGGTAATCCATCATACCGCTATTGCTCGCACGCTCGACGTGTGTATATCCCAGGCCGACGAGAGAAAGTCCGCAAGCACCGAACCACGGGCCGCAACGGTATGCTCTTTCAGTACCTCGTGGTGCGCATTGCGGGCGACTTTACGGAGCAACCCTGGGTTATCTCTCAGCCTGCAAAGCATACGATACCAGGCGTCAAAATCGTCCGACGCGAG
The DNA here is from genome assembly GCA_038257655.1 of Polyangiales bacterium. GTDB lineage: Bacteria > Myxococcota_A > Polyangia > Polyangiales > DASUME01 > DASUME01. The sequence continues at coordinate 3,353 of JBBSJC010000709.1, read as the reverse complement.
AAAGCCTGTCTCTCCGTCGCGGATGAGATCTCGGAACTCCCGACGCGGGCTTGCGACGACCGGCACTGAAACGACGCCGCACTCCAGAAACTTGATCGCGGACTTGCAGTCGTTGAAAAGGGAGTCCTCGAGCGGCACGAGACATAGGTCGTGCTTGGCGATAAACGGATAGAGCTCGGCCAGTGGGAGCTTGTCCTTGGTCTGCACATTGGCCAGCCCTCGCAACGGTCCAGCGAGACTGAGCGGCCCGAGGAATGTGCAGACAATCGAAGGGTTCTCATACAAGAAGCGTGCAAGTGGGGCAGCAATCAACCGTAGATCTGCGTCGTGCGTCCGCGTACCCGACATGACGAGCAGCGAACGCAATTCAGCAGGCTCACGTTTCATGGGAATCGCGACGTCGGTGTCCAAGGCATTGCGCGCTACGTGAGCGGGGATGCCAAGCTCCTCAAGCGCATCCTTGAGTCCCGGCGTCGACGTGATCACGCGATCGAACAGGGGCAAGAGGCCCAGGATGCTGCGCTCACCAGCGATCGCCTTTTCGATGGCGATATCGTCCCGGGCGCCCAACGGCCTACTGCGCAGAGCACCACGCGTATGAACGTCCCACGGCTCGAAGATCTTGTCGTCCAGATCCCCGAACAGGACTTTCCCCGCCCCCCGAGCCGCGCGTGCGAGCGCGAGATTTGGCGCGCTCATTTTGCAGCGAGCCATGATGACGATGTCGGCACTATCCAGTAGCTTCAGGGAAGCGTCATCGTCGAACACGATCGACACCGGTAGCCCCGCATTGCGCAACTGCTTTGCCTGATACGTGCACCTGTACACCCGACTTCCGTCCTCGGGCCGCTCTAAACCGGTGACAAAGAGGACGCTCGGTCGCACGGCCTTGACGGGGGAATGCGCTAGGTCCATGGCTTGTTCGACGTATACAGTCGGGAGCTGAGCCTAGCAAGGGGCGGTCATCCTGGACCCATGTCGAGGGCCCCTTCATGATGCCGTTGCGACTGGCCACACCAGCTGGTCCGTGCCGATGACCCTGTGCCAAGACGAACGCGCGAATGTGGAAGGATGCGATGACGTTGCAGACGCTTGAAGAACTCTACGCAGCACACACTGGCAAAGTCTCCGACAAATGGGCGTCGTACCTTCAGGAGTATGACCGAATCCTTCTCAACCAGCGTGAGCGCCCCATCCGGTTCTTGGAGATTGGCATTCAGAATGGCGGCTCGCTCGAGATCTGGTCCAAGTACTTCCCATCCGCGTCAGTGCTCGTCGGTTGTGACATCAACGAGAGGTGTCGAGCCTTACGCTACGACGACCCGCGTGTAGCGGTGGTGGTCGGTGATGCCAACTCGGACGAGACTCAAGCAAAGATCATCGCGCATTCGAACAGCTTCGACGTCGTGATAGACGATGGCTCGCATCGCTCAAGCGACGTAGTGAAGGCGTTCGCCCGATACTTTCCGCTACTGTCCGATGGCGGCGTATTCGTGGTGGAGGACTTGCATTGCAGCTACTGGGCTGAGTTCGAAGGTGGTCTCTATGACCCGTATTCCTCGGTTTCGTTCTTCAAGCGCGTTGCGGACGCCATTCATCATGAACACTGGGGCGTCGCGAAGGCACGCTGTGACGTCCTTGAAGGTATCTTGGCTAGGTATGGCGCTGCTCTGGCGGAGGAAGAGCTCGCACATGTCCACTCCGTGGAGTTCTCGAACTCGATGTGTGTGATACGGAAGGCGCGCCGCCAGCAGAATGAGGTGGGTACCCGTATTGTCGTCGGTTCGCTCGCCGCGGTGGAGCCCCAGGTCGTTAGCTTGAGTGGAAGCGCACGCGCAGAGGCCAGCCAGGAGGGTAACTCATGGTCGACGCGACCTATGCCGCCCGACGAGGAGCTTCCCCTGCGCATCGCGGATCTCGCGCGCCTCGCAAAAGACGTAGCCGCACTGCAGGGCGATGTCTCGACGCTCCATGAAGAGGTCAACCGTCTGAGGAGTGTTCTTGCAAGGCGTGAAGCCGAAGTAGCTTCCAGCGCCGCCACCGTCACGGAGCTAGTGCTCGCCGGCAACGAACACGAGCAGCAACATCAGAGGACTACAAAACGCCTCGTCGCCTCAAAGCGCCAGGTCAACAAACTGGAGCAAGCACTGGTAAAGGCTGAGAAATCTAGAGCCGTTCTGCTCAAGGCCCGTTCGTGGCGGCTCACGCGGCCTCTGCGAATCGCTAGAAAGAAGCTGAAGGCCACCCTCGAATCGGCCGCACCGCAAGGTGGCTACTACCGAGCGTCGCGCCGCGTACGCAAAGTATTCCGCGAAAAGGGCGCGTTAGGCGCTGCGCTGCGCTTCGCAAACCTGTGCCTGGGACGCGTGCGCCTTGCCCCAGTCGCCAAACACGGCAAGCCGCAAAAGCATCTCGGAGTCGGGGCGAACAAGGCGCGTGCGAAATCCGGAGCCGACGGGCGAAACGACTATGCCAAATGGGTCCGAACTTACGACACCCTTACCGACGAAGCTCGCGCAGTACTCAGCAGACGCGCAAAGGGTCTAAGCACGAAACCGCGCATCTCGATCGTCATGCCGACCTACAATCCGGAGCTGCGTTGGCTCATCGAAGCAATCGAGTCGGTACGCACTCAGATCTATCGGCATTGGGAGCTCTGCATTGCAGACGATGCGTCGACCAATCCGACCGTCCGCGGCATCCTAGAGCACTACGCGCGACTGGACTCCCGGATCAAAGTTACCTTTCGGACCGAGAACGGCCACATCTCGGCTGCCTCGAATAGCGCCTTGGCGCTTGCGACGGGTGAGTGGATCGCGCTCTTGGATCACGACGACGTCTTGCGCGAGCACGCGTTGTTCTGGGTTGCGGATGCAATCAACGAAATCAAGGACGTTCGTCTGCTGTACTCCGACGAGGATAAGCTGGGTCCGGACGGGGAGCGACACGACCCGCACTTCAAGAGTGATTATAACGAGGAGCTATTCCACTCGTACAACCTTATCTGCCACCTTGGAGTGTACGACGTCAAGCTCGTGCGCGAGGTCGGTGGATTTCAAATCGGCATGGAAGGATCTCAGGACTACGATCTGGCGCTGCGCTGCGTGGAACGTATCGAGCGCAGGCAGATACACCACATCCCTCGTGTTCTATATAGCTGGCGGGCGCATCCACACAGCACCGCCTGCGCAGGAGAAGCCAAGCCCTACGCGCAGGTGGCCGGCCAACGTGCGCTCGAAGGGCACTTCAAACGGCGCGGCATTCAGGCTAGCGTCGAGCTAATGGACTCGGGCACGTACCGCACCCACTATGCGTTGCCAGAGTCGCTCCCGATGGTGAGCTTGATCATTCCG
>JBBSJC010000708.1:0-3799 GCA_038257655.1 Polyangiales bacterium | reverse complement strand
GCACCGTACTCACGCTTGGCGGCTCCTGGGCCGGCGGTGTCGGCAACAAACACGGCGAAGTGTGGAGCGACGGCGCGGGCTGGCGCCGTCTTAGTGGTGTGTTGATCGATCCCTTTCTGTCCGTCGATACCACGCGCAACTTCGGCATGGATAGTCACCTATGGTTACTGTCTGCCGGCAACGGTCGCGTGTTCCACGCGGGACCCGGCGTCAACATGCACTGGATCGACACGAGCGGGAATGGCCGGGTAACGGCGGCCACGCGTCGCGGAGATGACGAGTTCAGCATCAACGGCAGCGCGGTCATGTACGACGTGGGGCGTATCCTCAAGATCGGCGGCGCTGCGGGGTATGACGGCATCATCTCGAACGCCAACAGCTACATCATCGAGCTCGGTGCCGACGTCAACGTGCGTAAGGTCCAGCCCATGGCCTACCGCCGCGCGTTCCACAACTCCGTGGTACTGCCGAATGGTCAAGTGGTCGTGATCGGGGGCGCAACCGTGGCGGTCGGCTTCTCCGATAACAATTCGGTGCTTGCACCCGAGTTGTTCGACCCCGTAACCGAAACCTTCGTGGCGTTGCCACCGATGGCTGTACCGCGCAATTACCACAGCATCGCGCTCCTGTTGCCGGATGGTCGCGTCCTGTCGGCAGGCGGCGGGTTGTGCGGCAATAACTGCGCGGCCAATCATGCCGACCTGCAGGTGCTCAGTCCACCTTACCTTTTTGCGGCGGACGGTAGCCTGGCGGTACAGCCCGTGATCCTGAGCGCGCCAAAAGCCGCCAATCATGGAACCACGATGGCCGTGACGACCGACAGCCCGATCGCCGCGTTTGCGCTCGTACGCTCGTCTTCGACGACCCACGCCCTGAACAATGACCAGCGCCGGCTGCCGCTCACGTTCCGCGCCACTGGCGTCAACAGCTACGCCGTCGATGTGCCGAGCAACCCGGGTTGGGCGCTGCCCGGCCTGTACATGCTGTTTGCGCTCGATGAAAGTGGGGTGCCTTCGGTTGCGCGCATCGTCCGTATCGGTGCGCCTTCGCCGCTGCGTCTACAGCCCGTAGAAAATCAAGCGACTACCCTCGACGCTGAGACGGCGCTCGCGCTGCAGGCGACAAGCCCGAACGACGAGACGCTCACATTTGCTGCGATCGGTCTGCCCGCTGGGCTTACCATCGACTCCGAGAGCGGCGTCATCGAGGGCCGGCCAAGCGCGCCCGGGCGCTTTCTCGTCGAAGTGAGCGCAGCGGATGGGCAGCAGACCGTCAGCACCCAGTTTGCCTGGACGGTGAGCGAGCCGGGCGCGACGCGTTTCGTGCTGTTTGAAGCTCTCTCTGAGCTCAGTAAGAATCCATGGAGCTCCGCTGCGGAGCTGAACCTGCTCGATTCAAATGGTCAGGCGCTGGCGCGCGACGGCTGGACGGTGACCGCTGATAGTGCAGGGGCCGCAACGGCTGCGGTCAACGCGATCGACGGCAACCCGGCCACTATTTGGCATACGCAATGGGAGGCCGCGAATCCGGCACCTCCCCACTGGTTCAAAATCGATCTGGGCGGCACCTTTGAGCTGAGTGCCCTGCGCTATCTGCCCCGCCAGGATGGAAGCAGCAACGGTCATGTGGCCCAGTACCGCATCTTTGTTAGCTCGGATGGCGTGAGCTGGGGTGATGCCGTTTCCGAAGGAGATCTGTCTTCCCTCGCTGCAGCTGCTGCAGAAAAGACGGTGTACTTTCACAACGTGGCAAGGCGAAAGATGGCGACCCAGTCCTCCACCTATGAGAGCGCCTCCGCGGCGCGCGCGGTGGATGGTAACCATAACGGTGCCTATGGGGCTGGCTCGGTCAGTCATACCAATTCCGAGGTCAACGCTTGGTGGGAGGTCGACCTGGGTGCAAGTCATCAGATCGAAGCCGTGCGTCTGTGGAATCGTGGCGACTGTTGCAAAGACCGGCTCGATAATGCCTACGTGCTCGCCTCGGATGAGCCGATGGCGGGCCGGACCCTTGCGCAGCTCCGCGCCGAGGGGAATGTGACGAGTGTCCACTTGGCAGGCGCTGCGGCGGCCACGCAGCTTGTGCCACTCAACACCCGTGCTCGCTACGTGCGCGTGCAGCTTGCAGGCACCAACTTCCTGCAGCTGACAGAGGTCGAAGTGTATGGTCGGCTCGCCGCCAACCGCGCTCCGGTGCTGACGCAGCCGCTCCCAGAAAACCTGGTAGTAGGCGCCCAAGCCTCGCTTGCGATACTGGCACGTGATCCCGACGGTGATGCCCTGGTGTACAGCGCGAGCGGCCTGCCTGCGGGCTTATCGATCGCAGCGAGCAGTGGGCTTGTCAGCGGCACGGTTGTGCAGTCGGGCAGCTATAGCGTCAGCGTGAGCGTCAGCGACGGCCGGGGCGAAAGCGCCAGCACGCGCTTCACCTGGCTTGTCAACATGCAACCCCCCACGGTTGCACCGCTAGCGACGGCGCTCGTGGCAGCGGGGGCGAGCGCCAGTTTCACGGCCTCGGCCACCGGTAGCGGACCCTTTGAATACCAGTGGAGCTTTGGTGACGGCAGCGGTACCCCTTTCACCAGCGCGCCGGAAGCGAGCCATACCTATGCGGCCCCCGGGGTATACACAGTCACCATTACTGCGCGCAACAGCGAGGGGGGCGCGAGCTCGCGCTCCTTTGTGCAGGCGATCTCGGGGCCTTCTACCGTCGGGCGCCCGCGCGCTTCAAGCCAAATGGTGCTTGAGCCGCGTAACCAAGCGAGCCCGCGACTGTGGCTAGTCAATCCCGACAATGACAGCGTGTCGATCTTCGATACTGCCGATAGCACCAAAATTGGCGAGGTAAGCGTCGGCAGCCAGCCGCGCAGCCTCGCCCTCGACAAGCACGGGCGGATTTGGGTCGTCAATCAGGCGTCAAGCAGCCTGAGCATCATCGATCCCTCCACCCTTACGCTCTTTCACACGGTAAGCCTGCCGCGTGGCTCGAGGCCGTTTGGCATCGTGATCGACGCCGATGGCTGCCCTTATGTGACACTGGAGGCGACCGGCCGTCTGCTCAAGCTGAGTGATGCGGGGGCTGTTGTGGCCGACCTCGATGTCGGAACCAATCCGCGACAGCTGGCGCTAACGGCCGCAGGCGAGCGTTTGCTCGTCTCGCGTTTCATCACGCGCTTTCAACCCGGCGAAGGCACGGCCGTGGTGCAAACCAGCGTGGGAGGCGCATTGCAGGGGGCGGACGTGCTGGTCGTCGACCCTGCGAACATGACATTGAGTCGCAGCGTAACGCTGCGTCATAGCGACAAGCCGGATACCACAGTCTCCGGCCGCGGCGTGCCGAACTACCTGGGTGCGCCCGCTATTTCGCCCGACGGGCTGAGCGCCTGGATTCCCTCGAAGCAGGACAACATTCAACGCGGTACGCTGCGCGACTCCCTCAACCTCGACTTTCAGAACACGGTGCGCGCCATTAGCTCACGCATCGATCTCGCCTACGAAGTCGAGGACTACGCAGCGCGGGTCGACCACGACAACGCGAGCCTGGCGAGCGCCGCAGTGTATCACCCAAGCGGGGTGTACCTGTTTGTAACCTTGGAGACGAGTCGCCAAGTTGCGGTGCTCGATGCCTATGGCAAGCGCGAGCTGTTTCGCGTGGATACGGGGCGTGCGCCGCAGGCGGTGCATGTGGCCGACGATGGCCGCACACTTTACGTCCACAACTTCATGGATCGCAGCATCGGAGTCTACGACCTGCGGCCTCTGCTTGAGCAGGGCGACGCGACCTTACCTCTAGTCGCCGT
>JBBSJC010000707.1:0-3811 GCA_038257655.1 Polyangiales bacterium | reverse complement strand
TCAGGCCGTAGCGCTGCGCGGGATTCCACGAAAGCAGCTCCGCCATGTGGTTGTAACTCATGCCGCGCCTGCTTCCCTCGCTCACCAGACCGGGCAGCAAATACTCCGTGCCTCCAAAGCCGCTCTTGGCCGCGAAGATGTTGTTCGGCTGCGCCTTGTCGACCTTCTTTTCGTGGGAGCAGCACGCATGATCGCTGACGACCCAATCGATGTCGCGATTGAGCAGCGCCTCCCACAGACGCTCCACATCTTCGCGCGGACGGATCGGAGGGTTCACCTTGGCAAGCGACGCGGCGGGCGAGTCCACGTCGAGCAAAAGATGACCTATCGTCACTTCGCGCTTGAAGTTGATGTGCGGGAATACCTTCTGCATCGTCAGCGCCGACTCCAGCGCCTTGCGCGACGTTAGATGCAGTAGGTTGATGTTGGGCAGTTCGGTCTCGTTCGCGAGGTACGAGGCGATCCAAATCGCCAGACCCTCCGAGTGCGGGGGACGCGAGTGATGGTAAGCACGCAGGCCGGTGTGCTTGCCTTCGTTCTCCACAAGCTTCGTGTAAGCCGTCAGGATCTCGCCGATCTCGCAATGCAAGCTCAGGCTTAGTTGATCCTTCTTGTCCGGATGCGCCTGAATGATGCGCGTCAGCTCGCGCATGATGAACTCGAAGTGCGCCACGTCGTAGCGCTCGTCCTCGTCGATCATCAAAAAGTCTTTTTGCGTGTTCGAGCGGCCATGCAAGCCGTAGCTGCCGTAGAACATGAAGATCTTGAAGCTGGTCACGCCGAACTTCTCGACCAACATCTCCATTTCTTGGATGTGCGATGGGGCGATCGGCGCCACGTGGTAGCAATAGTCCACATGGTACTTACCCTTCGAGATCTCCAGGATCTCGGGGTAGATCTCGCTGTAAGGCCCAGTCTTGTTGAGATAGTAAGCCCCGGTGCGGATGTAGTTCATGCTCGACGTCACGCCGCCCATGGCCGCCGCTCGCGATTCCGGACCGATGTCGTCTGCAAGCGGCGAGTAGATGCCGGTATGCATGTGCGCGTCGGCGACCCCCGGAAAGCCGAGCAAACCCTTGGCATCGATCACTTCCTTGGCGCGGCTCACCGCGAGCTCAGGCGCAACCTTGGCGAACTTTCCGCCCTTGATCGCCAGATCGAGCTGGTCGACCCCGTTTTTGTTCGGGCGCACGACGCGCACGTTCTTGATGATTTTGTCGAACTCGATGGCCATGAAGGGGCGCTCCTATGTACGAGGGCGGGTTAGGGCAGGGCTCTCCTGCTCATTCGGTACGAGCTCGTGCTCAGCGCGCGTAAACGCGTCGATGTCCAGAAGCTGGTTGAGCTGATCGAAACTGAGCATGCGGTCCAGCAGATGCTCGGTGCTGCCCGTTCGCTTGAGCTCAGCGAGCACCTGCGCGCCGACCCGTGCAAACACGCGCAGCAACGTATTGGGGTAGAGCGCGATCTGATAACCGAAGCTTTGCAGCTCTTCGGCGGGGAAGGGCGGCGTCTTTCCGCCTTCGACCATGTTCACCACATGGGCAATGCCCGGCAGTTGCTTGGTCACTTCACGCAGCTCATCCCGATCGAGCGGCGCCTCGACGAACAAGATGTCCGCACCGGCCTGCTGATACTCCCGAGCGCGCGCGATCGCAGCATCGAGCCCTTCGACCGTACGCGCATCCGTGCGCGCGATAATCAAGGTGCTTGACGAGCGGCGCGCCTTCACCGCACCACGGATCTTGAGCACCATCTCACGCCTGCCGATGAGCTTCTTGCCCGCCATGTGACCGCAGCGCTTCGGGAAGCTCTGGTCTTCGATCTGGATCGCGTTTGCGCCGGCCGCTTCAAACATCTGCACCGTGCGCGCGGCGTTCATCGCATTTCCGTAGCCGTTGTCGGCGTCACACAAAAGCGGCAGCTGCGTGCCCCGGCGGAGCATCGCCACCGCTTCAGCCATCTCTGACTGATTCACAAGCCCCACGTCCGCCTGCGCTAGGCGCGTGTACGAGATCCCAGCCCCACTCATGAACACACACTCGAAGCCCGCCGCTTCAATTAACCGTGCCGAAAAGGCATCGTAGGCACCGGCTGCGATCAGGATTTGCCCGCGCTGCAGCAGCTCATGGAGGGGTAGGCCCATGCGACCGGAGACTATACGATTCGAACGAAACCGTCGAGTCGGTAAAACTACTAACCGGTATGCATAGAGCTTTGACCCGTTGTATAGTCGTCGTACATTGCGGCTGGCAGCGCGACCTGGGGCCGAACCAACTCAGTCGGGCCTGCGTTGTCGACCAAGAGGGAGTTGAGCATGGCAGAGGAACAGCGAGCCATTAAGTCGATCGAGGACCTGTACAACGCACGTCCGAACGTGGACAACAGCGCCGCCTTCGAGGTGTTGTGGGAGACCTTGGTCGGCCTGTTCAACAAGCTCAGCGCGCGCTTTGAGCTGACGCAGCACCCTTCGTCGAAGCAGTGGGAGTCCTATCAGAGTGCGGACGGTAAGTTCGAGGGCTCCCTGCGCACATTCAGCGGTCCCGAGGTCGACTGGCTCGTCTATTCGTGGACCGGGCAGCCCAAGTCAAGCTTCTGCAACATGCACCTCAACGTCTGGCTTGGTCCCCAAACGGACGTGCCCCACATCTCCTTCGTGTTCGGAACCGTGCCCGATTTGTTCGCTTACACGGACTTTCCGCCCCGTCGCGACCTATGGGCAAACGCGGAGTATGGCGACAAATACTACGAGCCCTACAACAAGCAGGCGCTCAAATGGCGCGCCGACAAGCGCCTGAGCTTCTTCATCAGCGAGAGCGTGTATATGCGCGTGTGCTTGTCGCCGAACGCGATTTGTCACGTGGGCAACGTGGACTTACCGTTGATGGGCGAGCTGCGAGACGAGTACTTCCAGCGTTGTGACACCTGGATCAACTGGATCAACGACGCGGTGAAGCTGCCGCTCGCCGAGCAGAAAGCCATGAACGAACGCGATCTGTACATTCGTCGTGAAGTGGCCAGCCGCGATCCAGTCAACGCGCTTGCCGAGCGTTTCTTTGGCAAGGATATGACCGCCAGACTGATCGATGCGCTCTGGGGCGTGGAACGCTGAGCTGGTTGGGCGATCTGAGGATCTATGGCCCCCCTGCAGTCGGTCCTGGCGCGGCAGTATCGCGGCTTGCAAAACGCAGCCGACACTGCAGTCTGAACAGAAGTCGACACTCAGAACGCAAGGGCTTGCAGTCCCCGTCCTGGGCGGGCTTGAATGGTCGTACCCCACCGAATGCAACGCTTGGCCTCCATCGCACGCTTTCATATTCGCCAGCTCACGGCGATTTGGCCGATGCTCACCATGCATCTGGCGATGGGCGTGTTCTTTCTCTGCCTGGCCACGTTCTTTGCCGCGCTGATGGGTCACTTCGGGGGCATCACGTGGGTACTGGCCTGGCCGGCATTCAGCCTGGTCGTCGTGGGGTTCGGCTACGTAGGGCTCGGGCCGTGGGTGCTCGGTAAGCAAGCCGACGGAACCTTACTCTGGCACATGACGCTGCCGCTCATGCCCTACCTCGGCGTCGCAGAGCTCGCTTGGTACGGCGTACGCGTGCTCGGTCATGAAGACCCCTGGCACGAAGTGGCGCGCGGTATGTACCTGGGCCGCCGCGCTGAGCATTGGGAGCTGCCCGCCCGCATCGGAGTGGTGCTCGATATGACCGCCGAGTTCGTCGAGCCGATGGAAGTTCGCAACGGTCGCAAGTACGTGTGCATCCCGACCTTGGACGCGTCGGTACCAACCGTAGACGCCTTGATTGAG
>JBBSJC010000706.1:0-3837 GCA_038257655.1 Polyangiales bacterium | reverse complement strand
TTGGCTCGCGATCGAGCTTGCGCGCCGCGGTCGGGCCCATTCGGTGGTCGCGATCGCGCCAGGCGGGGGCTGGGAATATGGCAGCTCTGAGCATCGGCGCATCGTCAGGAAGTTTCAGGCTACCAAGGCGCTGCTTTCTTTGGGCGGCCCGTTGGCGGGCTTGCTGTGCCGCTCGTCGCTGTCGCGCAAATGGGTACTGCGCGACGCGTTCGCTCGGCCTGAGCGTCTGACTCCGCTACAGGCCAAAGCCTTCATGGAGGCAGCCTGGCGATGCGCGATCTTCGAGGGGGTCGTCAAGGCGTTGCCTACCCAGCCGCTCGCCCACCCATTCGATCATACCTGTCCGATTCGCTTGGTCTGGGGCGAGCACGACAGGCTCCTTCCCATGCGCGGCTACTCGGAGCGCTGGCGTCGTGTACTACCCTTCGCCGAGTGGGTGGTCCTGCCGGGAGTGGGCCACGTGCCCATGTACGACGATCCCCAAGCCGTCGCGCAATGCATCTTGCAGGTCACGCAAATGCCCCCGGTTGCGCAGGTGAACAAACGCACGGCTCAGGTCAAGCGGCGGGTGGCTCAAGTCAAGCACGCTCGTGAGGCGTCAGCGCCAACACGCCTCGATCGCATCGCGAGTTGAATCAGCCTTGAACGAACATCTGCGCAGTGCGTGGGCGCCACATGGGTCGCTTTCGCCTTAGTCAACTAGAACCGTAAGTTTTCAAAGCTCAACGAACGAGCCTCTTGCGCACAACGCTTTGCGGCCGGGTCGAGCGTGGCACGCACTTCGCAGAACGGCGATGTCATGTACGACCCCACGCGCATGAGCGGAGAGAGCCTGCCCCTCTGGTACAACCAGGGAGCAAGCGAGCACACAAGCCCGTCCTTACCCACGCACCTGGTGGACGTGGCGATCATCGGCGCCGGCATGGCAGGACTTTCGATCGCGTACCATTTGCTGCGGGCAGGTAAGTCCGTGGTGGTGTTGGACAAGGGAAACATCGGCAGCGGCGAAACAGGGCGAACCACCGCCCATATCGCGAACGCGCTCGATGATCACTTTTTTATGCTCGAGCGCATGCACGGTGAGGAAGGCGCGCGACTTGCCGCGGCGAGCCACACGGCTGCGATCGCTAGTATCGAGTCGATTGCAAACGCAGAAGATATCGCCTGCGCGTTCAGTCGCGTTGACGGGTTTCTGTTTCTCCATGCTGGCACAGATCGCCACGAGCTCGAGCAGGAGCTTGCTGCCGCTCAGCGCGCCGGCCTCGAAGTGGACCTTTTGCCTCACGCGCCTGTGCCATTTCTTTCGGGTCCTGCTCTACGCTTTCGCAATCAAGCCCAGTTTCATCCGATGGCTTATTTGCTTGGGCTCGCCAAAGCGATCACACGCATGGGTGGTAAGATCATCACCGGCGCCCATGTCACGGGCGTGCAAGAGGACACCCCCTTGCGTGTGCAACTGGAAGGGGGCGAGTCGCTCGTGGCGGGCTCGGTCGTGGTCGCAACGAACACGCCGATCATCGATCGCTTCGCCATGCACACGAAACAAGCACCCTACCGCTCCTACGTGATCGGCGTACCCGTACTGAAAGGCTCGATCCCGCGCGCGCTCTACTGGGATACTGGCGACCCTTACCATTACCTGCGGCTCGCGGGAGATGACGACCTGCTGCTCGTGGGCGGCGAAGACCACAAGGTCGGGCAAGACAGCTCGCCCGAGGATTGCTGGGCGCGCTTGGAAGACTGGACGATGGAGCGCTTCCCGACCGCAGGCGCCGTGCAGTTTCGTTGGTCCGGTCAGGTTCAGGAGCCTGCGGATGGGCTTGCCTTCATCGGCAAAAATCCCGGACTGAACCCCCACGTGTACATCGTCACAGGCGACTCCGGAAATGGCATCACCCATGGGGCCTTGGCCGGTGTGCTGATAAGCGACCTTATCTGCGACAGGTCCAACCCCTGGAAGGATCTGTACGACCCATCGCGCAAAATCCTGGGCCGCGAAGCCGCACGCGAGTTCGTCAAAGAGAACGTCAACGTGGCACTCCACTACGGCCAATGGCTGCTGCCAGGCGATCGCGCGCTGCCACAGATTGAGCCCGGACACGGCGCGGTGCTACGCCGGGGCATGCGCCGCGTCGCTGTCTACGTGGATGACGACGGACAGCGCCACGAATGCTCCGCCAAGTGTCCGCACCTAGGCTGCATCGTCGCCTGGAACCGCGCAGAGCGCTCTTGGGATTGTCCGTGTCACGGTTCGCGCTTTGATCCCTACGGGCACGTGCTAACCGGGCCCGCCCAGCGAGACCTTGGCCGCTTGGATCAAGAGCAGCCCGCGCTCGATCCGCCGGCCAGCGCTGAGTAGCGTAGTCATCGGCAGACCCGGCTTTGGCGAAGAGCCTGGTTGTTCGGCGAAGAGCTTGGCTGTTTGGCGAAGAGTCAGGCTGTTTGGCGAAGAGCTTGTCTAGCGCTGGCCTAACGTGCCTGCGCGCGGTCGAGGGAGCGCTCGAGGTTGACAAGGCTGCGGTCCACCTCGTGGCGCCGTTGCTGCCATTTCTCGCTGGTCAGCGTCTCGAGCGCGTCGATCTCCCGTTCGGTTTGTTCGTACTTGCGCGGCAGTAGATTGAGCGTGGCTGCAGCATCGCCCTGGGCGGCGACGGGGATGTCTTCACGCTGCTTCTGTAGCTCCTCGGCGCGCGCTGCGATCGCACGCAAGCGCTCCCGCGAGGCCCGGGCATACTCGCGCTGCTCGGGATCGACTTGCTCGGTGCCCTGGTAGGGGTTCGCCTGATTGTCGCGTTGTAGGTGTTCGCGTGCGATTCCGTCCGGGTCCGGGGCGACCACGTGCTGGTCGGCAGCTGCTCCCCTTACTCTCCGATTCGGATCGCTATGGCATGCACTGAGACTGCTCAAGCCGCCCAAGAGCAGAGCCAGCGCTAAAACGGACGTGCGCGTCATCTCGCTCTCCTTTCAGATCCCACGGGATCCGTCGATCAATCTACTAAGTACTCGCCGATAAGAAAGGTGACCGAGCCAAGTATCGAGACACGCCCGAGCGATTTGCGCGACTTGCCTCACTGAGGCAGAACGCCCGTGACCCTCCGGGGCTTGGCAGACAGTCACTTTTCTTCTTGGGCACCTTGGCGCCCTCGCTTCGTGCCTCGGACAGCCCGATGGCGATCGCTTGTTTTCGATTCGTCACCTTTTTGCCCGATCCACCGGAACGTAAGGTGCCTTGCTTTCGCGGCTTTCGGGGCGTTCGCGCGTGGTGACACGCAAAGGCCGCGCCAGCGCTTCGTCTTCACCGCACGCTGGTGCTTGCAGGTGCTGCCGGTTTACTGGCACGACGCTTCCCATTGAGGCCACCGGCGCGGGCGTTGGATGTTCACGTCCCCGTTAGAGGCTCAACAAGCGCTGCGGCAAGACAGACCTGGTAGTGGTAGCTTGGTTCCATGGACAACCTGCGCGCCATCACCCGCCTAAGCTGCTGGTTACTTGCCTCCGGGAGTATAGGATGCACCAGCGATGTCCCGTCCCTCACGCCGGAGCTTCCTAAGGAGCAGTCTGCGAAGCGAACGACTGAGAGCGGGAAGGATAGCGAGCATGACAGGAGCGTTCAAAGGCGGGTACCCAGCCGTGATGCTCCCGCATTCATGCCCAAGCGCGAGCAATGCAGTGCGCCCTACGAAGACGTCGACGGGACCTGCGTGCATGCTTACTATCGCGCAAAGCTGTCCAAGGAAGAGCTGAACTGGCAGCTCGCGCTCTACGGGCGGGGCGCCGCTGCGCCAAAGGCCGACGGCTCGCAAGCGACAGTCGCGGGTGACTCGCAAGGCAGCCCGC
>JBBSJC010000705.1:0-3851 GCA_038257655.1 Polyangiales bacterium | reverse complement strand
GCCGGGCAACAACACGTCTTCGAGCTGCTCGGCGTGCGCGTGTAGGCATCCCGGCTGTGTCCATGTCGCGTGCACGCGTGAAGGGCATGCAACGCACAATCAGGCAACAGCTTACGTCTGTTTCACTCCACCGAACTTCGGGCTAGAGAGACACTGTAGCGTGATGTCCTGCGGTAGAGACACTTCGAACTGCGGGAGGACTTGGGCGGGGTCGGCCACTGTTTGAGTAGTGTGATCCGTGCAAGAGTTGAGCGCGAACGCGAGGAAGCCGACCATCATGATGCAACGGTGTCGCGGCGCCCTCCCCGATACCTCACCTCTGCCCAGTGGTTCGACTTTCTCCATGTAGGGCTCGGCGGAAAGCGCCTCAATCCGAACGTGGCTGCGCGCGGCGAGAAGCGATATGTCGATGATCCTGGGTTCCGTGGGCGGGATGCGTATCGCAATGTGTTGTATGCGAAGCTCCTGCTCGCGACCGGCATTGCGCCGCTCTGAGGCCGGCGGCCTGCTGCTGTGGGAGGTACCTGACAACCGGAGCGTCTACCTGCCCCTCTTCGGTGGCGGCGGAGACTTGGACGCCGATGGTGCTAGCCCCCTCGCATGGCCCGCCCAAACAACTGTACGACAAAGGAGGCGCTCTCATTCAGAAAGCGCCGCCGATGAAGTGCAGACGTAGCACGATGACGTGAACCAGAACGCGCGCAATGCTGCGTGTCTGACAGGCGTCTACGCCTCTACCTACTGACGACTGTGCATGGCGTGAATGCTATTCGGGAGGGATGCGTGTTTCCGCTGCGCGTGTGGTTTGCGCGCCCCTTTTTCGGCGCATTTCGTTTGATGGCAAATAGATCGTTGTGGTTCGTGCAGCACCCCAGCGACTGCTGCGATCAACTGGCAACGTCTGTATGCGGGTGAGGACGCCATCAATCTTCCGCCCCTCTCGATTCAAGAGTTGCCGTGCGCCAGTAGACGAAGAGACGCGCAGCAACCCATTCATGCTGACCGTATCCCCGTCGAGCTGACGAAGCAGGCGCAAGCTATGCAGGGCACTCGCGAGGTTCTCGCGGTTCGCCGTCTCGGCAGTCAAGAGAATGTGATCGCCCGCAGTCCCCTTCCGCGCGATCAGCGCGCCGCCACCGCTTCCATGCTCATCCGTGATCAGCGAAATAAAAACAGGTACCCGCCTCGGTAGTTCCGTGCTGATGATTCTTTGATGATCGACCTCTACCCGCAACTTGGAGTGCTGCGCCGCCGCGAAACTTGGAGAAAGCATGGTCACGCCACTCAACATGCCCGCCAACAACATACGCCGGAGAATTGAGAACGCCATTTGCGCCACCGCTTAGTGTGAGAAGGAAGAAGTAGGGCTAGCCGCAGACTGTTGCCCATCCAGACCAGAGTTCGTGCCACCCTGTTCCATCATTGTAATTGATCTCCACGATGATCCAGTCCTGATAGCACCCGCTACTACTACCGCCGCCGCTAGAACCACCGCCAGTGGGTGGGCTGTACGGCTGGTCGTCGCAAGGCTGCTCGGGATCAAAGAGCTCCTCCCCCTCGCATGAAATCCGGGTAGCGATCCCGTTATCATACCGTATCGCCTTGATAACGCCGCCAACGAAGTTGATGACGGGAATTTTGTATATGGTGCTGTGCGCAACGAGAATGCCTCCAGTCAACTCCCATTCGTTGTCGTCGGACGTTGCGCCGTTGTTGGAATAGCTGCAGAACAGCTTATCGTTCGCCATGTCAGCGGACCATAACCGATATGGCAGTGGGAAGGTAAACAATCGCTGAATGGGCGATCCGGCGATGTGGGTTACCGTATACCACATCCTTAGAGGTGTCGCGATGTCGCCAGGCTCAGGATACGGGTCTGGGCAATACGCTGCTGCTGATTCTGTAAGCGGAACCATTCCTGCGCCGTAGCTTACCCATGGTTGTTGACTTTCGGGCAACTCCTCGAGGGTATAGTAGCCGTCAGTAGAATAGATGGTTGCGTTCGGCGATCCCTCGGGAGGAGCTTCTGTGGGGAACGAAGGCTTCGCGCTTTCCCCACAGGCAGCGAGAAACAACCAAGAGCCGATAAGCAATGTGAAGTACCGAATGGCGCGCATGCGAGCGTTCTCCTCCAGAGAATGTGATAGACCGGCGAAACCGGCAAACGGGAGAGTTGCTATGCTCGGCGTTGCGTCGTCGCGACGCACGGCCCATGACTAGTTCGGCCAAAAGGCCGGTCTCTGCGCAAACCAGCGCACAACGTTGTGCGCCACACATTACAATCAGCAGCTTACTTGCGCAACGACCATTATGCCCTAGGGCAACTCGCGTGCGCGGCGGTCGCGACGTGGGCGCGCCGACGCATCTCCCCGCGCATGTGGGGTCGGCGAAAGCGCTTCTGGTGCGGTAGCCCGAGGGGATCCCATAGCGACATAGATGTTTCCCCGACAGCTAAGCCATCGCGATGTGGAGCGAAGCGGAGGTCCGCACGCCGGTGCCGGCTCTTCTGCGCGAGGCTGCCCCAAGATAATGACCATGCCAGCGCATCGCGGGCGCAAGCACGGCAAGCCGGACGAACGGCGTGCACGACGCAACACGCGTGTCCCACGTTCGCGATCAGCGAAACGTGCTTCGCTACGTCACTAGACAGCCCGCCGAACGCCGAGGTCGCCGAGACGCCACGTCGCCCTACAACCGCGTATCGCACGTAGGGCTTCGGCTTGTGCTTCGCGTATCTACGAAACGTGAGGTCGTGCCGCGGAGTCACAGACGCGTGATCGCGAACTAGAGCTCAAGCAGGGCATCACGAGTTGGAAGCGGCCCGTACGCACGGTGCGAAAGACTGTGTGCGGCCCGACGGTCAACAACGACACCTGGTCAATGAATCCCATGCACGAACGGTTGGCAGACGGGCGCCGCTTCCGGCGGTTGGCCATACTCGCCGACGTCAACCGCGAAGGTTTGGCGCACGTTGTCCAATGCGAGCACGTCCTCCTGCAGCGCGTCTGCGGCCGCCCAAAGGACCAACAGAATAAGCTCTTGGATCACCGACAGCGCGAAGGTGTCGTCGTCTACTGGGACTCGACATGCGCGCTGGCGGGTATCGGTGACTGGTGCTCGCAGGGCTCGATTCATGCGCTGCGCATGGTTTGCGTCCTCGATGCTGGTGGAGAACCTGGCAGGAATCGACACACTCCGTAGGGGAGGCACCACTCGAAATGCGACTGGACCCGTGACAGACCCAGCGGTACTTTGATGGCCAGCATGTTTACTGTTCTCGTGTAGCGCAACGGAGCCCACATGAGCCCGCTCGATTCCTTTCGCACGGCCATCGCGGCTTTCGAGGCCGGCGATGGGGAGCTTCTTGCTTCACTGGCCACTGAAGCGTCGCTCCTTGCGTACGCCAGCGCGAGGCACGCGGACGCCGCCGTGGCCAAGCGCGATGAATCGCGGGCGGCAGCTACCGCGTCATCCTCTCTTTTGAGCACTGACGCAAGCCCCCAGCAAACAGCATCGGCCGGCGCACTGTTGTCGCTGGTATTTCAAGCGCTCCCCCCCGAACTAAGACGCGCTCGTTTGCTCGACGGTCTAGTTTACGAGAGTGTCAGCGTGGCACATGTGCTGTTTCGACTAGACTGGAAAACGAAGGGTGAGCCAGCTCGTGAGTTCCCACCAGAGGTAGCCTCTCTGGTTCTTGAAGCCGGTCATTGGCGACTTGTGCTCGACGCCGATTCGATAGTCGGGTTCCCGGGTTATCAGGGCTTCTGGTACAAGGTTCCAACACCTCGTCCATCAGATCAGCTTTGAGCTTGCCGCGCTGCGAAGGCTGGGCGGAGCTACGGCCTCGGCCG
>JBBSJC010000704.1:0-3856 GCA_038257655.1 Polyangiales bacterium | reverse complement strand
TCGCTGCAGGCAAAGCAGCCGACGTCTTTGATGCAGGCGGACTTGCCAGCGATGTTTTCGCACTCGCGGCTTACCTTGCAGGGCTTGCAGGTGTCGCTGTTTTGATCGCAGCGCGACGAATCGGCGCGGGTGCAGCTGTCGTCATCGGTGCAGGAGATGACGACCATCCCATCGCCTTCACCACCATTCAGCCCCGTGTCCGCAGCGGCGTCTAACCCGCCGTTGGCGGCGCTATCCTTGTCGATCGCTTGGGGGTCTTTGACCTCTTCGGTGCGACGGGTGAAGCAGCCGGCTAATAGCCCGGTGCACATAAGCAAGATGGCAATGCGTGAGCCCATGATCAGAAACTCCCGTGCGCGCCGAGCGTGGCGTGTTGTGTGTCCGCGTCGAGCCATAGGCCAAAGGGGCCTACCCAAATGGTGGCAGCGCCTAGCAACATGCCGGCAGTGCCGCCCGCGATGTTGATGACACTCAGGCTGTCGCGTTTGATCGCGCGCTGACAGCTGCCGTTGTCGCGCCTCTCGACGCAGTCGCCATCGGTCAGGTATTCGCGTACGCCGAGCGCGAGGAAGGTGGCGCCGCCTGCGATCCCGGCACCGCCCACCACGTAATCGAGCCAGTGACGCCTGCGCGAAGAAGAAGAGCTTGCGACGTTGGGCGCTGCGCCTTCGTCGATGCGTTCCAGGGTGACAAGGCGCGCTTCTTCATGATCGATGCGCTCGGGGATGTTGATGCTGTCGTTGTGGGTGGCGTAGCCGTCGGCGCGCAGCACCAAGCGATGGATGCCGGCGCTGATCCGGCGGCGTTGAATCGGTACGCGACCGAACTCGGCGCCGTCGATGTAGACGGTGGCGCCCTCCGGGGTGCCGCTGACGGTGAGCCAGGGGCCTACGCCCTCGGCCTGCTTTTTGCGCGCTTCTTGGTAGGCGTCGCGCACCGCGCCGGCGACGTCTCCGCCCTCTACGGAGGCCGAGCCGCTGAAGAACGTGCTGGCGCTCTCGACGATCACGAGCGTGAGGCTGATGCCGGCCCCGGGCTCGCGAAACATCGACAGCTGCACGGCAAACGAGGCATCGAACAGCCGCGCATAGGCCGTGGCGCAATCGGGTGTGACGCAGTTCAAGGGGTCAGCAGAGAAGCGCCCGTTGTGTTGCTCTTCTTCGGCCGCGGGGCCCGATTGACCGGGTAGGACGAGGTCAAAGCCGTTGGCCTTGAGGCCGCGCTCCAGGGCATCGAGGGCACGCTCGCTCTGCTCGGAGGTGACGCCCTGCTCGACATGCGGCGGCACGATCACGACCACATCGGCGCTCGCTCCTGCGCTCGCTAACCAAGTGCAGAGCACCAGCGCTATTTGCCACCCTCTATCGCGCATTCTGTCTCCCCTGCTGTCGGCCCGCCGCGGGCGAGGTCTACTTACAACGGACTGGGCCTGACCGCCCATCGAGTCGCGCGCAGACGGTCCTGCATCTTTCGCGCTCATCGTGGGCCGCCCAGTCGAAACGAGAGTAGGGCGCGTGCGCCGGTGCCATCGCTTGCGACCGCTAGCGAGGTGTTCGAGTCTGCGTGCCGCCGCAGCCACAGATGGGTCGGTAACACACTGAGCAGTGGCGCAGCAGCGATCAAAAGCAGGCCCGCGCGGCCCTGGCTGTTTCGCTCTTGAATGCAAAACCCTTCGCTTGCGCGCAGCTCGCAGTCGTTGGCCTTGGCAAGCTCGTACACGCCGGCGCCCAATGCAGCTGCGCCCGCGGCACTGATCGCATAACTCCACCATGGCACCTGCGGACGCGCCTGGGCGAGCAAGGGCACCGCAGCGACCGCAACCAGGCCGCCCAGCCCCATCCAGCGCAACGATTGTGCGCGCTCTAAGTCTGCGTTCAGCCCTTCGATCGCCGGGTCTTCGGTGGCGCGCGAGGCGAGGTCGTCGTCGAGCGTCGCAGCCTGTTGCTCAAAGGCGATACCGGTCGCAAAGCTTGCCGCAGCGACCACAGACAAACTGATGCCTGTCCACAGGCGCCAATTCAGCGGCCGTGCTGGCAAGTCAGCGTCAGCACCCCTGGCGGATGTCGCCTGGGGCCCAGTTGGCGTTGGCTCTGTGACCGGCTGCGCGATGTGGCCCTGCCCGGAAGCGCGAGTAGCAGCGTCAGGGCTGCCTGCGCGACCCGCGTCCGCACGACCTGCCGCGCGGACGCGACCTGCAGGAGCAACAGCGCCCGCTGCTTGCGTCGATTCCAGACGACCCTCCCACAACGCATCGAGCGCCGCCTTCAACGCGCTTCGTTCGTAGCCGCCCTGTTCGTTCCAGGGCAGGTGCACGCGACCGACCACGCGGCCTTGTTCGACCGACACACGGGAGAGCGACACGCTCGTGGCGTCGGCATGGACGAGCACCACATTTTCAGCGCGGATTGCGCGGCCCACCTGCGTGGCATGGTTGGGCGCCAGCGCGTCGCGCAGAGGAGCGCTTGCATAGCGCAGGGCGAGCCTGGCATCGCTGAAGATCGCTCGATCGAGCTGGGCGTCGACGAGCAGCTCCGTGGGATCATCTCCGAGCTCGACCACGTGTACGCGGCCGCGGTCTTCGCTGCATTCGACTTGCACGCGATACGGGCCCGCGACGGCGCGCTCGAGCACAAAGGGCGTGGTGCCGAGATGACGGCCGTTGACGTACACCGAGCACGAGCTCTCCGGCACGCTCAACACACGCAATCGACCGGTGCGCAGCCGTCGCAGCTGATCGTCTGCTTCGGCGAGCACCCCGATCACGCTGGCCGGGTGCAGGCTTTGGTTGGGCGCGACGTCCGGCACGAGCCGCCGGCACGAGGTGGCTTGATCGAGCGCCGCGCGTCGATCGTTGCGATGGAGCGCGCTGCGCACGAGCGCTAGACATGCGTCGAGCACTTGGCGCGCAGTGGTCGTTTCGCGATTGAGCGACTCGAGCGCCCGCTCGGCGCGGGATAACACCTCTTTAACGCTCTTTTGAGCCGAAGCCGTGCGACCAAACGCGACGTGCTCGAGCGCGGCGCGCGCCTCACGGGCGAGCACATCGACATCGCCTTCTTCCGCGCCAACCGGGGGGCGCGAGCGCGAGACGAACCGGTCGCGCGCATCGTGCAGGGAGATCGTGTTGGGGTCGCGCTCGAGTAGAGCCGCCTGTACCGGATCGGCCGCGCGCCGGGCACGCGCATCGCCTCCGCGGAAGTCATGCACGGGCAAGACGACGGTACCACGCAGCGACTGCGCCTCGGCGGTACGGACCTCGAGCAATAAGCCGAGCATAACTATGCTCAGGGTAAGGACGCGTGCGCACATGTCAGAACGTTGTCCCATCGTTAGCGCGTATCGGCCCAGCGCGCACGGGGTTGCGCACTAATCGAGCTTACGGCGGGAGTATCAGCGGTTACGAATGTTTAGCTGCGCTCACGGCACGTACGAAGGCTTGCTTGTGCCCGCGAAGGCGGAGCAGGAAGCAAGTCAGGGGAGCGACTTCAGCATTCAGGCAGCCGTCGAATACAGGCCATTCACCACTTCCCGTGACGAGCGCAACGCGTGCTTCGCCCTGTGGCGAGCGCAGGGCAGGCGAGGGCGTCGGGCCGGCGATCGCACGTCAGCGCCGCCGATTTGTGGCACGCTCGTTGTCCATGGCGTGGAACGCACGCTGTGCGATAGGGAGAGCATGAAGCCCACGTCCGTGTCAGGCGCGCAGCTCGATGAAAACCGCTTCCGCCGGCTCGTCGATGCCCTCGACCACGCGGTGGTGTGGGAGTTCAACGATACGCTCAAGCGCTACACCTTCGTCAGTCGACACTCGCTTCTCGTGTTGGGTCATGCCTGCGAAGATTGGATGACCAATCCGGAG
>JBBSJC010000703.1:0-3865 GCA_038257655.1 Polyangiales bacterium | reverse complement strand
TAGGAAATGTGACACCCGCGGCCGGACTGGGAAGCAAGCTAACCCGCGCAATCGCGTCTTCGCGCTGCTCCACTTGCGTGAGACTGAACGCGCCCTCGAGAGTGATGTCGCTCGGCGCTAGCCCCGACACCACCTCGCGGTAAATACCGTTGAAGTGTCCTACGCGCGGGTCGAACGGACCCATGAACTGAAAGACTCGACGAATCTTGCGGCCGAAGGGGTTGCGCGCAGAAAGCGCGGGGATGTTCGCCGGACATGGCCCCTGGTCGACCCGACAATAGTCTGGCTCGACCTCGATCACGCCGATCAGCCGGACGCGGCGTTTATCCGGGGAATAGATCCCAGTTACGCGGATCTCATTGTCGGCACGTGCCGATGCCCTGGGATTGTCGAAAAACGCGCCCTCGTTTCCGCTCAGGAAGCCAGTGACCACGTTTCCGTATGTAAGGTCGACGAACTCGCTGTCGAGATCCATGTTGTTCTCACGCATAAGCGTGTCCCAAGCAAGCTTCTCGGGGCGTACGAACAGTCGTGCGCTTATGTTGCCATCGCCGAAGTGGTTAGCGACTTGGCCGTCGGCATCGTAAATGGGCTGCCCTCCGACATACATGGACAGCTTCCCCGTGTAGCGGCCGCTGGGCGAAGGCTTACGGAAGATGATTTCGACGCTGCTGCTGTTGCCGTTGCTGAGGAACAGCGTGAGTGTGACGGGATACTCGCCCGGGGTTAACAAGTCGGCTTTCACCGGATCGATCCGCACCGGAATGGTGGCGCTACCATCGCCGAACACGCGTCCAAAAGGTCTCTCCTGAATCAGGAACTGGCGGTCAGAGAGGACGAGACAATCGTCGCGTAGCGCTTGGTTGGTGCTTAGGTCTCCCTGGCATTCGCGACGCTGTTTGAGACCGTAGCGGGCCTCGGAGCGATAGCCGAAGACGACGTTGCCGTTACCGACGACCTGCTTGCCCTGGATCTGGTCCATGATCAGCAGCGGAATTTCATAGCGGTCATTGAACGAATCCAGCGGGACAAGCGATTCAGCAAAACGCACCAGATATGAGCTCTGGTCTGCAGCCGTAGTCGACCCGGTGGAGCTCTTCGGCTGGCATCGATTACTCGGGTCGCAATACCACCCGCTGTCCGGACATTCCAGACTGCGAAAGCACTTGGGCTGACACTGTCCCAGCGCGCAGTAAGCCCCGCTTGGGCAGTCGCGGTCGACGTCGCAAGTAAGCTGACACTTGCCCTCTCGGCAGAAGCTTCCATCGGGACACTGGGCGTCCGTGGCGCAGCTCTCGCTAGTACCGAGGTTGACGGGCTTGCAGCGGCCACGCTCGTAGTCGCAGATCTGAAGGGGACGCGTGCACTCGCGCTCGAGGACTCGGTCCGTGGCTTGCGAACGATCGGGCACCATGCCGCACTCTCGTGCACAGCGATGCAACTCCGTGTCGCAGAAAAGCCCCAAGCCACACTGGGTGTCCACGTTACAGTAGACTCCCAGCGACCTTCCTGCTTCGATCGGACACGTCTGTGTGACCGTGTTGCAAGGCTTTTGGTTAAGGAAGTTGACGATGCACAGGTCAAGGTCGAACAGATCGAACGGGAACACTCCATCGCCCATCATTTGCGCCAGGCGCGATTCTAGTGAGCACGAGTTCTCTCCTTGAGGAACGTCGATGCCTTGGACGAAGTGATAGATGCAGCTGTCGAGCAAGTTCAGGTCCATCGAGAATTTAGCCGTCTCGCAGTAGCTTCGAGCTCCTCCTGAGCCTTGTCCCCTCACGCAAGTTTCGCCCCACTGGCACAGGGAGGGGTTAACCTGACCAGCCGTCTGGCACGAGACCTCGCATGCACCTGCAACGCACACCCGCCCCGCATCTAGCCTGGGGAGATCTGGGTTGGGGTTGGGGATACTGTTGGTACAGTCCGCATCCCCCTGGCATGTAGCTCCGGGCGGATCGCACTGCTCGCTCTGCGCCCACGCGCGCGGGACCTCAAAGGCAAGGAGCGCCAGAGCAGCAGCAACTAGAAGACACGAACCTGTGTGCGTCCGATTCATGGCGCAACTCACTTATCTTGGGGGATGGACTTGGGAGCGAATGTCAGAGTTCGAGGGGGGCGCCGACCACGAGACCTTCGTTGGCGGCCCCCGGGGCGAGCATAGGTCTGTCCGAAGAAAGCTCTACGCGTGCGCCGCCCTCACCTTCACGGTTGAAGCGAAGCCTCGCCAGCGAGCCACTATCAAGCGAGTTCGCGTTGGACGGGGAGAAGATAATGAGCCGCACAAAACCATCCTTCTCCTGGGCGGTCAGTTGCTTGTCGGCTAGCTCGAGTGACGTACCTGGCGCAGCACCCAAGAACCTTAGTGTAGGGCTGTGTTCCACGCGTATCTCCGCCACCCTGGCGCCGGGGACTGATGCGCCACGAGCATAAGATACATCCACCATCACTTCGCCAGCTTCAGTCGAAGGAGCAGAGGCAAGATAGATGCGGGAGGCAAGCTCAGCGGCCGCCTCTCCCTCCTTACTTTCACTTTCCAGGTCTGGGCGTATATCGGCGGTCCCACCAGACGTTTCGGCGCAAGCACCTACTATTCCGGCAAGAAAAATGGCGACGAGAGCCACATTAGCAGTGCGTTCCAATAGGTTGTGCTCCATGGTCTTAGTGTCCGACGGCGATATAGTTGATTCGCACGAAATGTCCGACTCGGCCTACCAACCCTGTGTAGACTCGGAAGCTAGACCGGTTCATGGCCGCCATTTGCGGCGTAAACGTGGCCGCCGCTGAGTCTCCATTAACCGGAATCACTGCGATGGTGTCGGTTGGGAAAGCCGCCGGATAGTTAACCCAGAGGTGCCCACCGGCGTCCAGAGCTCCCACGAAACTCGCGGTCTGGATATAGGTCTGGTTTCCGGTCGAGATTACCCTAGGGTATGCGGGCGGAGTCGTAGGGGGAGTGGTGCAGTTCCAGGCACTGCCGTTAGACATAAGAACCTGCCCATTCGGGCAGACTCCAAGACGGATTTGATTGCTGGCCATGGCCAATGGAGGGACCACAGTTGGTGCCGCGCCCCCGCCACAGTTACCGCCCGTACAGCTAAAGCCTTGCTTAAAGGCTACGTTGCCGTGAAACGTCACTGACGGTTGCGCAATGGTAGACCCCGTGGGCGTGAGCTGACCGAAGTCGGTATTCGTATAGACGCTCGTTGGGCCGGGAGTCGGCAACGACGCCCCGGTCGGCCTGGTGCCCACCGTAAGGGAGCCGTCGACTGCTAGGTTGCCGGTAACGCGCGTGGACGTGGACTGAAGAAGGAGCGTGTTCAGAGGAACGCGACGACCGCCGGCTTCCATCCCGCAAAGGTGGAGCTCTCGATTCGAGTTGGCCGCGGGACGCCAGGCAACCATGCCCGCGTTGGTGCTAGTTGGCGCGACCGAGAGCGCAATCTTGGCCGTGTCAAGCGTGCGGGTTGACCCATTGATCGAAACGGGCGTCTCGAAGTCCAAGTATCCAACACCAGTACCATCGAGTCCGGTCCATGTAGTCCCGTCCCCGGATGCTCTATGGGTATAGTCGCATTCCGCTGCGTTCGCAGCTTGCATTGCGTTACGTGCCGTCATCGCATAGGTCGACTTGATCGCATAAGGCACGGAGCTTATCGGGATAGGTTGCAGGCAGTTATCGGGCTGTTCGATACAAAGCTCGATCTGCAGAGCCGGGCTGTTCGCGATCTGTTGTTCGAGCGCGGGGCCGCTCAACTCAAGATTGATGACACCGTCGCGCACTAGAACATTCGCCAGCGACGCAAGCTGAACCCGAGACGCGCTGGTACCTGGGATTACGATGACGATCACGCGCGTGAACTTG
>JBBSJC010000702.1:0-3871 GCA_038257655.1 Polyangiales bacterium | reverse complement strand
GGTCGCTCGAGCTCAGCGGCAATGCCTTTTGTTGCTAAGACTCCTCCGTGAGTCGCAAGCGTGCATGGGTAGGTCGAATGTTCCTTGGGTCGGGGCGAATGTTATATGCAGGCGCTCTGGGGCCCACGTCGCTGCACGCGTATCAGATCGCGATAGGCCTGCAGCAACAGCTCGAGTTTCGCGCGGCCGACGCACGCGAGCTTACTGCGTGCGCATGGGTCATCCCATCGGACGTGCCCCATGCTGTGGCCACCTCATGTCCTCCCACAGGTTCGTGAAATAATGAAATCCACTGGGTCTGCTAAACAGACGCGGATCCGGTTTGGCACGCGACGGCCGGCAACTATTCCTACTTACGTTTCGAACTAGACGCGATCGAGTACAACGTCGAAAGCTTGGACAGCAACGCGCGGAGAATGAAAGTCGCGCCTGAATGCCCCACTTTGCGCATCTGCCCCTAACCACTACCCGCCCTGAGAGCTAAATGCACCGGACGCGCTAGTGAGGTACCCGCCCCCTCTGGGCGAGCGCACGCGCAACCTTTGCGCCTGCGCTCGGCCTTCGCGCTAAGTTTGCGTCAACGCCCGTAAGATGTGGTCTCGTAGCGCCATCCTCGCCACCACACCGCAAGCGTCGCGGCACCTTCTCGGCCAGCACGCCCCGCTGGCGCGAGCTTTGCAACGCTTCCGGGGGTGAAATGGAGGGCTCATGAATCTAACAACCATCGCCGAGCTGCAGCCGAGCGCGGTACAAGGTGACAATATGCCAACCCACTCACCCCTCAGCAGGGCCGACGATGTGGGTCCTTTGTTCACGATTTTCATGCCAGTGAGCTTCGCGCTGGTGGTGGGGGTGGTCTGTTGGCTATCGATCATAAGCTTTCAATAGGTTGCTTTCCGTGCCTGAAGACACCCCGCCGGTGAGTGCTTCCAGCCCAGGAAAGTTGGCCCGCTCCGCGTCTGCACCGCCGCGCGACGAACTGGCGCAATCGGTCGTCTGGCACTCCATGAGCGTCAGCGACGTTCGCCAGCGCCTTGAGGCAGACACCACGCGCGGGCTCAGCGAGGTGGAAGCGGCTAAGCGTCTGAAGGCCGATGGTCCGAACGTGCTTGCAACGACGCGCGGACGATCCGTCTTTTCGATCTTCATCCACCAGTTCAAGAGTCTGATGGTTCTGCTCTTGCTCGCTGCGACCGCCGTCTCGTTCGTGCTGGGCGAGCATGTCGAGGCCGGCGCCATTCTAATCGTGATCGTGCTGAACGCGGGCATCGGCTTTTTTATCGAGTGGAAAGCTGAGCGGACCCTCTCCGCGCTGCACACGCAGTCGGTGCAGACTGCCCATGTGCTACGCGACGGCGCGGAGCGTCAGATCGATGGCGCCGAGCTCGTGGCCGGCGATCTTGTCAGTGTGGCGGCGGGAGTGCGCGTGCCCGCCGACGGACGTGTCGTCGAAAGCGTAAGGCTACAGATCGAAGAAGCCGCGCTGACGGGGGAATCCCAGGCCGTGGTCAAGGTTAGTGACGCGGTCGACGACCAGAACGCATCGCTCGGAGACCGTATCGACATGGTCTACATGGGAACCGCTGTCACGGACGGTCATGGCCTATACCTGATCACGGCCACCGGTAACCGCACCGAGATGGGTAAGATCGGTAAGCTGATTGCGGAGGCTGTAACGCGCGCGACTCCGCTCGAGCGCAAGCTGTCGAGGCTTAGCACCTGGCTTATCGGCATCGTGTTCCTGTTGACCTTCATCATCGTGCTCGCCGGCTGGTGGAGAGGAGGCGAGTTCCTACAGATGCTGGAGGTGGGGATCTCGCTCGCGATCGCGGCCGTGCCGGAGGGGCTCGCGGCCGTCACCACCATGACGCTCGCGCTCGGGATGCAGCGCATGGCGAAGCAAGGCGCCATCATGCGTCGACTGGCCGCAGTCGAGACGCTCGGCTCCACGACCGTAATTTGCACGGACAAAACGGGTACGCTTACCAAAAACGAGATGACCGTTAGAGCCTTCATTCTCGGGCAAAGGCGCATCACAGTGACGGGTAGCGGGTACGCCCTCGAAGGTGAGTTTCAGATCGACGGTAAGACCATCGATGCGCGCTCCGACGAAGCACTCGCCCTTGCCCTGCGCATCGGAGCCCTGTGCAATGATGCCAAGCTCGAGCACGCGAAAGGTAAGGAGGGCGTGCTCGGCGATCCCACCGAAGGCGCATTGATCGTCGCCGCGGAAAAGGCCGGTTTCAAACAGGAAGCTTGGCGTAGCGAGTACGAGCGAGTGCGCGAGCTGCCTTTTGACAGCGAAAAAAAGCGCATGGTCACCGTCCATCGCCTAGCGGACGGTCACCACGTGGCTTACGTCAAGGGCTCGCCAGGTAACCTGATCGAAGCCTGTCGTTTGACGCCCGAGGAGCGAAAGCAGTTCTTGGAGTTGAACCTGGAGCTCGCTAGCAAAGCCATGCGCGTGCTCGCGCTGGCCTATCGGGAGCTTCCGGCCAACTACGACGAAGCGATGCTGGATCAAGACCTCACCTATGTGGGATTGGTCGGCATGGAGGATCCCCTGCGCGAAGAAGCCCAGGCCGCCATTGCGACCTGTCTGCAGGCGGGCATTCGCACGATCATGATCACCGGCGACCAACCGGCAACCGCCAGCGAAATCGCTCGGCAGCTGGGCATTGATCAGGACGCTGGCGGTCAGGCGCGAAAAGCGGTTCACGGGCGTGACCTGACGGGGCTCGATGCCGCAGGTTGGCAGCACATTGCCGCGAACGCTGGCGTGTTTGCCCGCGTGTCGCCGGAACAGAAACTACAGATCGTGGAAGCTCTGCAACGCGCAGGCGAGATCGTCGCCATGACAGGCGACGGCGTCAACGACGCGCCCGCATTGAAGCAAGCTGACATCGGGATTGCGATGGGACAAAAGGGAACGGAGGTCGCCAAAGAAACCTCCTCCATGATCATCACCGACGATAACTTCACCACCATCGTGGGCGCGGTGGAGCAAGGTCGGGTGATCTATGCCAACATCGTAAAGTTCATTTACTACCTGTTCTCGTGCAACACGGCCGAGATCCTGACAGTGTTCGTGGCGATCATGATCGGCTGGCCGGTACCGCTCGTGGCGCTGCAGATTTTGTGGCTGAACATGGTGACTGACGTGTTTCCTGCGTTGGCTCTGGCCGTCGAGCCTTCGGCACCGGACATGATGAAAGAGGCGCCGCGTGATCCCAGGGCGCCGGTGGTAAGCTTGAGCATGGCTGGGCTGATCGTCTGGCAGGGGGCGGTGCTCGCAGTATTCACCTTGATTGCCTTTGCGATCGGGATGCGCTGGCACGGCGCGCAGGGTGCGGGGCTACGCGTGGCGATGACGATGTCCTTCACGACGCTGGCGCTGGTCCAAGTGTTTCATGCGTTCAACGCACGCTCACAGACCCGCTCGGCATTTGGGTCGGGCTTGTTTGCCAATGGTTGGCTCTGGGGCGCGGTGCTCGGCTGTATTCTGCTTCAGTTGGCTGCGATTTATATCCCGCTCCTGCAGCGCGTGCTTCACACCACCCCGCTCGCAACCGCAGATTGGGCGGTCATCGTGGCCTGCTCGCTTGCTCCCGTCGCCATCTCCGAGCTCGTGAAATTGGTGCGACGCGCAGTCTTACCCTCCGACAAGCGAACGTCGGGAGCACCAGCGAACGCGAGCCCCAAGGTGACCCCAGTCTCTTCTACTTAGCTTTCGGGATAGGGGGCAGCCTCACGGGGACGGCGACCGAGGACGGGGTAGGGCTAGCGCGGCGGCCGGGGAGGGCCCAGCGCTGCCCCGCGCCGCTTGGTACTTAGTACAGGTCCCCAGAAGTAGGTGATCACTAGGGCTGCC
>JBBSJC010000701.1:0-3873 GCA_038257655.1 Polyangiales bacterium | reverse complement strand
GAGCTCGAGGACGCTGAACGAGTGCTCGCTGAGGTCGACCTGCATCCGCTGACCGTGCTGCGCATCCGCCACGCTTTGCACCAAAGCACGCAGGCGCAGCGCCAATGGAGCTCATCGGTCATTCGCGTGCTGCGTCTCACCGCGGCGATCAACGCAGTCGACAGCGCTCGCGACGACATTGTCTTCTGACGGGGGGACACCTTGCGACTAGCCCCGAGAGCTCGTTCGCCCTGCGTATCCTCGCGTGTCTTGGCGGTATCAATGAGCCGTCGAGTGCCCACTTGCCGCAGTCCGAGACGAACCATGGAAGTGTTTCGGTCCGCGCTTCAGCGCGCCGCCGCATGGCAGTGATAGCCATCCGCGCCCAAGTTCAACGGTCGTACGGGACTGGCGCGCCCCAAGGGGACTTCCTACGGGGCGCCGCATTTCTCACAATGCAGAACGTCAAAGGCGAAGGAGCGTTTCTCATACTGCACCTCGCGCAGGGGATCTGCTTTCTTGGTTGTTGGGTCGTTTCTTATTGGCGGCTGGTTCGGGAGTTAGTGGAACATCGGGCAGCCAGTAGAGCCAGTCGTGGCGATTGCTGGCGAGCTTGGCTTTGAGCTTTCCGGCAAGGCGTAGTTTAACGATTTCGTCGCGGCTCAGGCCGAGCTTTGCGGAGAGCTGTTTGGTGGTCAGCATGCCCGCTTCGAGTAGGCGCTCTTTGAGGCTCTTGAGCTTGGCCGAGAAACGGACCCACTGCACACTCGCAAGATCGAAGGGCTCGCCGGCGCCAGTGCGCAGGCCTCGCTCGTTGAGAATGTGGACGACTTGCGCGTCGTGGTACTCGCCAAGCAAGGTGTCGATCTGCAGGCGCACGTCGTCGTGGGTGGCTCGCATTTGTTGGGCCGTCAATGGTCGAGGCAAGGTCAAGGTGGAAGTGGCGCCGCCGCGGAAGCGAATCGCGGCGGTGATCACATTCTTTTTGACCAGAGTCACGTCCTCGATGAGCAAGGCCAACATGCGCTTGCGCTCGCGATGGGGCGTTTTCGGATCAGCCCAGACTGCAGGGAAATCCGTAGCGAGAGCGAGGACGCGAGCTTTGTCTGCGTCGCTGATGGCGAGCTTGTCGGTCGTACGGCGGTGCTCGTACTCCTCGCGGGCATCAGCGAGCGACGAAAGCTTGCGATTCCAGTCGGCCTCGAGCGAATCGGCCACCAAGCGATTGAGCGGGTCGACCTGCATGTAGCGAGTGCGTGCGAGGTCGGCTTCGTATTGGGCCCGTTCGACTTGGCGGTGGTGCAGGCGATTGACCTCATCGAGACGGGCGCTCATTTCATCTTGGACTGAGAGCGCCAATTGCAGCGCCATTGGCGTAACAGCTTCAACCAGCACCTTGCCGATGGCGGCGTCGAGGGCGACGCCGACAATGCTCTGACACTGCGGATCAGCAAAACCTCTGCCGCGCCCCATGCAGACATAGCTTGGCACAAGCTCGCCATCGGGGGTCCTCGGCCGGGTGTTGTAGCGCACGTTCATGCGGCTGCCGCATACGCCGCACAAGACACGACCCTGCAGCAGTGCAGGACCTTCGCGTGGGGGCGTGGCATCGAGCTTGAGACGGATAGCCCTTGCGGATGTACTAAGACAGAGCTCAATGCGCTCATACTCCTGCCACGAGATGTAGCCAGGGTGAGCGTCGCTGAGCATCACCTGCCAGTGCTGACGCGCGAGGCGTTGTGTGTGCGAACGACCATCGAGCTGTTTTCGAGAACGGCCACGGCCGTACGCGTAGGCGCCGGCGTAGCAGGGGTTGTGCAGGGCGCTGCTCGCCCTGCCCAGAGAAAGTGGCACCCATAAAAGCTCGCCCTTGCGCGCCCCTGCCGCGACTCGAGAGGGAAAGAGCAGGCCGTTTTTTCGAAAATGCTTGATCGTCGCGTGCACAGTGCCAACCCGAGAAAACGTCGCAAAAAACAGCCTAACGCATTCTTGCACCTGCTGGTCGGGATCGAGAACAACCCGTCCGGCCGCGTCGTAGACAAAGCCCGCCGGTAAGCGCAACCGCAGCTCACCCCGTCTTGCCTTGTTGAGAATGCCGCCACGCAGGCGCGCCCGAAGGACGTGCAGTTCGGCCTCGCTCATCGTCCCTTTGAGTCCAAGAAGCAGTCTGTCGTTGAAGTCCGATGGGTCGTAGATGCCGTCTTCGTCGAGAATGAGCGTGTCGCTGAGCGCACAGATTTCGAGGAGGCGGTGCCAGTCAGTAGAGTTGCGCGCCAAGCGCGAAACCTCGAGCCCGAGCACAATGCCAGCGTGGCCCATCCCCACTTCAGCAACGAGCTTCTGAAAACCTTCTCGGTCTACGCTGGAAGCTCCGGACTGGCCGAGGTCTGAATCAATCACGATCACGCTCTGCGGCGGCCAGCCAAGTGCGATCGCTCGCTGTTGCAGCGCGTATTGGCGTTTGGTGCTCTCGGTATTCTCAACGACCTGGCGCATCGTCGACTGGCGAACATAGAGATAGGCGTTGCGTTTGAGGTGGCTAGCGGTGACTTTTTGGTGGATCTCGTTGCTCATGCGCTCACCTCTGCGCGAGCCGCCAATGCGATGCCCGCAAGCACCGATGCGACGCCCGCCTGCAATTGCTCAGACCACTTGGGCGGCAGCGTCGTCGCAACCGGCAAAGCCGGCTGAACATCGCTTGGCGCGAATCTTAGGTGCTCGCTCATCCAAGCAGCCAGCCCGTCTCGCAGCAGAATGACCAACCCAAAGCGACCCTCGCCCCCAGAACCCAAAAGCGCGCTGCGGCGCAATCGCTCGTAGCCCGCGAGCGCCAGATCGACACCCATTCTCGATGGAGCAGCCTGGGTCACGGCCGTTTTTT
Organism: Polyangiales bacterium; assembly: GCA_038257655.1. Taxonomy (GTDB): domain Bacteria; phylum Myxococcota_A; class Polyangia; order Polyangiales; family DASUME01; genus DASUME01. The sequence continues at coordinate 1,013 of JBBSJC010000701.1, read as the reverse complement.
TTTCCGTCGCTCGAGCGCTCGCTCGATACTTCGGGGGTGCACCTTGCAAGCGAAGCGCTTCATGATGTGGTCGACCAGTTGTGTTGCCGTCAAAGAGGGGTCCGCCAAAAGTTGCTCGTCCACAAAGAGCATCACTTCCGCACCGAGCTTGTGGCTGCGTCTGGGACCAGGTTTGTGCGGCACCAGGGCCGCGAGGCCTCCTTGTTCGAGCAAGCTTTGGGCTTGGTAGTAGGAAGGCCGCGAGAAGCCGAAAGCGTTTGCGGCGTGGCTGACGGCCTCGCCGTCGACGCGGACACTGCGCACCATTTCGTACTTCACCTGCACGAGATCGCGCGGGTCGAAGAAGGTTGAGCCTTTGAAGAGTGGGCTTGCGACATCTTTGGGACGAGGGTTGAGACTCGCTCGTTGGCGAAGCGTCACGGTCTTTGGGTCTGGAGTGCTGGTCATGTGTAAGTGTATTTACGCCGCAAGTATCGTCGATGTCAACAATGTTACTCTGTAGAATAGTCACCACTGACGACGAAAACGAGAGATTTCGCAGCAAATAATCGGATTCAGGTGTTACAGAATCCGAGTCGTTGGTTGGCATGATTGGCGTAATTGCCTTTACGTTCGCGGCGAATTTCACTTTACACTCCGCGCGGCTTTTTCTGGCTGCATTTCCGCCACCAGCACGGCAAGCTCGATCAAGTCTTTCGCCCGAAACAGCGACCGGCCAGCCGACGACGCGACGAACGGATCTTCTTCTGCCACACTCGTCCAGCGCGTTGGCAGCGACGTCAAATCGCCGAGCGGACCACGATAGAATAGACGGTCATCACCCCACCGATGACTCCGCTCAACGACTTCAATGACTTGCCCCGCCTGCGGATGAAACGGGTGCGAGATCCGTACAACGGTGCTCGGATCTACTGGGGAGGATGCAGTGCATCCATCTTTCAAAGGTTTTTTTGAGAAGATCGGCCCAGCACATGGTCGCGCTCGGCGGTGGTTTGCGGCCGGGGAGCGGCACG
>JBBSJC010000700.1:0-3893 GCA_038257655.1 Polyangiales bacterium | reverse complement strand
TGGGTGAGCTCGATGAGGTTCTCGAGACGCTGCTCGATGAGCCTCAGGTGTCGCTCGCTCAACACACGTGGCTCGACATCCCGGGCTTTGCTTACGGGCATGCGGAACACGCAGAGGCACAACGAGCGGCCGCAGCATTGCTGCGAGGTGAGGCGGTGGATGCGCGACCGCGCGTATTGATCGCAGCTGCAGCGCTCGCGCTCGATGGCAGCTTGCGCGCAAGGTCCGCTGTGGCGACCGCCCTGGCACGCTCGATTCGCGGCTTGGGCTCGCTCGAGGCTGCGCCGAGCGCCTATGACCGCGCGGCGCCTCGCATCCGTGACGGCCTTCCAACCTTGGCAGCGGCGCTTCGCGATCGGCGATTTGTGCGCGACGCGATCGTGATCGGCTCAGCGTTCGTGCCGATCAAGCGCAAACCGTTTCGACCTTGACCCCGTCAAGCCCCTGCGCGAACTCAGCGCCAAAGGCAGTCGAAGGGGCGTGCGCACCTGGCTTAACCTCACCGTGCGCGACCCGGATGGTCGCTGCGACGGCAGCATCGGCTGTGAAAGCATAACCCTCAGGCGTCGTCATGCGCATGACCACGCGACGTGAGCCCTGACGTGCCTCGCCCACGACAGACATGCGCGCGCTTGCGCGTTCCTGGGCCGTGGGGCCTTTGATCCATTTGTCGGCCGCACGCTTGAGCCAGTGTTGCACCGTGTGGGTACCTAAGACTCTTTGCGCAGTCGGTCCCATGCGCATGCTCTTGATTTGCGTCTTGGGTAGACCGATGTAGCCCTCTATGTTGCGAATCCCGGTCGAACGGAAGGCGCTCGAGACATCTCCAAGCCCGAGGATGACCGCCGGAGCTGAGCGCTTTTCAGAGAACGGAAACTCCTCGACTAACGATCCGGGAGCTACCGACACGAGCGCACCATCGCGGCGTACCACGGCGCCGCCGGGCAGGCTTTCGATCATGGTCTTGGCGGTACCGGGGCTGAGCTTGGCGTGGCTCGACTTCCATGCGAGACGCAGGCTATCGGCTTCGGGTAGACGCGCCTTGAGCATGGCTGCCAAACAGTCCGTCGGTACGACGTCAAACCCCACACCGGGAATCGCGCTGATGCCCGCTCGGACCAGTCGATCATGGGCGGCGTAGATCTCCTCGAACACGGAGACCTCGCCCGTGATGTCGAGGTAGTGGGTCTTTGCCTCGATGCAGGCCTCAAGCATCGGCATCGCCGTGGCCGAAAAAGGGCCCGCGCAGTGCAGGACGGCCGATACATCGCGTAAGGCGGCGACGGTTTGCGCGCGGTCAGAGAGGGAGAACGTACGGGTCGCTAAGCCCAGTTTCTGGCCAAGCTGTGTGATCGCTTGTGCATTGCGCCCCGCCAGGATGGGTTCTTGACCCAGTGCTTTGGCGCGCTCTGCCGCGATGGCGCCCGTATATCCGTTGGCGCCGTAGATCATCCAGGTCGTCTTCTTCTTGGTTTCGCTCATGACCACCCCATCTCGGCGCTTACCTTGCGTCAGAAGTCACCCCTTGTCGAATCTTGAACGCGATGCGAGGATGCCGCGCAGTTACCCACAATTTACGTGGATTTACGGATAGTCAGGGAGGCGTCGTCGTATATGGGAGCGCTCGAACAAGCCAAGTCGACCTGGGTCGAGGTCAGGTGTCAGTGGCGCATGTTCAAACATGCCGGCCGCTTCATTCCTGGCAAGCCGTGGAGCGCGGCGCGCTTGCTCGATGAACGTGTGGCAGCCGATCCCCTCGGCCTAGCCGTGCTGTATCTCGACGAGCGCTACACGTGGCTTGATGTCGACAAGCGCGCCAATCAGTACGCGAGCTTTTTCCGTGCGCGCGGCATCGGGCATGGCGATGTCGTCGCCCTGATGATGGACAACCGACCTGACTATCTCTTCATCGTGCTCGGTTTGAACAAGCTGCGCGCGGTCTCGGCCTTGATCAACACCAACGTGACGGGCGCAGGTCTCACTCACGCGATCAACGTGGCCAAGCCCAGAGCCGTGGTTGCCGGCAGTGAACACACCCAGAGCATCTTGGAGGTGCTGCCCACGCTCGCCGGCGTGCAGGGCCGCGTCTGGTGCCACGCCGATGAGACGAACGCAGTGGTACCCGAAGCGTTCGAGCGCATCGAAGCCGCCGTCAGGCGCGAGCGGGACATCCCCATGACCGGCATCGGCGCACCCAATACGGCCGAGACGATGTGTTACATCTACACCTCGGGCACGACCGGCCTGCCCAAGGCGGCGATCATCGCAAACAAGCGTTGGCTTGCGGCGGCTTACCTTTTCGGAGGCGCGATCATGAACGCGCAGCCGCGCGACATCGTGTACGTGGCGCTGCCGTTTTATCACTCGAGCGCGATGTTCGGCGGCCTTGGCAGTGCGCTCGTGAGTGGTGCTGCCGTCGCCATGCGCCGCAAGTTCTCCGCTTCGCAGTTTTGGGATGACGTGCGCAAGTTCGACGCCTCCATCTTCATGTACATCGGAGAGCTGTGCCGCTACTTACTCAACTCGCCCAAGGCGGCTCACGAGCGCAATCACCGTTTGCGATTGGGCGTGGGCAACGGCTTGCGACCTGATATCTGGTCCGCCTTCCAGAGCCGCTTCGGTGTGCCGCTGATTCGCGAGTTCTACGGTGCGACCGAGGGCAATGCGCCGATCGTCAACTTCGAAGGCAGGCCCGGCATGGTCGGTAGGCTCAAGCCAGGTCAGGTGGTCGTGCGCTGCGATGAGGCGACCGGCGATATCCTTCGCGATGCACAGGGCTTTTGCGAGCGCGTCAACGTCGGGGACAAGGGCATGCTGGTCGGAAAGATCAGTAAGGTGTTCAGCTTCGATGGTTATCTCGACAAGTCCGCGACGCAGAAGAAGGTTCTGCACGATGTTTTCAAGTCTGGCGACCGTTACTTCAACTCCGGCGACCTGTTGCAGAGTTACGAGGGCGGTTGGGTGTCGTTTGCCGATCGCGTGGGGGACACTTTCCGCTGGAAGGGCGAGAACGTCTCAACCAACGAGGTCGCCGAGGTGTTGAACGGGGCGCCCGGCGTGCTCGAGAGCAACGTCTACGGCGTGGCGGTGACGGGCGCCGAGGGGCGCGCGGGCATGGCGAGCATTCACGTCAACGAAGCAGTCGATCTGGCCAGCCTCGGGCAATATGTGTGCAGCAAGCTGCCTGCCTACCAACGCCCTTACTTTCTGCGCGTTCAGCATGAGATGCGCATCACGGGCACTTTCAAGCATCAAAAAGTGGACTATCGCGACGAAGGGTATGATCCGGCAAAAGTCAAGGATCCGCTCTATTTCCTAGACGGAGACCGCTACGTCCCGATCGATGCCGACTTGTTCGGTCGTCTTGCGGCAGGCGACGTGGGGCCGCGCTGACCCGAGTGCGGGCTTTCGGTCGAGCCCCGTTTGCCGCACGGCAACTTCCTGCTCCTACGAAAGGTGCTGTAGACTCAGGGTCGCCACGTGATTCGCGGATCCCAACATTACCTGGACGGCCTTGCCACCCTACAGGAGCTTGATGACGCCGATGAGCGGCGGGCCACCTGGCGCCAGAGCATGGCGACCCTGGCTGAGACGCAGCTTACCGCGCGCGGTGTGCCCCTTGAAGGCATGAATCCGGAGGCACTGCTCGCGAGCGTGCGCGCGGCGATCGCGTCGAACCTGCTCGAGGACCTCGACTTTCTCTCGCCGCCAGCCGCGGCCTGCGCACTTTACGGTTTAGCGTCGGCACTGCCGTTTGGTGCAGAGCGGCGCGAGCTCGGCCGGCGCGTGTTGGTGCGGCTCCATGAAGGAAATGCCTCAACCTTCGTGGCGCTGGCGACGGCGGTGGCACTTGGCTCCACGCGCGCTTTTGAAGGCTCGGCCATGCGTGCGCG
>JBBSJC010000699.1:0-3895 GCA_038257655.1 Polyangiales bacterium | reverse complement strand
CGCCTTCTACGCGCAATAGCCCCTTTACACGCAGTAAGGTGTGGCCATGAAGCTGGCTCACCATGGAAAGCCACAGTGCAAACGAGGGAAAGTCCACGGCCCGATCCGTACGCACCGTAAACGAGCGGACCTGCCCACCCTCAGGATGACTGAGACCGTTCATTTCACGTACATCCATGCGCGAGGCCAAGGTGGAAGGTGTCCACTCCAGCAAGGGATGCCAGTCGAGCAGCCCGCGCTCCGCCAAGAAGATCCGTGCCTGCGGATTGAGCTCGGTCACCATCGTGCGTAAACGCTCGCGCGCAACCTCGTCGACCAGGTCGAGCTTTGTGAACACGATGTCATCCGCAAGTAAGACTTGCTTGGTTGCCTCTTCGTGGCGAGCGAAGGTCGCAAGGCCATGTTCTGCGTCAACCGAAGTAATGACCGCATCGAGATGAAAGTGTCGAGACAGCGCGGGATGGCGCATCAGCGTGGCCACGATGGGCGTGGGGTCTGCGAGGCCCGTGGTCTCGACGAGAACGCGATCGAAGGGCAGGGGATGGTCCCGTTCCGCCTCTACGAGCAGCGCGTCTACCAGGTCGCCCCGAATCGAACAACACACGCAGCCAGAATCGAGCAACAACACGTCCTCGCGCACTTCTTTGACCAACAGGTGGTCAAGCGGCACATCGCCCAGCTCGTTTACCACCACGAGCGCACGCGAAAGCAAGGGCCCGCGTAGGGCATGGTTGAGCAGAGTGGTTTTGCCCGACCCGAGAAACCCGGTAAGGATGGTGATGGGGGTGGTCATGGCTTCGCCCATCCTGTCACTCATGCAATTGGACTGCAAGAGACCCGGGCAGCAACGCGCCACGATGTAGGAAAAAGAGCGTTCGCGAGTACCAAAAAACGTCTATGTGTTTCAAGTGCAGTTAATAGGTAGTAACAACTGGGCATGATCGACGTTGCTCGTCCAGCCCGCCTTCCTGTTCTACGCCAGATACGTGACTGGGCAGCGGCGCTCTGGCTGCCAGGCCCCAATGACGCTGTGATGGTGAGCGAGACATCATGCAGTGAGCCTGGCCGCGCACCAGTGGCAACTGTGGTCGCTTGGCTAAAGTCAGACGGCGAATGCGTGCGCGTCGCTGTGCCCAAGCCGATGGACGAAGTCACGCAGCGCGATATCTACGCGGCGTGCGCGGCGAGCAATTGACGCGCTTTGTTGCATCGACACCTTCGGCAACGCCGGCACGGCCCCGCTCGATTGGCTCGAGGGCCGAGCTCGCGTCGAGAGTAAAGGAGAGCGATTTCTGCCGCAGTGATGCGCGTCACGTCTCATCGATCGAAACGCACGGTCAACGGCGTGACTGCGCGGATCGGTTGGCCCGCACGATCAAGGCCTGGCTCCCAGTGTTTCTCGCGCGCACAACGGCGTGCCTCGCGAGCAAAGCCATCGCCGGGATCGCGCGTGATCGTCACCGAAGTAACCTTACCTTCCGAGGAGACGTCGATGCTCAAGGACACGACAGCGTGGTCGACCCCCGCGTCGTCTGCTTCGGGCGGGAAGGGGCAATCCCACACTGCCTTGCCGGCAAGCCTCGGTGGGCGCGAAAGGTCTGCCCGAAGGTCCGTGCCTGTGCCGCCCTCTACCCCGACCGCGCGTGCATTGACCTCGCTTACGGCGCGCTTATCCGTCCCCAACGACTCTGTGACACCGCCCGCGTAGCTGCGGCTCGGACCTGTGACGAAGCTATCGGCGAAATCCACGACCTCCTCGGTGGCTGCCAGGATCTGTCCAGCCTCGGCTGCCGCAGGAGCTGGCGCCTCGCTCTTGGTCAACTCCCGTTCTGCTTTCGGCATGATCGGCTTCGGGCGAGTGACTTGCTCTTTGGGTAAATCAGCTGCCGGCTCAGTTTGCGCGGGAGGCTCAGAGGGCAGCTCGATCTCCACCATCTGGGAGATGGCCACGGGAAGCACGTTCGTCGCGACCCGGGTGGCTGCGGCCATGGCGATGGCGACCAACGCCGCGTGCACTAGCACGGCTGCCGTGCCTGCGAGGAACGAATGGGGAGCGTTCCGACGCGCGGGCAAATCCAGTACGCTTGGTCCCTTCTTGCGAGTGAGTCGGCCGTGCGGGCTGGGCTTACCCCCAGCGCCGTCCGGAAGGAGGTCACCTTCCTCGCGCCTCATGGCTTGCCGTCAAGCGTCACGGGAGCGCCGAGCTGCACACCGAAGGCGATGCGCGAAACACCGCCTTGTCGAAGGAGGTCGAGTGCGTGCATGACACGATGGTGGGGCACGCTGCTGTCGGCCTGGACCACCGCGCGCAACTTCGGGCTCTTGGCTTGGGCCGTACGTGCGCGCCGCAGAACGTCCTGATCACGCGACGCGACCATACCGTCTACATAAGTGCTGCCGTCGGCGCGCAAGGAGACGCTGAACACGTGCTGCACATCGCCACCGGTGGCGGCTTTGGGTAAGTCCATGGGCATGGCCCGGGAAACCACCAGCTTCGCGGTCACCATGAAGATGATGAGCAGCACGAGTGTGATGTCCACGAGGGGCGTGACGTTGATGCCGGTGATGGGCGCATTGGGCTTGTTCGAGGAAAAGCCGGCCATGGCTCACTCCCCGGCCTGTGACGTCACGTACAAGGCCCGGCCGTTCTCGGCCGTACGGTGCCCGCGAGCGCGCGCAGGTGTTCTCGCGAGCTCAGGGTCATGCTCTGCCCTAAGGTGGGCGAGCAGGACGTGGCCTAAGGTTTCCGCGTCGGCGAGCGCCGAGGTCACGCGCCCTTGAAAATAGTTGAATGCAGCGACCGCCGGAATGGCAACCACCAGGCCCACGGCCGTGGCGACCAATGCCTCTGCGATCGTACCCATGACACGCTCAGGTGCGAGTGAGCTGGCAGCGGCCACGGCGTGAGTCATGACCTGAGGTTTCCCCAGCTCGTCAAAGGCACCCACGACCCCAATGACGGTTCCAAGCAGGCCCACAAAAGGTGCGTTGTTACCCACCGTGCCGAGAAACAGCAATCGTTGCTCGAGCCGCTTGCGCTCTAGCCCCATCGCGGCAGCCATGGCTTCTTCGGCGGCCGCCGACCCGAGATCAGATTCCGCGAGACCTGCCGCCGCGACGCGCCCCTCCACGCTGTTCGATTCGTGGAGCACACGCGCCGCACCGTCGTGATCGTCGGCGCGCAAGAGCTTACGAAGCTCGGGTACGAGTCGTTCGACCTTACCGTGTGTGCCGCGGAATGCCAGTACGCGCTCAAAGGCGATCCCGGCCGACACGAAGCTTAGTGCGAACAGGAGCCAGAGCACCCATGCCGCACCCGAGCCAACCATGAGATAGGTAAGTTGTTCGATCATCGTCTTGTCCTGACGTTGGAAATGTCACAGTTGGTCAGCGAGGGACTTGCTGCTGAAGAGCTAACGAACCCGAACGATGTTCGAGATGAATCCGTTGGTCTGGAACAAGGCCTTTGGCCCGGAGCTGGCCATCTCGTACACGTTGCAGGCCCCGAACTCGCTCGTGTCGTTGTTGGCTTTGCCCAAAGTGGTCATGAGGACGCGATCGTCGAGCCGCCCACTGAACCAGTGTAAGGTTCCATCGAGCCCTTCGTCGGCAAACTCGCACTGCGTGAACGACGGGAATGAGCACGCGCCGCGCCGCGCGTTGCCGTCGACTAGCTGGTAGTCCCACAGCTCATCGACGGCCTCAAATGGCAATTCGGGCCGCTTGAGAAGGTCGATGAAAACGCGTCCGTTTTCCTCGTCAATCACGAGTGTGGAAGGATCTCCAAAACCTGCGATCGCATCCTCGAGAGCGACTTGAAACGCTTGGTCGAAGCCATCGGCGTTGGGTAGTACGCGAAGGATACAGGCATCCTGAGCGTCCGGAGTGGCACCGT
>JBBSJC010000698.1:0-3908 GCA_038257655.1 Polyangiales bacterium | reverse complement strand
TAACGAGGGAGACTCTACGGTAGGACGTGTTTGCGTCGAGGAAAAAAATCTGGCCCGCGCTGTGGGTAGACGTGATCGAAAGGTCGTTGAGCAAGCGCTGCAGCACCTAGATCTACTCAGGTTCGCGTACCGACCATCGACAGGCAGCGCTCAGCCAAAGCAGTGATGGTAAGACTTGGATTTACCCCAACATTTGCGGGAATCGCGGACCCGTCCACCACGAACAAATTGGGGTAGGAAAACGCCTCGTTGCGCGCGTCGATCACGCCTTCCGCGATGTTGGGTCCCATGGCGCACCCGCCCAAAATGTGTGCGGTGATCGACAAGTTACCGACGCTCTCCAGCAAGACATTGAGCGGTGCACCGCCACTTGCGTGGGCAAAAGCACGTGCGGCGCGGTTGGCCTCTTCGATGTAGGCGTGCGCGGGGGAGGTGGCTGCGGACACACTGATCAAGCTGCGACGAAACCCGGTCAGCCACGAGCGTCCCAGGCGCAGCGCGAGGTGCTGATCGTCCGATTGCATGACGGTGAGCACGCTGACGCGCTTGTACCAGTTGCGTCCGATGATGGAGCGCACGAACCTGCGCGGCGCGAGTGCAAGCTTTCCCAGCGTCTTGAGCGCGCGCCGGAGGGGACGTGCTTCGTCGACCATGGGGCCCATGTAGAAGCGCATGAAGTCGTAGCCGCGTGGGAAACGGTTTTGGGTGATGTGGGTACGCTCGTTTGCATGAAAGTGCGAGGAAATCGCTGTGCCATGGGTAAGGTCGAGGGACTTGTCGTCTGAGAGAATGCCCACGACGGCTTCGCTGTTCGTACGAACGAGCTTTCCGAGCTGAGGGGATAGGTTCGGTAAGGTGCGATGGACATCGCGACAACTCAGCAGCAACTCGACGCTGCCTAAGACGCCCGCGGCCACAAAGACCTTCTTTGCGTGGTAAGTGCGCACGTCGGTGCCGCCAAAAGGGGATTCGGCCTCGATCTCGTAGCCACCGTCGGTGGGACGGATGAGACGTGCGCGCTGTTCAGGGATGATCTCGGCACCGAGCTGCTCGGCTAGGTAAAGGTAATTCTTGTCCAGGCTGTTCTTAGCGTTGTACGCGCAGCCGGTGAGGCATGCGCCGCACTGAATGCAGCCGGTTCGCGCGGGACCGCGTCCGTCGAAGTAAGGGTCGGGTACGGTCTCACCAGGTCGATCGAAGTAGATGCCCTGGGGAACTCGACCGTAAGATTCGTGCACGCCTAAGCTGTATGCGGTCTGCTCGAGCCAAGCATCCATCTGGCCGCGATGGGGATTTTCCGCACGACCTAACATACGCTTGGCCAGGGTATAGTAAGGAGCGAGCTCGCGTTCGAAATCGACGCTCAACCTGCGCATGGCCGGGTCGTCGAAAAACGGGCGTTTCGGTTCTAGCAGCACGGCGGCATAGACGAGACTGCCGCCGCCAACGCCCACGCCGCCGACGATCGCGACGTGCTTGAACACGCGTTGCGTGAAGTATCCGCGCATGCCCAGGGAGGGCGCCCAAAACAGACGCTTGGGGTTACCGCTAGCGGCGTTCATGTCTTCTGCAGAGATGCGTCGGCCTTGCTCGAGCACCGCGACGCGATAGCCCTTTTCGGCGAGACGCAGGGCAGCCACGCTGCCGCCGAAGCCGCTGCCAATCACCACGGCGTCATAGGTCAGGGGGGGCGTTACGTTGCTAGTCATGGGGCGCTGCCTGGGCGTCTGCTAGTGATCTGTTCGACGCATCGCTGTCAAGTTGTGTGATGTCTGCGAGCCAAAGCTCTTGGCGATCATGCTTGAGCTTTGTTACCAAACGTCGGCTACGGCAACGTGCGCGCTCTGGGCCAGGGGCTGGGCCTCGGCCGGCAGTGGGCTTCACTCGCGTAGCAGGACGACGCCTTGGCTGCGAAACGGCGGCAGGGGCGCGCCCGGTGTGGCCGAGCGCACGAGGGCGCGAGTGAGCAATGACATGAGGCCGCCGTGGCTTGAGACTAACTTGGTGGGAGTCAGGCCTGGGACGTAGCCATGTTCCTTGAACTCGGCGAGCAACTCGGGCCGGCGCGCGAATACGTGCACGGGCACATCGAACTTGTCGCCTTGTTTCGGGATGACTGGCGGTTGGTGATCACCCATCACGATCACGAGCGCATCACGCTCGTGCTGCGCCAAGAAATTGCTGACCAGCGCCAGCTCGTAATCGATGGCGCGCGCGTAGTTGTCGCGCAGCTGCGCCGTCAGCTCTCCCATGTACCAGTGGCGCTGGGCGCGATCACGTTGATAGTTCCGCAGGCGGCCGAGCACGACCTTGTCGCCCTCTTTGGAGGCTTCGCGCTCTCCGTCGACGCCGTTCAATGTGCGCCAATCCGCCACGATTTCGGGAACGGGGTGCCAGGGTGCATGGGAAGTGACCATATGAAAGTTGAAGAACACGGGTCCGTCGGCCTCGTTCAAGAAGCGCTCGCGTACGTAACCTAAGCTGAACTGGTCTGGCACGATGCCCCAGCCGTAGGCGGGACCGTGATAGCCCAATACGTCGTAGTTGACGTAGTGCTGGTAACCGTAAGGGTTGCTGGCTTTGATGCCCGGCCGTTCACGATCGCTGCCCGCCAATAAGATCGTGCTGTAACCCTGGGCGTCGAGGAAGGACACCAAGTGAGGCAGGCGTTTCGTATTGGCGATCAAATGCTGAAACACGGACTCGTGGAGGATCTGTGTGCCGAGAAGAATGCTTCCTTCGGCCATCCACGATCGTCCACCGCTTACGCTCGAGCGACTAAACGCACTGGCGCTGTGCCAGCCCGTCTGCTCTAGGCGCGTCTGCATGGTAGCCATGCGCTGAGCGTGTTCGCCCTTGAGCCCTGGCTCGGTGAACATCAAGCGTCCGTAGCTCTCGATCAGCAGCAGATACACATCGGGGCGCTCGTCGCGGGGCAGCTTGATTTGAGCCAACTCTTCGTAAGCTGGCTTTTTGATGCCCGCTTGAATGGCGCGATAGGTGTGGGTGGAGCGTACGATATTGTCGGCAAATGCGGGGCTCACCCAGACGACGATCGGCTTCTTCGTCAGACCTATCCCGTGCACCAGCGACAGGATAAGGACCATCCACCATGTCGCGTAGCCGACACGCGCTGTTTGTTCGACGCGGTCCGGCTCAAGTAGAGCGCTAGCAGTTCGTAAGAGGCGGCGAACGATCCACGGTAACAAAACCAGAAAGCCACCGATGGTAAGGGTCGCGAGCAGAACCGTTGGGCTCCACAGATCCGAGATCAGCACGAAAAGATGTCGCACCATCAGCCACTGGTCGTAGAGCAGCGGCTCGTCGCGCATCAGCAGCATGAAAATCACGTAGTCGAGGCGGATCAGCACCAGCACGCACGCGTAGAACAGCAGCACAGTGCGAACGATTCGGGTGCCCGGAAAGCGCCCGCTCAAAGCAGCGAGCGTTAGCAACACCAGAAGGTCGGCGGAGGGGCGAATCACACCTAGACGCACACCTCCGGTGCGCACAGCCATGGGTAGCTCGAAGAGCAACCAGAGCGCGACGAGCGCGAGCCACGGACGCATTCGCGCCAGTGCTGGCGATGTGGCCAGACGGTTCTTTATGAGTTTGAAACGTTCGAAGAGTCGCACGATCTTGGCGGCCACAGTATCATGCCCAGGAGCCAATGGACCCCCATCACACACTGGACCTGGAGTCCGCATGGGCATTGTTGCGGTGGCTTGCGCGAGACTGGCCTCGCAAGCCGAGCACTGAAACCTGTCGTGGCTTTGCTCGCGATGCTGGAAAATGGCGCGAAGTGACGCCGCAATGCGCTGAGGTCACATTTGACGGCGCCGCCAACAGCACAGTGTATGGCGTTCAGATGCAGCTCGATCCGGCATCTCGCGAGCTTATCGAGCTCC
>JBBSJC010000697.1:0-3910 GCA_038257655.1 Polyangiales bacterium | reverse complement strand
CAGGTTTGGATCGGTTGGACCTCGACATCGGCCAACAATCGCGCGCGATCGTGATGGCGCGCCGACTCGTAACGTGGGTATGGGTCCGCAGGTTGGGTGGTCGTCAGATTGAGGTGGCGCGCGAGCTAAGGGCGAGCTCATCGGTGGTGGCACGCTGGTATTCGTCGTCGGTGCAGCTTGCGCCGGAGCTGGATGGGCTCGCGGATGATGTGGTGCATCGCCTGCGGCGCAACGCGCGCCGGCGCACCGCGCGCGGGCGCGTCGAACCCGCTAAGACCCGTGTGCGCTGCGAAATTGAGCATGAGTTAAGCGTCGCTCGCGAACGTTCTTGACCCGTACCCTTGAAACGTGTACATTGGCGAATGGTTAGAGCGGTTCACCTCAGCAGCACAGCAGAACGCCAGCTGCGAAAGGTCCCACCCCAGATTCAGCGTAAGCTGCTGGAATGGGTTGGCGCGGTGGAAGCGGTCGGTCTTGATGAGGTCCGTAAGGCCCCGGCTTTCACGATGAGCCGCTCAAGGGAGATCGTAAGGGGCAGCGCTCGATTCGCCTGAACAGGGCCTACCGCGCGATCTATGTGGTGGTGCAGGGCGCTAGCGTTCGTATCGGTCGAAGAAGTCAACAAGCACGACTACTAGGAAGAGGTGCCGCAATGGCGACTAAGAAGCGGACGAAGAGGCCGACGCCGGCAAAGAAGACGGCTCCCCGGGTTGCGGAGTCTGTGCGCGTAGGCGCGCGTGAATATCTCGAGCGGCTCAACGGGGGACCGCTCACGTTTGGACAGATGATCAACAGCACACGGCTTTGCGAGGAGCTCTCGCTTGAGGCATTCGCCAAGCGCCTTGGAGTATCGCGGGCCTACCTCTGCGACGTCGAGAAGGGGCGGCGCCCGGTCAGCGTTGAGCGGGCTGCGGCATGGGCGCGCAGGACCGGGGGGCTCGAGTCCCAGTACGTTGCGCTAGCGCTGCAAGCGGAGGTGAACGCAGCTGGGCTGCGCTTCAAGGTAAAGCTGGAAGCCGCTTGAGACGGTCATGGACAATCGGGGACGGTTCGGTCATCGGCTCGGAGCTTGCGAAGGTTGCGATCGCCAAGTTGGGCGTGCCCGGGCCGGACGGAGTCAAAGTGCTCGATCTCGCCGATCTTGGCCGCCACGGATTCATCGAACACGACGCGAGCCTCACTCGCAACGACGCGCATCACGGTGATGCGTCCGCTTTCGCGGCGCCGCTCTTCGAGCAGAACTTGTTGGCTGATTTGGGTAGCTCTAGAACCAAGAGGCGTGGCTACGAGCCGGTGCTCAAGCACTCGCGCATCTGCCTGCTGAACATGACTTATCGTTTGTCATGTCTGAAGAACCGTCCCCGCTTCGCGCTTCGTCCCCGCTTCGCGCGTCACGCACGACGAACCTTACGCAGCATGCGTCCCCACTTGGCGCCGCGTCCGCGCACGCTGCCCACTTTGTCTACCTGTTTGTTCGCGCGCAGGTCGATGAGGGCCTGTTGCCTGCTGATGCCGTGATCGACCGCATCTAGATAGTCATTCGTCGTGAAGGTGTCATGGCGCGTGGCGAGCTCGTCCAGGATGCGCCTACGGGTCTCGGCATCATAGTGTCCCACCGTTCGCTTGGATACGGGGTCGACAATGGGTCGTTCCCGGCCGATAAAACCCCAACGTGCATACTGTGCAAGATTGCGCCCTAAGTTGCGTACGGCGCTGCGGCTGCCCGGCGTTTCGGTGTCGATGAAGAAGCGTTCCGCAGGGTCAACTCTGGTAAAGCCTGCGGCAACGTATTCCGCAAAGTATTGGAATTCTGCGTCGGTCACGTCGAGTCGGATGAAGTCAAGGACCACCAATAAGCCCTGAGGGTAGCGAGCTCGTCTTAGCTCCTCGCGCAGTCTGAGTGGATTGAGTGTTCGGTACGAATGCGCGAACCATTGCACCAGTACCGACAGCAGACGCGCATCATACCGGAGCATCTCGGCTGCGAGAGCGATGAGTTGTTCACGACAGTCTGGCTTGTAGGGCCACGCTCGATGCTCCCCAACGGACGAGGCACCGATCTGCGCAAGCTCATAATAGAGCCGCGAAAGGTCAGACTCCGAAGGCGTGCGCGCTAGAGGGCCACGGTTCACACGCCCACCCGATCGCGGAGATCGTCGAAGAAATCAGCTGCCTTTTCGGCTCCGGGGTAGCGCCGCTGTGCCAGTAGTGAAAGTTGCCGATCGACGATCGTCAGGTCGGTGGCGATTCGTAGCAGCTTGCGCGCGTGGGGGATATCTTTGTCGCGGCCGGCGAAGCACTTCATCACGAGCAGGTCCTCCGGCCCGAGAGCGTCGACAGTAAGGTTCTTGCCCGTAAATACGCGGCGCAATCGACTCCCGTAGTCTGCCGGGAGTACGCCTGTGAACGTGTCGAAATGCGAATTGAGCCAGTTCGGATCGATGTTGAGTGCGCTCGCGACCTTCTTTGAAGCGGCGTCGAGCTGGGAAAAAGGAAGGCTGCCCTTGACCGCGAATGCGTCGATGTCCTGCGTGGCGAGAGGATGCTTGTATGCGAGCACCATGGCCGCGCCGCCTCCTACTACCAGCATGGCCGGATCGTGCACTTGCTCGTCCAGCATCGCGAGCGCCTGTTCCATCCTTCTTGCATCAAGTGATAGGTGCATTTGAAACTATATGACTAGTTTGTTTATGATTGTCAAATCGAGCTAGCGCGGACCCGCCCGGCCCTCTTTCCTGCCGCCGCGGCCAACCCGAGTCCGCGCACGCACCGACCGCCCACTCGAGTCCGCGCACGCACCGACCGCCCACTGCCCCTACAACCGCTTTGGCGCTAGCCCAGCGCCCATGGCGAATCGTTCTCCCCTTGGTGGAACGACATGGGGAACGGACGGGTGGGGAACGGACGGGGACGGTTCTTCAAACGTGACAAGTCACTCGGCACCGCGCCATCATCCGCCCGATGGCACGCACCGCACGTCTTCACTATCCCGGCGGCTTGTTCCACGTGATCTCGCGCTGCGTGGCCGGCAAGTACCTGTTCGATGATCCAGAGATTCGTGCGGCCTATGTCGAGTTGTTAGGTCGCACGGCGTCGCGCCTCGATTGTCAGGTGCTTGCTTACTGTGTGATGAGCAGTCACGCGCACGTAGTGCTGATTCAGGGGCAGGACGCGCTGTCTGCCTTGTTCAAGCCGCTGCATGTCGGCGTGGCTTACTATGTGAATCGCAAGCGTCGCGGCAAGCACGCGAAGGGGCCGGTGTTTGCGCAACGTCCGCGTTCGGTGCTGGTGGATGAAGAAGCTTACCTTTTGGAGCTCGTTCGCTACGTGCACAACAATCCAGTGCGCGCGGGCATGGTTCGTAAAGCGCGCGACAGCTACTGGTCGAGTCATCGCGCGTACGTGGGGCTCGAGGAGTGTCCGGAGTGGCTGCGCGCCGGCTACGTGCTGCAACGTTTCGGAAAGCAACGCGTGCGTGCGCGGACTGAGTTTGAGGATTTCGTGCGCGCAGGCGCCAAGGAAGAGCGGCGCGCTGATTTCTCAGGTGACGACTTGGAAGACTCGCAGCGTGAAGCGGTACGAGTGCTTGGTGACGGGCATCGCGTGAGCGATGGGGTGCTCGGTGAAGAGGCTTTCGTGGAGCGCGTGTCGCGAGATGTGCGCGCGGCAGAGTTTGCCCTCAAGGGCGGGCGCTTGCGTGGGCGCTTCGAAGACCCGAAGCCTCCAAAAGTAAGCCTTACTGAGGTGGTGGAGCAGGTCTGCGCAGCCTCAGGTTTGGATCGGTTGGACCTCGACATCGGCCAACAATCGCGCGCGATCGTGATGGCGCGCCGACTCGTAACGTGGGTATGGGTCCGCAGGTTGGGTGGTCGTCAGATTGAGGTGGCGCGCGAGCTAAGGGCGAGCTCAT
>JBBSJC010000696.1:0-3924 GCA_038257655.1 Polyangiales bacterium | reverse complement strand
CGGATCGAGCACGATGACCGCGCTGTCTTGCATGCGCAGGGTCGAGGCAGCATCGATCCAGTACCCCTTGAAGCCCGCCGCGCGCAGCTTGCTGTAGACGGCGCTGGTGTAATCACCGCCCTGACACGACACGATGGCATCGAGCGTCTTGAGACTTTCGATATCGCGTGCGTCGCCCAGCGGCGGCGTGTCCTTGCCCACATTTGGAGCACTGCCGCCCACCTGCGATGTGGAGAAGAACACAGGCTCAATCAGCGCGAAATCTTGCTCGGCGCGCATGCGCTCCATCAGCACCGAGCCCACCATTCCACGCCAACCTACGAAACCTACACGCATCACATCACCTCAGGTCTTGGGTTTGACGTGCAGCGGACTTGTGCGCAATGGTTGGCCTCGTTCCGTGCTGTTCTGGGGCCCCAGTCCCGGCTATGCTCAGGCGAGGCCGATGGCTCATTTTCTCAGTTTTCGGCCGGCGTCCCTCGCACCCATTCACGGGCCCGATGACGTCTCCAGGCGCGAGCTGCGGATGCTGGCGATCGATGGTCTGCGGCAATCGACCGTCGTCGCCGCGGTCACTATGCCCCTTGGTTGGCTGACGGAATGGTTGCTGCGCGATTATGGCTTCGGCGCTCAAGATCTGAGCGTGGCGGCGATCCGGGTGGGCGTTTTGGTCCTGCTCATGCTGGGCACGCACATCTACGTAAGACGTTGGGGCGAGGCGATTCGGCATCCTTTTTTGCTGGGCACGTTTCTGATGTGGTCGGTCGCTGCGCTCGGCGGCGCCTCGGCGCTGGCGACTGGCGGCTTTGATAGCCCCTATCAGGTCGCTGCGGTGCCGATCCTTCTCGTGTGGACCTTACTCATGCCTGGGGGGGCCCGCTACGCGCTCGCGCCGCTGGTCGGCGGTGTATTCCTGTACATGCTGATGCTCGTCTTGTGGGCAAAGGCGCCGAGCGCCTGGGGCGCGGCCGTCGCCACTTCGTTTTTTCAGATCGCGAGCATGATCGTCGCGCTGATCTTCTGCGAAATCCTGGAGCGTTGGCGCATGCGTGTGGCTTGCGCCTCGTACACCGACGCGCTCACGGGTTTGATGACGCGAGGCTACCTGTTCGAACGCCTAGAGCAGCTTGCCGCCAAGCGCAAGAGGCATCCGGCGTCCGTGTCCGTCATCATCGTAGACCTCGATCACTTCAAGCAGGTCAACGACACCTACGGACATCAAGCGGGAGATGCCGTATTGCGCATGGTTGCCGACGTGTTGCGCAAATCCACGCGCACAGAAGATCTGTGCGGTCGCCTAGGCGGAGAAGAGTTTTTGCTCGTGCTCGATGAATGCGAACAAGGCGAAGCTGTGCGCGTGGCCAATCGCATACGCGAGCAAGTGGCCCGCACCCCCGTGCTCAGCAACGGCGCGAGTGTACGCGTCACGTTGTCCGCTGGCGTGTGCATCGCGAGCGACGGCGTCATCGCGAAGCCCGAAACGATCATCGGCGCTGCCGATGCTGCGCTCTATGCGAGCAAGCAGTCAGGTCGCAACCAGGTAAAGGTCGGCGTCTTACTCCCCGCGGCAACGTGAGTGTCAGGTTTACGCGCGCTGCGCCTTATACGCGGCCGAGTAACGCAACAAAAATCTGCGAACGAACGGCCGCATCAGGCCCACACCCAAGCGCTTGAAGCCGAGGTTTTGGCTGACCTCCGTCAGAAACTGTTGATAGGTGTGGTGCTGATAGTCGAGCAGACGCTGGCTCTCTTCGGTATCGAGCCAATCGCCGTATAGATAGGTCGGACCAAATGCCCGCTCCGGAAGCGCGCCGATGCCGATCGCGTCGAAGAGACCGTTGATAAGCTCGCGATTGGTAATCTGACAGGCCTTGCCGCCGCCGATCAGCAGCACCTTGTTCCATGCTTCAGCAACCTCGAGCGCCCGCGCTTGAGCGAGGCCGACATCGCGCGGATGCACGTACTCGACACGGCTGTCGAGCGAGCGTTCGAACATGAACCTGAGCAAGCTCGGGTCGCCACCTTGCGGATTGATCGGGGGCGATGCCCCGATGCGCATGATGCAATAAACGAGGCCCGATGCGCGCAGCAGCGCTTCGCACGCGATTTTGTGCGCGCTGTAGTGATCGCTTTCGCTCAGCGTCGAGTCGGCTCGGCGCGGCGGTGCCTCACCCGGCTGCGTGACGCCAAAGGTTGCGATCGAGGAGGTGAACAGCAGCTTGGCCGAGGGAACCTTCGCCTTGAGCGCGTCAATCAAGTTTCGCGTGCCATCGACGTTGACCTGGCGCGCAAGCTCGGGCTTGAGCTCACTGAGGGGCGGGGTGACTGCTGCATTGTGGAGCACGGCCTCCACAGCGCGGCTAGGTCCGTCAGCTGCGATGTCAGCCGTCGAGCCAAAGGCGAGCACCGCGCGCGCAACGTCGGCAGGCTGCGTGATGTCGCCCCACACGCGCTCGATGCGGTTGCCGTAGCGCTCGAGCACGCCCCGGTTCTGTGGGCGGTCCAGGTCGAAGGTGCGCACCTGATGGTTTCGCTCGAGCAAATACGGCAGGGTTTCGCTCCCGAGATTGCCGGCCGCACCCGTCAGTAAAACGCGCATGGCCAATCTTTAACACGTTCAAGTCCGCCCGCGAGCGGGCCGTTGTAAGATGGGCGCATGCCATCCTTTCCCCGCACGCGTCTGCGTCGTAATCGCAAAGACGACTGGTCCCGCCGCCTGGTGCGCGAGCATAGACTCAGCGCCGACGATTTGATCTGGCCCGTGTTCGTGCACGAAGGAGAAAACCTCCGCACGCCGATAGGCTCGATGCCAGGCGTCGAGCGACTTTCGATCGACCTGTTATGCGAGGCCGTACGCGAAGCCGAAAGCTTGGGCATTCCCGCGGTCGCCGTGTTTCCGGTGATCGATCTCGCCAAGAAAAGCGAGGATGGGCGCGAGGCGGAAAATCCCGACAACCTGGTATGTCGCACGGTGCGGGCGCTCAAAGGCTGCACGGATAACATCGGCGTGATCTGCGATGTCGCGCTCGATCCGTTCACCACCCACGGCCAAGACGGGATCGTGCGCGATGGCTACGTGGTCAACGATGAGACGGTGGCGATGCTGCAAAAGCAGGCTGTCGTGCAAGCGGCAGCGGGCTGTGACGTGATCGCACCCAGCGACATGATGGACGGGCGCATCGCAGCCGTCCGCGATGCCCTCGACGACGCAGGCTACAGCCATACCCGCGTGCTGTCCTACGCGGCCAAATACGCGTCTGCCTACTACGGACCGTTTCGCGATGCGGTGGGCTCGGCCAAGAATCTCGGCTCGGGTGACAAGCGCACCTATCAGATGGATCCGGGCAACGGCGCTGAAGCACTGCGTGAGGTGGCGCTCGACCTCAAGGAAGGCGCGGACATGGTCATGGTCAAACCTGGCATGCCGTACCTCGATATCGTGCATCGCGTCAAAACAGCGTTTGGCGTGCCGACCTACGTCTACCAAGTGAGCGGCGAGTACGCGATGTTGAAGAGCGCGGGCGAGCTTGGGCGCCTCGATTTTCGCGCAGCGATGCTCGAAGCCCTGCTCGCCTTCAAGCGCGCTGGCGCCGACGGCATCCTCACCTATGCGGCCCTGGATGTGGCGCGCTGGCTACGCGAAAGCTGAGCTCGCTAGTCGCTGCGCCCGGACAGCGAAATCTTACCGTCGGGCGCCGTGCGATCGCGTTGACTACTTGCGGCCGTCGATCGGTGTGTAGTGATTGAGCGGTGCACCCATGTACACCTGGCGCGGCCGGCCGATCTTGGTGGTCGGGTCCTCGAGCATTTCCTTCCAGTGCGCAATCCAGCCGGGCAAGCGGCCGAGCGCGAACATCACCGTAAACATGTTGGTGGGGATGCCGAGGGCGCGATAAATAATGCCGGAGTAGAAGTCGACGTTCG
>JBBSJC010000695.1:0-3938 GCA_038257655.1 Polyangiales bacterium | reverse complement strand
TACAGCCTCTTCTCTCGTTTCGTGGCCTTGCGCGAGCTGATGATGCGAATCACGTCCCCGTCTCGCTCAGCGTGCACCGTATACGGGATCCGGTCGCTGGGGCTTTTTGCCAGCAGCAGAAATCGCGACTCACCATGCTCCAGATCGGGATGGAACATGCCGAGCGGGTCCGCGAACGACTCGACCGCGAGTCAGGTGGCTACCATTCGCGTGTTGCTCGAGCGCGGTGGCTACAACGAAGCGGAGCACGGGCGCGGCTGGGAGAGGAGCGGTGCGTACCTTTGTCGACCGCGTGGCTGAGCTGCGCGACGGCAGCGACGCCGCCCGCTCGAGCAGCAAAGAAACCGATGCTGCTGCCGCATCCTTACTGTCTGCGCTCCGCATCATCGACGCAGACGAAGAGAAGCGACTGCGCGCGCTGATCACGGAAGCCGCGCGCCTGGCCGATGCCCCGCGGCCGTCGCGCCCGATCCCGCCGTGCGACCGAAGGTCGCACGCGAGTTCGACGCCTGGTTGCGCGACTGGCGCCAGACGACGCGTGTGTTGGTCACGCGCCGCTATCAGATCCGCCTGGGCCTAGCCGATCGACGCGCCGCAAGTGCGAGCTCTGCCCAGTCCATCATGGAAGAATGCTAAGCTTATTACCCAACGCAGCCAGGGGGTGTCTGCTCGGCTTTCGATCCCCCTACGTTGCGTCGGAGGCTTGTTAGAGACGCTCTGAGCCACGCGCAACCACCACCTCAATCGCTGACCAGGTCGGATGCGCTCGGGTTGTCGCGCACCTTGAGCACGGTAAACGCTCCACCCATGCCGATGTAACCGAACGGTCCGAGATCCAACCTGGTTCACGCCGGCCCTACGGGTACTAACCTACGAATGGTGGATTGCGTTTAGGAACATATCCGAGTTTGTGAATTTGTGTAGACCGACGTGGCTATTACCGCGTAAAGCGTCAGGACGCTCTCTGAGCCGCAAACGCGTGACGCAGCAGCTCTCGGCAGGCCGGGGTGATACGAACTGATACGAACTGGACCAGTCACCGAGCCTGTCTCGGGCTTGGTGCGGCGCCGGATGCCTTGTGCCTTCAGCGCGGTTTGGAGCTCTGCGGCCACCCCGATGATGCGCAAGGCCGCAGTTCGAAATGGAGGATCGCGTTGCGCCTCGCGGTCCGCGCCTATAGATGCCCAGGGGCGTGGCGGCCGAGGCACTACGCTCGCTTCGCGGCAGATCCCGATGGCCAACACGTAGAGTTTGTATACCACAATGAGTAGGGT
The DNA here is from genome assembly GCA_038257655.1 of Polyangiales bacterium. GTDB lineage: Bacteria > Myxococcota_A > Polyangia > Polyangiales > DASUME01 > DASUME01. Next base: position 2,664 of record JBBSJC010000695.1, on the reverse strand, counting down.
AGATATGGACACCGACTTTGACCTCGACTCGTATTTCGCGCGCATCGGCTACAGCGGTTCGCGCGATGTTTCGTTAAACACGCTGAACCAGATCATGGCAGCCCAAACGCAGACCATACCTTTCGAGAACCTCGACATTCTGCTCGGGCGACCGATCGCGCTCGACCTTCCAGCGATCACGCAAAAGCTCGTAACCGATCGGCGCGGGGGCTACTGTTTCGAGCAGAACGGGCTGCTGCTCGCCGTTCTGCAAGCGCTTGGCTTCGACGCGGTCGCGATTAGCGCGCGTGCTCGCTGGATGCGAACGCGCGCGGACACGGCACCCCGCACCCATTGCTTCGTTCGCGTTGACTTGGCGGGCGAGGCGTGGCTTGCCGACGTGGGCATCGGCGGCGTCTCGCTCACGTCCGCGCTTCGGCTTGCCGCACCCGGCGAGCAAGACACGCCCCACGACAAGCGGCGGATCGTCGCCGAAGGATCACGCTTCTTCCATCAGGTGCGGCTGGGTAGCGAGTGGTCCGACGTGTCTGAGTTCACGCTCGAGGAGATGCCACTTATCGATCGAGAAATTGCAAACTGGTTCACCAGCACGCATCCGCAATCGCACTTCAAGCATCGTTTGATGGCGGCGCGTGCGGCTCCTGCAGGCGCGCGTCTAGCGTTGCTCAATGACGAGCTTACTATTCGCGCGGCGGATGGTCATACCGAGCGCGAAAAGCTTCGCTCACCTGACGAGTTGCTCGAGGCCCTTGCGCGACACTTCGGACTGCACTTTTCGCCTGACACACGCTTCGGTTCGAACGGTGCCGCTTGGCCGGTGTGAAGGGCGGGACTTACCGCAGTGAGCGGACGCGTTGGCTCGATCATCGCCATGGTCGGGGAGGTAAGTACTGGGCGTTGACGCTCGCGGACATGACGCGAGAGATCACCGCCCGCCTGTCACCCAAGCATGCCGGGTTGCGCTGGCAGTGTGGCCACGCGCGGGCCGCTCACGCATAGAGATGGCGCGCTCGGCATCGGCGCCTCGGCCGCATCCAACCTGATTCACGCCGACTCTACGGGTGTTCTCGAAGATGGTAAGCTTTGCGTCATCACTCAAGGCAAGAGCCCGGTGCGGTAGTGCCGCACGCCGGGATCCGTACGGGGGGCCAGCCGAACCCAAGTGCTAAGGCTCGTCCCTACCGTAGCTGGCTCTTCAGGCATCAAGTTTGTGAACTTGTGTAGACCGACGTGGCTCTCGACGTGGCTCTTACGACGTGACGTGGCTCTTACGTCAGAAGTTGCGACGCTCAACGACCCAACGCGAATCGGTGCACAAGCCGCATGTTTTCCCATCGAACAAACTGCGCGCCGTTTCGTCGCCAGCCAGGTGAAGCCGGAACCATGCGGTGATGGGTCCCCGCATATCTCCCCCGGCCCCGACGGGCTCGAAATGACTCGCGCCCTCGAGCACGGCGAGAATCGTGGGCACGGGCGAGCGATTGAAGACCAGAGGGCGCACGAGTCGGTCGACCGATACGAACGAGTACGCCCCGCCGCCGAGGATCAGCATCGGACCATGTAGGCTCGACAGCGTACCGGGCGCTGGCTGAATCGGACAGGTCACAGAGATGCGTGGGTCGTTGCCCGCGTTGATGCTGCCGCCTCCGCCTTGTGAATGTCCGAGTGCACCGACCGCATCGGCAGCGAGGGTATGAAAGAAAGCGCTTCCTTTCAGCTCGTTCTCCGCGAGCAAAAAGTCCACACCCTTCAACATTTCGTCGCCGCTACCCGTCTGTGTGCTGTTCGACGCGATGACCACGAAGCCGTGGGATGCGAGATGCTTGAGCAGGGCACGATAGGCGCCGGGAGTTGCGCCGGTGCCGTTGCCCCAAGTGAGCACCGGGTGCCGCAGCCCGTTGCCACCCAGCGGACTCGGGATGAAGAGCGTGAACGCGTCCGAAGGTCCACCGCGAAACGAGTCCACGTCGAACGGACCAGCATCTGCGAAGTCTGCAGCGGGCGGAAGGGTGGGTCCTGCCGGCTCGTCTTCTGGGTCGGACGAACCCGCGCCACCATCAGCAGAGCCCACGGGTTCGTCGACCGGCACGGCGTCACTGCCCGACGCGGCACCGACGTTGCCGCCAGTCCCACTCGACGTCCCGGCGTTCTCCTCCGAGTCAGTCTCCCCAGGAGCGGGAGCAAGCTCTCCACCGTTCGCGAAGTCTTCCCCGCCTGTGGTTTCCGATACATCGGACGAACGTCCACAAGCAACCAGAGCGCTCACCAACCCGATCGTCGACCACATCCGCATGACCACACCTCCTGCTCTTCGTTCGCCCTGTCACGCACGACAGCGCCCGATAGAGGAGTGGCCTCGTTCCGACGCAACGGGTTGCAGCAAACGCTCGTGCTCTCTCTGGTCCCTACGTCGAGCGCCAGAGTCCCCCGCGATGGCGCACAACTCCACGTCGCACAAATCCACGTCGTCACAAATCCACGTCGGTCTACACAAATTCACATTCCCCGCGCAACCTTGCACGGCGGCGCCCGATACAGAGGCATGTCTCGCATCTTGCGCACTCAGGTCTCCGGCGTCGTCCATCACGTGATTAGTCGATTCGTCGACAAGTCCTGGCAGCTCGCAGGGGATGACGAGCGCAACGGGTACTTAGATCGACTGAG
>JBBSJC010000694.1:0-3942 GCA_038257655.1 Polyangiales bacterium | reverse complement strand
GTGGTCGGCTCGGCCAACACGCTCAACTGCTGGCTCGAACGCGACAGTGATCGCCTGATGGCCCGCACCCGCAACCGTCCGTTGCCCGATGGCCGCCTGGAGCCGGTGGTGGCGCTGTTTTTCGGCGTGGTGCTCGCGTGCATCTCGATTCCGTTGCTCACCCTGGGAGTCAACCCGTTGACCGGTGCGCTCGCAGCGCTCGCGCTCGTGAGTTACGTCGCGGTTTACACTCCGATGAAGCAAAAGACCCCAGCAGCCTTGCTTGTCGGGTCGGTGCCTGGTGCGTTGCCACCGCTGATCGGCTGGACCGCGGCCACCGGACGGCTTGAGTGGGCCGGAATCGCGCTGTTTGGGATTCTCTTTTTCTGGCAGCTGCCTCATTTCATCGCGATCGCAATCTTCCGCGAGGATGAGTACACGCGCGCAGGCATCAAAGTATTGCCCGCGGTACGAGGTCTTCGCGTGGCCAAGCTGCACGCACTTTTCCATGCGGTGGTCCTGCTTGGGGTGTCCCTTGTGCTGCTGCCCCTGCAGGTGGCCGGTGTGCTCTACGGCGTCGTTGCTGTGGTCCTCGGGGTGGCGATGGTCGTGATCGCCTATCGCGGCTTGAACCCTCAAGCGGGCGCAAAGTGGGCAAGGCAAATGTTTGCCGCGTCGCTCGTATACCTCCCCTTACTGTTTGCTGCGCTCGCGCTCGACGCGTTGGTCTGAGCTCGGCCATGAAGTGGGCTCGACGCTTGATTTGGGCGGCCGTGCTCGTGGCGGGAGTTGCGACGTTCGCGGCCCAACGCGTGCCGATTCAGGAGTCGAGCGCCGTGCAAGGCGAGCTCGGTCAGGTGCCCGCATTCAAGCTCACAAATCAAGCCGGCAAGCCGGTGACGGAGCGCGATTTTCAGGGCAAGGTCTGGATCACAAACTTCGTTTTTACGCGCTGCGCTAGCGTGTGTCCGATGCTGACCGCGAAGTTTCGCGGCTTGCAGCAGGATTTGCGCGATGTACCTGGTCTTGCCTACGTCTCGATTTCCGTCGACCCCGAATACGACACGCCGAGCGTGCTGGCCGCCTATGCCACGCGATTTGATGCGGACGTTGCACGCTGGCAGTTTTTAACGGGCCCACTTGCAGATATCGAACGCACGGTCGTGCAGGGCTTTAAGATTCATGTCGGCGACCGCAAGCCGCTGGCCCAGGACCCGACCCTGGTAGAGATCATGCACGGCGAGCATCTGGTGCTGATCGACAAGCAGGGTACGATTCGCGGTTACTACCAAAGCGACGAGGCCGGACTTGCACAGCTTGCGTCAGCAGCTCGCGATTTGGTCAAAGAGTAACGTCCGGCTTGCTGCGCAGTCAGCCCGGTGCGCCCCGCGTGCTCTGTCGCCATCGTCGCCATCGGCGGAGCGAGACCGCGCGGCTGAGGCGCGAGCGCGAAGCGATCAGGACGTACAGTATTCCTTCGGAAGCTTTCGCATCTCCTTCAGCTTTTGCTTTGCCTTGCCTACGAGCGGCGAGCTTGTCTGCGTCTTGATGAGCGTGTCGAGCGTGGTTCTGGCATCGGAGCAGGCGCGCAACCGGTAAAAGGCCTCGGCCATGTCGAGCAATGCCTCGTCGATCGCATCGCCGCCGCGGTGATTCTCGATCACCTTACGCAGCTCCGCGAGCGCAGTCGCTGGGCGGTTCTCGACGAGGTAGCTTGCGCCGATCCAGTACTGCGCATTGTCAGCCTGGCCGTCGCTTTTGTACTTCTCGATGTAAGTACGGAATAGACCGCGGGCTTTGTTGAAGTCGCGTTCGCTGTAGGAGCGATAGGCGAGGGCGTAGTGCTCGGTCTTATCGGCCGGCGCCGGCGCCGGCTCGACTGCGACGGGTACTGCGGGTTGACCGGGCTGTGCCGGGGACTGCGCTGCAGCGGATTGTTGAGTCTGCAACTGCTCGAGTGCATGGGCGAGCTCGGCGATTCGGCCTTCGGCCATGGAGAGCTGAGTTTGAAGCTCGCTGACGGTGACGGTGACGTCTGCGCTGTTGCGCTGGACCACGCTAGTGGCGCGCTCGATCACGCCCTCAAGCTCATCGATGCTTTGCTGGGCCTTGGACTCGGCCTGCTTTAGCTGTTCGAGCTGCGCGTTCTGAGCTTCTTCGAGCCTTTGAATGCGTCCAGCCTGGCCGCCAACGTCGGTGCGCAGCTGGTCGCCTTCCCCGGCGGTGGTCCACAGAAAGCAGCCCTGCAGGGCGCACATCAAAAACGCGATCGAGGCGCCGCGTACTGCGTTGCGAAGAGTCGCGTCTTTGGCCATGCCCTGCCCCGTTCCGCAATCAGTTACTGTTGAACTCTACGCGGCGATCCTTGGCCCAACCGGACTCTTCCTCGCCCCGTGACATCTCTTCGCCCATCGATGCCGAGGACAGGCCGCCCTTGGCAGCGCCGAGGCTTTCCATGTACTGCGTGACCGAGCGTGCGCGGCGATCGCCGAGGGCCAGGTTGTATTCCTCGGTGCCGCGGGGATCGGTGTGACCGGTAACCTTGACGCTGCCCATAGCGCGCTCGCGTGCGCACTGGGCGTTCTTGGCGATTGCATCGCGTGCGGACGGCTCGAGGGTGGCCGAGTCAAAGGCAAAATAGACGGCGTCGAGCTGACAGCCGGTGGCTGCGGGAGGTGCTTCTGACTGACTCACCGGCGCGGCAGCGACCTGACAGCGATTGGCGATACAGTCTTGCCCGACACCGCACTCCGACGTGTCGTTGCAGAAGCCCTGGATGTCCTCGCAGGCACCCGCGTTGCACTGCTTACCTTCGCCGCAATCTGCTTCGGTGCGACACTGCTGACAGAGCTGATTGACGCAGAACTCACCTTGCTTGCAGTCCGTGTCGCCCTCGCAGGCCGGATACTTAGGACCGCACGCTGTCGCCAGACCGCTGGTTACGATGGCGAGCGCAATTGCGAGCGCGCGTAGGGACGAAGACCCGGCTTTGCCGTCGGTCGAGCGAAGAGATTGCGTGTGAGCCATAGTCATGATCCTCCAACAGTGCAGCCGCTTTTTAGCCCGGTCGAGCGTGGTTGCAAGCGGGAGTTTGCCCTAGAAGGGGTCGAGCGCAACACTCGTCTGTTGTGCGAACCCTCAGCTTAGCCAAGCGTCTGTTGACTCTGCGCCCCTCCGCGACCGCTGCATTCTCCCAGCGGGCTCAGGATCTGCGCGCTCAGGGCGCGCCGATGTTGTCGTTTGGCGTGGGAGAACCTGACTTTGCAACGCCGCCCCATGTGATCGAGGCCGCGCAGCGCGCATTGGCCGAGGGAGCCACCCGCTATACCAGCGTGCGCGGTATCGCTCCGCTTCGAGAAGCGATCTGCGAGGACTCCGCGCAGCGACGCGGTGGTGTGCGTCATACGCCAGACGAGGTCGTCGTGTCAGTCGGGGCCAAACACAGTCTGTTTAACCTATGTTTTGCGCTGTTGTCGCCCGGAGACGAAGCTGTCGTGCCCACGCCTTGCTGGGTGAGTTATCCCGAGCAGTGTGAGCTTGCAGGCGCAACGGCAGTGCTCGTCGACACGCGCGCCGAAGACGGCTTCAAGCTTTTGCCTGCGGATCTCGCGCGCGTGATCACCCCGAATACGCGAGCGCTGTTTCTCTGCTCGCCCTGCAATCCGACGGGCAGTGCGTACACGGCTGACGAGCTACGTGGCCTGGCTGAGATCGCCCGCGCCCATGATTTCTGGATCATCGTCGATGAAATCTACGCGTCTCTGGTTTACGGCGGCTTTCGGCAGCATTCGTTGATCGAGGTCGCACCCGATCTGCGTGAGCGCGTGATCATCGTTGATGGCGTCAGCAAGCGTTTTGCGATGACGGGCTTTCGCATCGGCTGGATGCTCGCACCGAACCATGTGGCGACCGCGTGTGAGGTCATTCAAGGACAAACCACCACGAGTCCCGCGACGGTTTCGC
>JBBSJC010000693.1:0-3945 GCA_038257655.1 Polyangiales bacterium | reverse complement strand
TGGACCAGCGCTTTTCTACGTTGGCCGATAGCTATCGCGTTGCTACTGGCCTTCGCTTCTGCAATCGCGCGAGTCCGCACGCTTCCTTGGCTTCCTGCCAGCCACACAAGACGTTGGAAATCGAACATCGCTATCATCGCGGTCCTCTGCCTGGGTTCCTTCGGAAAGCTGGTTGTGGAGTTTAGTTCCGTGTTTTCGGCGCGGGCATACGATGGGAGCCCACTTGCCCTAAGTTGGCCCATCCCCCGCGTAAACACCGTAGTGGCTAATGGTGGCTCCTCCTTCTTCACGAATCCTCATCGCCTGGAAGACACCCAACAGTACGCGCTTGATATCGTCGGGCTCGACCCCACGTATGAGCGACGTGCGCATGGTGTCTATCCCAGCTCGCTGAGCGACTATGTTGTGTTTGGCGCCGAGGTGGTCGCGCCCTGCAGCGGCAACATTGCTGCAGTGGAGAACGCGGTTCCTGACTTCGCGCCCCCATCGCGTGGCTCCGAACTTCCCGCTGGCAACCATGTGATCCTGTATTGCGGTGGCCATAGCGTGCTGCTCGCGCATCTCAGGCGGGGAAGTGTGCGGGTGCACGCTGGAGACCGCGTACGCGAGGGCGACCCTGTAGGTTCTGTCGGAAACTCAGGTAATACGTCGGAGCCGCACCTTCACATTCATGCCGTGAAAGGCGAGGTTCAACCCAACGAGATCAGAGCCGATGCCGTCGCTGTGCCGATGCTCTTCGACGGACAGTTCCTCGTTCGCGGCGATAGCCACCCGAGACGATGAAATGCCTCTGCAACGACAGCGCGCAACCGGACTGAGAGACGCATGCTGAGCAAAAAACGGAACGGAATAATTCAAGTCACAGCGATCGCCGGTCTCGCGGGCATTGTTCTCTGGATGCTGAGCGCGGGGGAGGGAAGTACTAACACCTCCGCTGCCGCAACACGGGAGGACGCGAGGACTGGCCCGCTTGAAAGGAAGAGTCATCGTCTGCACGCGCGCGAGTCCGATGAGCCCACCGCCATTGAGGAGCAAACCGTCAGAACCCTGTGTGGCCGCGTCTCTGACAGCGCGGGTGCAGGCATCGCTGGTGCCTCGATTCGATTCGAATGGCCCGCAATGAGCGGGGATCGTGAGTTGGTAAAAAGTGTGGAGACAGACAGCCACGGCCGCTGGCGAGCACCCGCGCCGAGCGTGACTGTGGCGATGTCCGTCTCGGCGGCCCGCTACCTGCCCGAGCACCTCGTGCTGGATGATGCGCGGGCGTGCGCGGGTCAGCCCCTCGAGACCACCCTCCACTCGGGCGGGGTTCGCATCTACGGGCGGGTGCAGGACACGTTCGGTGGCGACGTACAATCTGCACGTGTCACGGCTCGGCCCCTCTCGACGGCATCTTCCGGTCCTCGTGCTCCGTACGCCGCAGTGGCGGATGCGGACGGTCGATACGCGATCTGGGTCCCTGCGGATCACTACAGGGTGCGCGCGGCCGGCGACGGTTATGGAGAGCAAAGCCACGAACTGCGTGCAGATTGGGATATCGAGCGGGGCTTTACCCTTCTGCCCGCCGCGAGGATCCTAGGCCGCGTGATCGACCGCGCGGGACACAGCGTGGCTGGCGCCACGGTTTGGAGAAGCGAGGGGCAGCACGTCGCCCAATCCGGACGGGGCGTAGTCACAAACGAAGACGGTCGCTTCGAGTTCGAGGTACCAAGCCCGTCGCAGTCACGCTTGTTAGCCTCCGCCCCCCATGCCACCGCGCGCGAGAGCGTATCCGTGGCAGTCCGACCGGGAGAGGTCGTTCGCGATGTAGAGATCGTCCTCTCGCAAGCTGTCTCGCTCTCCGGAAGAGTACATTACGAGAGCGGGTCGGGCGCGGCGGGCGGGATTGTGACACTTAGAAATGAAACCCGTACATACATCTCTGCGCCGGCCGATGCGGAGGGCGTGTATCAGATCGACGGTATCGCACCGGGCACATACGCAGCCGCGGTACTATCGTCACAGGACGTTTCGGAGCTCGATGCAGGAACGTTGCAAGTGCCGGAAGCGGGCGCGATGAACCGTGACTGGCTGGTTCAGAAGGGGCTGTCGATCAGTGGCAACGTGGTCGGATGCACGCCGCGCACGCAAATACGGATCGAGCTTGAGGGACGCGAGATCGTGGGCGAGTCTGCTCAGGGTTCGATCGGCAATGTACTTGCCAAAGCACGTTGCGACGGAGCGGGGCGCTTTACGTTGTCGGGCCTCGCGGCCGCTCCTTTGTACGTCGTCGCCGAGGATCCAGAACACGGCCGCGATCGACAGCATGTCATGCTTGCCGCTCCTGGCCATCACGGCCTCTCTCTCACTTTGAAGCCCATGGCGCGCGTTTCGGGCCAGCTGTTCGAAACAAGCGGCCAGGGTCTCGCTAGCGCATGGGTCAGTTTCCTCCAGGTCGATCCGCCCAAAGAGACATTTGTCGGACCTAACGCAGCGGCCCTCGCTGCCGCAACCGACGAATTCGGTCGCTTTCACGCAGCGGGACTTGCGCCCGGAAAATATCGATTAGAGCTTCAGTTGGAGGGGGTCGCGATTCCCGCTCCTGCAGAGTTGCTGACGGTGGAAGCCGGTGTCGACACGTCCTATACCGCGACCGTTAGTACGAAGCGCATCGAGATCCGGGGCGTCGTCCGAGCCGAGGGGGCAGGCATCGCAGGAACGCTGGTCAAGGTGGTAGTAGGCGGCCGCGAAGCTAGGCAAACGATGACCGGTGAAGACGGAAAGTTCGCGATGGCGGGCGTGATTGCTGGGTCGCCCATAACCGTGCATGCGCACGACATGGAAACCGACGCCGCCGCGTCAGCGCATGGCACGGCCGGCGAGGAGGAACTGAGGATCGACCTGCCTGCGACCTCGGCACTAGTAATCTCGGTCCAATCCGCTCAAGCAGACTTTACGTTGCGGGGGCCTCGCGTCGTTCACGAGTCGTTGCACGATAGAAAGCCCACGACAGTTCGAGGCCTGCCCGCGGGAGAGTATACGCTTGAGGTGACGGGACGTGATGGCTACGCGACATCTAAAGTGCAAGTCTCACAGCCCGAGCAAGAGCTTACGGTCGCCCTCACACCGTGGCTGTCCCTCCAAGGACGTGTTCTGACACGGAAAGAAGAGGTCTTCGAGAGCGTACGAGTGTTTGCGAGCTCGCCTGCCCTAGGCCCCGAAAGTCTGCAGGAAACTGTCCCAGACTCAGGCGGCCGCTTTCGGTTCTCACGGCTACGCAAAGGAGCGCTCCGTGTCACCGTCACGATCCCGCGCGGTGGCTCGGCGATCGAGCAGAAGACCTACAACCTCAACCTCACGGAAGACGCAGATGTGGGAGATCTGGTCGAGATGTAAGATCATTGCGATGGAGGGTGGCGGCTGGGTCGCCGACGCGATCACTGGTCTCCGCCTAAGGCCGATCCGGCAGGTTTGGCTGCAGGGATCTCTGTTACTCCCGGACAGCCGCGACTCCGGAGTCGAGGTAAGGTCCGTTTCATCGTTTCATCTGCCGCTGTATGTCTTGGGCGCCGAGGCCGGAGGCCGAGCAAGACGCGTCGCTCGCGTCATGCGGAAGTATCTCGCCGTCCTGCTGGACTCCACTGGCGACGCTTGGTGCCCACTTCGGCGCTTGCGTTTGGGCGGCACGCCTTGATCGCTGTCGTCAGTGCCCGCAGCAGCCTCCGAGACTGCGGCCTCTGGTTTGCGCGCCTGCGCGTCGTCGGTGACCTCCGTTGCGCCGTGCACGAGCGCACTGAGCACGAGCTGCAACTGGCTGGGTGATACCTTCTCGCTGCTGCGTCCGTACTCAGCATCCGGCCGTCTCCTTGGCTGCGCGCAGGGCACGCACAAGCACAGCTTCGCTGACCTCTCCGCGCATGCGAACCACGCAGCCTCCCACGTCGAACTCGACAACACCCGGGACCT
>JBBSJC010000692.1:0-3983 GCA_038257655.1 Polyangiales bacterium | reverse complement strand
GCGCGCCTCCTAGAGCGCCTCCTAGAGCGCCTCCTAGAGCGCCTCCTAGAGCGCCTCCTAGAGCGCCTCCTAGAGTACTACGCGTACGCCCTTGGCCACCTGGGCTGCTTTGGCGCGCGCTTCCTCGATCGTGGCGCCGCGGGCGAGTGCGACGCCGAGACGTCGGTGGCCTTGGATCTCGGGTTTACCGAATAGACGTAAGCTGGTGTCTGGCTCGTTGAGCGCGGCTTCGTCGATTTCGTAGGCGAGTGCGGTGCTCGTGCCTTCGCCGAGCACCACGTAAGATGCGCTTGGCCCGTGTTGACGGATGGCGCTTATTGGTAAACCGAGGATGGCACGCACATGCAGCGCAAACTCGGACAAGTCCTGGGAGATCATCGTCACCATGCCGGTATCGTGTGGGCGCGGTGAGACTTCACTGAAGTAGACATTGTCGCCTTTGACAAACAGCTCGACACCGAAGATACCGCGGCCGCCGAGCTCATCCGTCACGCGCTGTGCGATGCGCACGGACTCCGCGTAGGCAAGCTCGGACATCTGCTGGGGTTGCCAGCTCTCATGATAGTCACCATCCACTTGGCGGTGGCCTATCGGCGCGCAGAACGCCGTGCCTTGCGCATGACGCACGGTAAGGAGCGTAATTTCGTAATCGAAGTCGACGAAGCCTTCGACGATGAGCTTACCTGCGCCGGTGCGACCACCCTCTTGGCCGTAGGTGAAGGCGCGCTCAGCGCTCGCGCGGTCGCGGGCGACGCTCTGTCCCTTACCCGACGAGCTCATGATCGGCTTGACGACGCAGGGATAGCCGATGGTTTCGATCGCAGCCCAGTACTCCTCGAGGCTCGATGCGAAACAGTAAGGTGAGGTGGGGATGCCCAGGGTTTCGGCAGCCAGTCTACGAATGCCCTCGCGGTCCATGGTGAGTCGCGCGGCCCGTGCCGTGGGGATGACGCAGAAGCCCTCGGCCTCGAGCTCGAGTAGCGTCTCAGTCGCGATAGCTTCGATTTCGGGCACGATGAAGTCGGGCTTTTCGTCGAGGATGATCCGGCGCAGGGCGGTACCGTCCGTCATCGAGATCACATGCGATCGATGGGCGACCTGCATGGCGGGCGCCTGCGCGTAACGGTCGACCGCGATCACCATCACGCCGAGCCGCTGCGCCTCGAGCGCAACCTCCTTGCCCAGCTCACCTGAGCCCAGCAACAGCAGCTTGGTTTGGGTTTTGGTGTTGGGCGTACCGATGCGAATCATGGCGGTCTCCTGACGGCTGCAGATAGACCAACCGATAGCAGCCGACGATGCGCTCGCGCACGTCAGATCCAGCGTGGGCGTCGCTATGATCACTGACCGTCGCCGGCTGCGCGTTCAGATGTAGCCGAGCTCCTCGTCTAGCTCGCGCGCTACATCTCGGGCAGCTTGTGCCAGATGGGCGGGCAAGGTCTTGAGCTTGTCCTCGTCGATCTCAGACGAAAAGCGTAGCCGCTCGAGCTTTTCTGCGGGCTTCACATGGGGCATCCAAGAGGAGTGGATGACAAAGGGAACGCGGTGCCCCTGCTCTGCGAGCACCGCGACAGGTCCGTCGCCGACTTTGCCCGCGTCGAACACCTCGATCCGAAAGCCTGAGTCTTTTTGCACGGCAACCACAACATAACCATCGGAGCCACCGGGGTTTGTGCCGGTGTAAGCGTCTCCGCCCTGCCCTGCATTGCGCGGCACGAAAGTGGGCGACGTCGCCCACTCGTCCAGCTCAAAGCGCCACATGCTGCGAGGCTGCACCGCGTTTTTCCAATCGAAGGACGCCAAACACGCCGGAGTTTCTTCCCTGGGAAACTTCGCTTTGTCGATGCGATGCTCATAGAGCTTGATCTGACGCTGACTGATGCCGTCGGGCCGAAAACCGTTGTACATCACGTGATGCAGCGTCGGCCTCGCGAGTCCCTTCAGACTCCAATCGCTGGCGGAGGTCTGCACGTTCCACAGGTATTCCTGGTTCTGGTAGCGCGCGAGCTCTTGCACCTGCTGCGTCTCGGGATCGAGGCTGCATAGGCGCACCATGGGCGGGCTCAGCGCCAGGCCGTACATCCCTTCGAGCACGGGATCGACAGGTCGGCCGTAAAGGTCGAGGTCTTCCTTGGCGAGGGCCATTGCGATGTCGCTGTCGGTGGAGTGCTCAAAGAAGACCCTCACTCCTTCGCTGTCGTCGTAGTCGGCGTAAAAGTGCATGCACTCCGGGGTAATGAGAAACGTTTTAAAGGGAACGTTTTCACCGGGCGGGGTCTTGTCGAGATCGTCCTTGCGCACCAAGTACAGCGGCGCTTCTTGGAACGTGGTGACCGTGCGTGGTGCACCCGCCATTTCGGCAAGATCGATGCGCATGCCGTTTTCCATCAGAAGCAGCCAATTACGCGTCTGACCTACGGTGTGCATGGTCTGACGGATCGTTGCGCCCTTGAGCGGCCAACGCTTGAGCTGACTGTTGCTATCGATGCGCACGACACCGACCTTCTGCGTGGCCGGATTATAGTCGGCCGTCCAAATGCAGTCGCGCTCGGGATCCGTCACGGGGTGGGCAGGCGTGGTGATGATGGGCAGCACGGGAAAAAACGGCCCGGAATCATGCCACTGCTTGCGATGCCCCACCTCGGCGAGAAATTGTAGAGAGTAAGGGTCGACCTCACAGGGCCGACCGACATCGCCCGTCACGAGCAAGCGATCGTTCCACGGCACCTGCGCAGTGTTGGCAGTGTTGGTATTACCGTAAGGCGAATTCACACCGAGCAGGGTCGGACGAAAGACCTCCGGCGTGCGCTCGCGCAGGCGGTGAGAAGGCGTTTTAATCACGCCATGTCGCCATGCGAACTCATGCTCACTCGCACCGAACTGACCAGGCTTGAGCGAAAGGCGATAGATCACGCCATCGGCGTAGAAGATGTGCCGCCCCTTGTATTGCGGTGCCGGCGAGCTGATGAAGTAATGGCCGCCGATGTCCGCAGGCCACTTACCCTTGACGAGCTTCAAGTTCGCATCGCAGGGCTGCATGTCGATAGATAGAATCGAGCGCGGTAACGGCATGACGATCTCCTCACAACAACGCGGGCCGCGAGTGAGCCCGCAGCCAAACTAAACACCGTTTAGCTGAATGTCTAGGGGCATTCGCCTCGCGGCTGGGACCCAACGCATAAGACCGACGGGACAAGGTGGAAATCCGTGTTCGGCCTCGCTTGCACCGCAAGCTGGTTTAGGCCAAACGAGAGCGCACATGGCTAACATCGCGCGTGGGTTCTGGATCGTTTGCGTCGTATTGCTCGCAATCGGCACCTACTTGCTGACCCGGCTGAAGCGCTTTTCACTCGATGCTGAAGAAGTCGAGCGGCTGCGTGGGGAAACCTTGGCCGATACGCTCCAGAGCTTGGGCGCGACCTACGTCAAGTTTGGTCAGATCCTCGGCTCTCGGCCTGACTTGCTGGGGCCGGGCTACATCAAAGCCCTGGCACGTCTGCAGGATGCGGTAGAGCCTGCTTCATTTGACACGATCGAAAGAGTGCTTCGCGAGGACTTGGGGGAAGATTACCGCAAGCAGATCGTGGAGCTTGATATCGTGCCACTCGCGGCGGCTTCGGTGGCCCATGTGCATCGCGCCCGCTTGGCAGACGGGCGCGAAATCGCGCTCAAGGTGCAGCGTCCGAAGGCACGTCCGCAAATCGAGCGAGATCTGTCGTTGTTGGCCTTTGGCGCAGGGGTGCTCGATTTGATTCCAGCGGTGCGTCTGTTGTCATTGCCCGGTGCGGTGGCGCAGTTTGGAGACTCGCTGCGCGGTCAACTCGACTTTCGCCAAGAAGCCGCCAACAACCGCAAGTTCGCCGTTAACTTTGCAGACTGGCCTGACGTTCGTGTGCCCGCGCTTATCGCCGAGCTGTGTACCACGCGCGTGCTCGCGATGGAGCTTGTAGATGGCGTCAAAGCGAGCGAGCCCGAGAAGGTTT
>JBBSJC010000691.1:0-3987 GCA_038257655.1 Polyangiales bacterium | reverse complement strand
GGCCGAGGAAGAAACGGTCGCAAAGCCCGCGAAGGCCAAACCGTCCAAAGCCAAGCCTGCCAAGTCCAAGGCTGTGAAGGCGAAGCCAGTGCCTGCCAAGGCGGAAAAGCCTGCGAAGAGCGCCGCACCGGGCAAGGCGAAGTCCGTCGCACCTGCCGAACCGAAGAAGGGCGCCGCACCCGCAAAGGCTGAAAAGCCTGCGAAGGGCGCGGCGGCCAAGCCAGCAAAGGGTAAGTCCGCCCAAAAAGCGGCCAAGCCTGCAGCGGCCCCAAAGGCCGCCAAGCCCGCCAAGAAAGCTGCGAAAGCGGCTCCCCCAAAGAAGGCCGCCAAGCCTGCTAACAAAGCTGCCCAAGCGGTGAAGAAAGCAGCCAAGCCCGCTCCCGCGAACAAGGCTGCCAAGCCCGCGACGAAGGCTGCCAAGCCTGCCAAGCCCGCGACGAAGGCTGTCAAGCCCGCGAAGAAGGCTGCCAAGCCCGCGAAGAAGGCTGCCAAGCCCGCGAAGAAGGCAGCAAAGAAGAGCAAGAAGAAGTGAACGCACCCGGCGGGGGTGTCCACACCGCCGAGATTGCTCACCGCAGCAGCCAGCCCAGGCAGCGCGGAGCCCGATGGCTCTGGCTGCTTGTGCTGGCGCAGCTTGCGATTCCTGCGGCTTACTATCTGGGAGGCGAGCGCGACGACGAGCGCTTTGCCTGGCGCATGTTTTCAGCGGTGCGCGTCCAGCGTTGTAGCGTGTTGGCTTTTGCGGTCGCGACGAGCGGCGAGAAGACACCTGTGAATCTCGACGCGGCGCTGCACAGCGCGTGGATACGTGCCCTGGAGCGAGGACGTGAGCGCGTGATCGAGCGCTTTTTGGGCCAGCACTGCGCGCGTTCCCGCGGCACCCGCGTGGACTTGCTACGCAGCTGCAAAGATGCTGCCAGACGCGCGACGGGCCGCGAGCGCTTTTCGATCGACTGCCCCAGCGGCAAGCTCAGCCGCGAGCCCCAGCCATGATCGACTGGAGCAGGCCGTTTACCACGCCAGGGCACCCCGCCCGCCCGTACTTATTGCAGAAGGGCGTGTACCTGCTGCTCGCCTTTGATGCCTGGCTGACCATGCTGCCCCACGGTGCCCGCTACGGCATGGGCGGCTTCAATGTCACGCATTTCGCCTGGCTCGATGCCTGGGCGTCCGTGCCGAGCGCGGCCTTTTACGTCGGGTTGATGAGTCTTATCGGCTGTCTTGCCTTGATTCACCTGCTCGCGGGTGGCGGGCGCTGGTTGAGGGGCACGATCACTGCCTTATACACGCTGAGCTGGACGATAAGCCTGTTCGATAGCTATCAGCACCACTACTTACTGTCCTGGATCTTACTGTGGACCGTGTTCATGCCGGATGTGCGACCCGACAATGCGCAGCGGGGCGACGCCGATCACGTGCGCGGCTTTGGCGTGCCGATGACGGCGATCACCTGCGGCATCGTGTACGGGTTCACTGCCATTGCAAAGAGTGAGGCGGACTGGCGTGCCGGTCATGTCCTGCGGCGGCTCTCTAACAGTAAGGTGCCGGGGCATCTGGATCCTGGTGTGCTCGATCCGCTGCGCGATTTACTCATGTCAACCACCGTGTCTGAGCAGACTGCGTGGGCTCTGATCGCCCACTCGATGATCGCGTTACAGATTGTGACGGCGCTTGGCTATCTCGCAGCGAGCGAACGCGATGCTGGGGGATCGGGCCTGCGGCGTATCGCCTGTGCGTTCGCGCTGTGTGCGGCGCTTTCGTTTCATGTCTTTGCCGAAGTCGGCGGCATGTTCAACATCGGTTGGTTTAGTTACTACATGCTTTGGATCGCCTGCGCTCTGTTGGCGCCTTCTGCTTGGGCGGTGGCGCTTGCGCGCTTGATCTCGTGGCCCGGACGCAAGCTTACAAGGCTTGTTGCGGCTGCAGGGGGTAAACCTAGGCGCGTTTCTGCGCTGCTTTACCTGCCCATCGCGGCAGCCGCGTTATGCACCGTGGGAGGCCTGGTTGATTTGCCAGGCGCCTTCATTTCGAGCGTGCTCACAGCGGCACTGCTGCTCGCCTGGGGCCTGCTGATGCTGCGTGCCGACAACGTAAGCTCGGGGCAGGGCCTTGCGCTTGCGGGCGCGCTCACCGCTGCCTCTTACTTCGTGGTCATCACGCAGACAGACGTACGTTTTGATTACTATCGACGGGGAGCGGGTGAGCTGCGTGCGCTCGGAGAGCTCGAACAAGCCCTCGCTATGTACCGCAAAGCCGATCGCTACGCCGGGCCCGAGCGCTCGCGCACCAAGCAGATTCGACAGCTAAAACAAATGATCCGAGCGACATCGCGCGACTCGGACTAGAACAGCTTGGGGCCACCGCCGCGCCCCACGCCGGGAGGTTTTCATGTTTCGCGTCGCAGCCTTGCAGTTCGCGTCCAACGACGACGTCGATCAGAATCTCGCAACCTGCTTGCGCATGATCGACGCGGCTGCGGAAACCTATCAGGCCGAGCTGATGGTCCTGCCTGAGTTCTGTAACCACATTTCCTGGTACGACGATCGTGAGCACGCGCTGCGCGTCGCGGTCACGCTGGATGGGCCATTTTTAGCCGCAGTCGCGGCGCGCGCTGCGCAGCACCGGGCGCTTGTGGTGATCAACTGTTCGCTGCGACGTGCAGGGGATAACCTTACTGTTACGAGCCTGATGTACGGAACGGACGGGCAGCTCTTGGCCCAGGCCGACAAACAAACGTTGATGGGCCACGAGAATGTCTGGTTTGCGCCGGCCGAGCAGATTTCGCCTGTGATCGAAACCACCAAGGCGCGCATCGGACTGTATCCTTGTCGCGATGGCGTCACGATGGAGACGCCGCGTTGCCTTGCGTTGCGTGGAGCCCAGGTGCTTTGCAACAGTTTGAACTCCTTTGCGCTCGATGAAGCTTCGTTGCACGTGCCCGCGCGAGCGCCTGAAAATCGTGTGTTCATCGTGGCTGCGAACAAGGTCGGGCCGCTGATTCCCGCGCACCTGCTCGACAGCGTGTCTGCCGCCACGTTCATTCCCGTGCCATTTCTCGAGGGTGCAGGAGAGAGTCAGATTGTGGCGCCTGATGGTCGTGTGCTCGCCAAGGGGCCACGCTCGGGTGAGGCTATCGTTGCCGTGGACATCGAGCCGAGCGAGGCTGATCACAAGCTACGGCCGGACGGGACGCACATCTTCGAGGCGCGCAGACCGGACTTGTACCGTGCGATCGGCACAAAGCCGCGTCCACAGCCCAGCGAGCCCGCCTTTGCAGTTCTTGATGTGGCAGCGATTTCGATCTTGGACGCCTCCTCGATTGAAAGTGCGATCGAATCTGCTGCGCAGCAGATCGATGCGCTAGCGCAGGTGGGAACGCATCTCGTGGTGCTGCCCGAGCTGTTTTACGCGGAGAATGCCCGGGTTGCGGACGCTGAGGTCAGCGCGGCCTTTTTTGTCAAAGCGGTACGTGCGCTCGCGGAGGCATGTGCAGGCACACGGACGCAGATCGTCACGAGCCTTGTCGAGCGATCGGGAGGCGAGCTTTTCCACATGGGCGTGCTGGTGGGGCAGGCAGGTGTGGTCGCACGCCAGCCACAGTTACACGTTCCTGCACGACATGGTTGGGCCAGTGCAGGCCGGCGCCTGGAAGTGTTTCGTTTGCCCTGGGGAAAGCTTGCGATCGTGGTCGGCGACGACATGATTTTTCCCGAGGTGGCCAAGCTTGCAGCGTTGTCAGGGGCGCATGTGCTCGCGGCGCCCTGCGATTTGAGCGAAGCCTGGGAGCTCGAGTTGGGCCTGCGCTCGCGCGCCGCAGAAAATCGCGTGTGCATCGCCATGGCCACCCGCCCGAGCGAAGTGGGGCACAGTGCCCTGTTCGATCTCGAGCGCGAGTTCACGATCATGCAGCCCTGGAAGGAGCGTGAATTCGACGGGCGCATCAGCGAGCCTATCGTCAGTCGCGGCCTGCCTGATCAGGCGGTCCTG
>JBBSJC010000690.1:0-4003 GCA_038257655.1 Polyangiales bacterium | reverse complement strand
GAATTCCGGCTCAGTCGCGATAAGGTTCAAAAAACGGGTCATCGCCGCTTCAGACTCGAGCATGCCATCAAACATGTTGACGTAGAGGATGATTGCACCGCAGCGCACATGCACGAGCGCGACACTGAGGGCCGCCTGATAGTCATCGCCACGGATCAAGTTGGCAAAGCGCTTGGAACCGGTGACGTTGGTGCGCTCGCCAATCATCATGAAGTTGGCGTCCCGCGTAATAGTAAGGGTTTCAAGGCCGCTGAAGAACGCGCGATCTTGCGGCGCTTCGTGCAATTTTCGCGGCTCGATCTCGCGCACACGCTCACCTATCGCCCGGATGTGATCGGGCGTGGTGCCGCAGCAACCTCCGACCAGATTGATGAATCCGCTTTCCGCAAACTCGGCGAGCAAGGCGCTGGTGGTCGAAGGCTTTTCGTCATAGCCAGTATCTGACAATGGATTGGGCAAGCCTGCGTTGGGATAACAGCTCACGTAGCTCGTCGCGACCGCGGACAGGTCCTGAATGTACGGACGCATGTCGCTTGCGCCCAGGGCGCAGTTGATCCCCACGGTCAACGGATTGACGTGCGCTATCGAGTGCCAAAAGGCCTCGATCGTCTGGCCGCTCAACGTACGTCCGCTCTTGTCGACGATCGTGACGCTCACCATGATCGGCAGCTTTTGGCCGCGCGTCTTGAACACCTCCTGGATCGCAAACAACGCCGCTTTTGCATTCAAGGTGTCGAATATCGTCTCGACCAACAAGAGATCGACACCGCCATCCATCAGTGCGTTGACCTGCTCGATGTACGAGGTCTTGACCTCGTCGAAGGTGACCGCGCGAAACGAAGCATCATTCACGTCGGGCGAGATCGACAGCGTGCGATTCATCGGCCCTATTGCGCCCGCGACAAACCGCGGCTTGTTGGGGGTGCGGTTCGAGAACTCGTCGGCCACCCTGCGCGCGAGCTGCGCCGCCTGCACGTTGATGTCGTAGACCGCGCTCTCAAGCCCGTAGTCCGCCTGCGCCACCGAGGTTGCATTGAAGGTGTTGGTCTCAAGGATGTCCGTGCCTGCGTCGAGATACGCACGATGGATATCCGAGATGATCTTAGGCTGAGTCAGAACGAGCAGGTCGTTGTCACCCTTAAGGTCATGTTTATGGTCACGGAAGCGTTCGCCGCGAAAGGCGTCCTCTTCGAGCTTATATTGCTGAACCATCGTACCCATCGCGCCATCGAGCAGCAGGATGCGATCGGCGAGCAGCTTCTTGAGTATGTTGGTGGTGTTCGAAGTGTCAGACATGTCAGTCACTCTTTTGGGCAAGACAGGTGATGATCTCAAAATGGGGGCGCTGCTTTTCACGCGAGGTCACCGCGCAACGGGAGACCTGCATGCCTTGGCTCGACAGGCGCTTTTTGAGCCAACGTATTTCAAAACCAGGCTGGGCATGGCCGTACTGGGCGGCCACATCTAAGTGCTCATGCTTGGCGAGCGTCACGAGCAAGAGCTCACCACCCGTGCGCAACACGCGCACGGCTTCATCGAGGGCGCAAGTGGGACGCGCCGCATAGGCGAGCACGTTCAGCAGCAACACTTGATCGAAAGAACGATCTGCAAAAGGTAAGCTGTGCAGGTCGGCGCGTAGCACGTGCACATTGCTCACCTGCGCCAAGCGACTTCGCGCAGCGAGCGACAATGTATCGCTGACGTCAACACATGTGTAAGTGCGAGCCGAAGGGGCGAGCAGCTCTGCCACCGTGCCGTCCCCCGCGCCCACGTCGAGCACGTCGCCTGTGTGCGTGAGCCCCGCAAAGGCGCGCGCTAGCGCATCCCACGTGCGGCCCGGCGAATAGTGGCGCTCGAGCTCACCGGCCATACGCTCGGGCCAGGTCTTCTTCTCGCGATTTTCGATCAACTGCTGGGCGCGTTCGCGATCGCGCAATAGCCCTGCGTCATCGGCCGCGTGCAGGGTCGCGTGCAGCGTCTCCCACAGGCGTTTCATCGGCTGCGACAGGCCGTGGGCATTCAGCCGGTAGTAGGCGCTCGTACCCGCTTTGCGATCGAGCACGAGCCCTTGCTCGCGCAGGCGCGCCAAATGCATAGATACTTTGCTTTGCCCAAGCTCGGTGACCTGGGTCAGCTCGATCACCGACAGCTCATGCACGGACAACAACGCCAACAGGCGCAGCCTGGTCGCATCGGACAGGGCCGAAAGTAACTGCACATGCTCGTCGAGGCCGGACTTCATCATTCAAACCGAATGGACTGATGAATGACACATTCCGGCAAAAAACGCTACCCCAGTCAATAGAACACGTTCTAGATTCGGAGCATCCCATGCTGAAGCCAACCTACCCGTACTATCTCGGCAACGAAGCCGTCTCGCCCAACACGGACCTGGCGGTGACGGACAAGTTCACAGGCGAAGTCGCCACACGTGTGGCGCAGGCCGACTCTAAAGCGATCGCGCGCGCAATCGAGCTGGCCGTCGCCGCCGAAAAGCCGATGCGCAAGCTTGCGAGCTTTGAACGGCGCGCGGTGCTCGACCATTGCGTCAAACGCTTCCGCGAGCGCTTCGAAGAGCTGTCGATGGCGCTGTGCATCGAGGCCGGAAAGCCGATCAAAGACTCCCGCGGCGAGGTCACGCGCTTGATCGACACGTTTCAGATCGCCGCCGACGAGAGCGTGCGCAATATCGGCGAAGTGCTGCCCCTCGATATCTCGCCGCGTACGCGCGACTACACGGGCATGTGGAAGCGCGTGCCGCTCGGTGCCTGCTCGTTCATCTCGCCTTTCAACTTCCCGCTGAACTTGGCCGTTCACAAGGTGCGATGTGGATGTGCGGGTGGCGGTGTGCGGTGGGGATGAGTGCATCGTCACTCGAACACGATTGTCAGATTGCGCCCGCCATTGCCGCTGGCTGCCCGTTTGTGCTCAAGCCCGCAAGCCTGACACCGATCGGCGCCTTACTGATCGGCGAAGTCCTAGCCGAGACCGACTTGCCCAAGGGCGCATTCTCGATTCTGCCCGCCCATCGTGAGGGTTCCGATCTGTTCACGACCGACCCGCGCCTCAAGCTGCTGAGCTTTACCGGATCGCCTGAGGTCGGTTGGGATCTCAAGGCGCGCGCAGGCAAAAAGAAAGTCGTGCTCGAGCTCGGGGGCAACGCCGCGGTGATCGTCGACCACGATACGGACCTGGACGACGCGGTGTCGCGCATCGTAACCGGCGCGTTCTACCAATCCGGCCAGAGCTGCATCAGCGTGCAGCGCATCCTGATCCACGAGTCGATCTACAGCGAGCTGCGCGACAAACTCGTCGCCGCCACCCGTAAGCTCAAGTCAGGCGATCCTAAAAAGGAAGATACCTTCATCGGGCCGATGATTTCCGACAAGGAAGCTGAGCGTCTGCACGGCTGGATCGAAAGCGCCGTCAAAGCCGGCGCGCGCCTTTTGTGCGGCGGTAAACGCGAGGGTACGATGCTCGAGGCCACCCTGCTCGAGAAGGTGCCACGCACGGAGGCGATGGTCTGCCAGGAGGCTTTCGGCCCGGCCGCGGTACTGTCTTCGTTCAGCGATTTCGAGCAAGCGCTCAAGGAAGTCAACGACACGACCTTCGGTCTACAGGCGGGCGTGTTCACACGCGATCTGTACAAAGCGCAACGCGCCTGGGATGAGCTCGAGGTCGGCGGCGTGGTGATAGGCGACGTGCCGAGCTTTCGCGTCGATCACATGCCTTACGGTGGCGTCAAAGACAGCGGCTTAGGGCGCGAAGGCCTACGCTGGGCGATGGAAGACATGAGCGAGGTAAGGTTGCTCGTGACACGTACACCACCCTCTGGGAGTAGCCGAGGTTGAGTGCGCCCCTGAGTACAGCTCCCCAGAAGTAGGTGATCAGTCGATGTCGGGCGGGAGGGGCGGTTTTGTCAGAAAGTTGCCAGGCTCGAGCGTTGTGATCGTATGCGGGCATGGCGATGCAAACCCCGATTCGGATCGAACTCACAGACGAT
>JBBSJC010000689.1:0-4015 GCA_038257655.1 Polyangiales bacterium | reverse complement strand
TCGCAAATGAGGTAACACGCTTACCCCAGCAGGGCCGAAACCTTATTAGTTACCCCATGACATTCCTGCGCAATGCGGGAGGGATGTTAGTAACCAACGGCTGCTTGTTCGCCCTGTGCTGGTTGAGTGGCTACGCCTGGCTCTACGCGATCTGGGTACTAGCCTACGTGACGCCGTTTCCGTTGTTTCTGCGCATTCGCTCCATGGCCGAACACGCCTGTACCGAGAGGAGCACGGACATGTTCCTAAACACCCGCACCACGCGCGCGGGCTTGATCGCGCGGGCCACCGTCGCGCCGATCCGCGTGAACTTTCACATCGAGCATCACGTCCTGCCCTCGGTTCCCTACTTTCGGCTACCGCATTTGCACCGCATGTTGCGAGAACGAGATGCATGCCCGACGCCGCCGAGCTATCTCGATGTGCTGCGCCAGGTGTCTTCAAAACCAACGCCAGATCAAACGTGAACCAGCAACCAGCCCCCACCGGCGGCGCAGCGGGTGATGGCTACGTCGCGGCTGCCCAAGCCTCGGTCCGAGTCTCTCACGTCTTACTGATCGGAAACAGCGATGGCATCGGTCTCGCTCTGACCAGACGCCTGCTTGCAAGTGGCTGCACGGTGACCGGAGTGTCACGGCGCCCAGCTCCGCTGTCAGACGTCACGCGCTACGAGCACGCCACGCACGACGTCACGTCGCCTGAGTATCCAGGGGCGCTCGAGGCGCTCGCGCTGCGCCTCAAAAGCCGGCCTATCCACCTATTTGTCTGGCCTTGCGCTCGCCTTACGCTCGCACGGTGTGTACGTCAGCAACGTGCGCTTCGGCTTCGTCGATACCAAGATGGCCAAGTCGCCCGTGCGGCCGCTGATGATCTCAGTGGAACGCGCGGTGGATGTGCTGATGCGCTGTATCGAAAGGCGACCTGCGCAACTGACGGTCCCCAAACGTATGGGAGTGCTGATGCGCGTGTTGCGCTGGGTCACGTCCGTGCGGATCTGGTTTTCGTAAGCGACCTTTGCGGCGCGCCCTAAAGCAGCATGTCGACCAGCAGTGACAGGTCGAGGGTTTCAAGCTCTGGCAAGTACCGGATAACCGCGTCGCGCTCCAGACGCTGGCAGATATCCGGGCGAAAGAAGTGCTCGCCGGTGCGCAGCACGTAATTGAGCACGAAGAAACGGTAAGCTTCTTTCATGAACAAGATTTCGTTTTCGCTTAGCGGAAACACCGCGTGGTAGGCGCGCATAAAGCGCACAAAGCGCGGCTCGAGCAAGGGGTGCGACGTGTAACTGAAGACGGTTTGATCGCCCTCTTCCCGCACCACGCGGCTAAAGAAGTAAAAGTCGAGCATGCGCGGCTCGATCCGAAACCAGTCGTAATCCCAGCGGCTGAAGAGCTTGAAACCAAACTCGTCGTAGGCGACCGAGAAGTTGCCGCGATTCCAGTCGATCAGGACCGGTAGCTTTTGAAACTGGTGATAGCCGAGCCGTTCTGCGTGGGAAAAAAACAAGTCGCAGTGGCGACGCACGAGTAGCGTTTGCTTCTTACTCAGGTCGCGCTTGGCGCGCAGCCACGGCCGCTGCATCTCGTCATAAAGCGCAGCCAAGTCGGAGCCGAGCGTTTGCCAGGTGGGCGCAAAATGGTGGCAGTGGTCGGCGCAGGCGCGATGAAATAGCGCCATTTCGCGCCCTAAGTTGTCGATTTGCGCGTCCGACAACACGGGCGGCAACGCGCCGCGCCTCGGGGCCTCATCATAAAACACCACCCACACGCCGGCGGCTTCGAAGGTGTAAACCTCGCCGTCCTTGAGCAACACGCGGGCCATGAAGTTGGCGTAATCCGTGTCGCGCAGGGCTGTGATCCATTGCGTGATGCGCAGGTGATCCTGACGAAAGTGTACGTACGAGCCGTAGGAAGAAACTTTGGCAAACAGATGCCGACCGCTTTGAAGCCCCAGCCGGTAGACGCGATTGGTCGATACGAGGGCACTGGTTTCGTCCAGGGTCGTGATCGGATCGTTGGGCTCGTAGTCTGCCCACGCATCGTACAAAATCGCTGGCGCCTGATGCTCGTTCACGGTGCTCAAGTTGAGCCGATTTCGGGCGTAGAGAGAAGCGCCTTCGACGGCCACAGCCCCATCGTCGAAAGCGGCCCCAGTAAATCGTCGCCAAGCTCGGCCGTCACGCTCACGCGCTCACCACTGACGGGATGGGGCAAAGTGAGACGGTGCGCGTGCAGCGCCAGCCGCAGCAAACCAAAGCGCGTGCGAAACAGCTTGTTGACCTTGCGATCGCCATAGTTCGTGTCGCCGATGATAGGCGAGCGCAAATGCGCCAAGTGCCGACGGATTTGATGGTAGCGCCCGGTGCGCGGCACGGCTTCGATCAGCGCATAACGCCCTTCGAAGGCCGCGAGGTAGCGCAAGTCCGTGACCGCCGCGATCCGCTCTTTGCTGCCTTCGGCGCGCGGAATCGCGTAATCGACACGCAGTGCAGCGGGCACGAGCCCGCGCGTCAGCGCCAGATAGCGTTTCTCGACTTCGTGATTTTCGAAGGCGCGCTGCACAGGCTCGACTAGCGCCGGGTGCGTGACGAGGGCGATGGCTCCGCTCGTGGCGCGATCGAGGCGATGCACCAAGTAGACATAACAACCGACCTGATCCCGCACCCGCGTCAGCACATTGTCGCGCTCGCTTGCATGGCCCCGATGGGCCGCAAGGCCACTCGGCTTGTTGACGATCAGAAGCGCATCATCGCGATACAGAAAAGGCAGCGGCCCCGCCGGTGCCGTGACCAGGGGAGCCGCGCGCTGTGCTCGATCGTCGTTTGCTTCGTTCACGTGCCTCGGCAGAAACCCCACCAGGAATATCGAGACCCCTGGCTGTTGGAACCTACTTCGCAGGTGGCTCCAGTCGGACAGTCGGCATCTCTATGACACATGCGGTTGGGATTGCTGCAAGTCGTAGCGCAAGCGGCAGCGCCCGCATCGAAGCAGCACACGGCGCCCGCGGCATTGCCCGCGCAATCCTCCGGGCCGTCGCAGCGCGCTTCGTCGTCGTTTGCGCCGCAGCTTGTGGTGCGACACGAATCGTTGGCACCGAAGGGCGTGGTGCAGCAGCGGCTCGCGGCGGGTCCCGTCAACGCACATTCGAGCACGGGGTCACCGCTAAAGCCTTCGTCTTGGCAAGTCACGACGCCGGGGCAGTCATTGCCAGCCACAACACCGGTCGTGCCACAGGCCGGCCCTGCATCCGCGGGCCCCGCGTCAGGCTTCGTACCGGAGTCAGCAGCCGGGCCTGCATCGGCTCCGGTTCCGGAATCGATGCCTGGGCCCGAATCCAGGCCTGGGCCCGCATCCAGGCCTGGACCGGAATCGCCCGGACCGGAATCGCTCGAGCCGGAATCAGCCGGTCCGGAATCTGCGCTCCCCGAGTCGAGCGAGTTGCCCGCGTCGGCCGCTGCTCCTGAGTCGAGGCTTGTGCCTGAGTCGGGCGTGATGCCGGAGTCGAGGCTTACCATCGCGTCGAAGCCTCCCATGCTGCCGGCATCGCGCGGCCCAGGCGGGTTAGGCACATCACCCGCGTCATCATCCCGCGCGCCGTTACCGTTGGAATCACCGTTGGAAGCACCGTTGGTGTTGTTGGCGCCCGCGCCGTTCGAGCCGCCCGCGCTGTCACCCGTGACGGGCTCTTCCGTGTAGGGCTTGGGCTCGCCGCCCTCCTCGCTGGAGCACGCGAGCGCAAAACACAAGGCAGAACACAGCGGAGCGATGCCCCAGATCGATGTGGATCGTCGGAAAAACATGGAAACCCCCAAAGCCAAGAGATCGGGTGGTGGTCTCCACCCCGATCGATTGCAAGCGGCCCCGGCATAACGCGAAAAGCGCGAAGCACGCAAGCACGGTGGTGAAACGGACCACCTTACGGTGTCGAGGGCGGCACCCTCAGGTGGGGAAACGTCAGGGTCTCCCTAGCTAAGTACAGGTCCCCAGAAGTAGGTGATCACTAGGGCTGCCAGGAC
>JBBSJC010000688.1:0-4024 GCA_038257655.1 Polyangiales bacterium | reverse complement strand
CATTCCTTAGAGGCGAGCTCGCCCGTGGAGTTGATCAGTAACCAAGCGGCCTCGATTCCGATCTTCAGGCGCTCCATCAGCGCGAACCGACCGCCAGCGGCGAAGCGGAACGAGCGGTAATCGACGTCTGGGACGGGCGCGGGTTGTCCGCCCACATCGTCGACGCGAAAGCGTTGTACGCCGTAGCCGACGATCGCGTTGACCTCGTGCTGCGCGAAAGGGTAACGACCGACCAAGCCCGCGCCAAAGCCATCGTAGTGCGTGGGATACTGGGTTCTGTCGGCGCCTTCGCTCTTGAGTGCGAAGGCCAACTGTGCGCGTAGATCGAGACCGATGTACGAGGCCCAGCCATCACTAAAGAAGGCGCCGGGGTACAGGCGTGCCGACAGGTCCGCCATCGGCGCAGCCGCCAGCGTGTAGTCGGCGATGCCCTGGGTGAAGGCATCGTTGAAGTGTAAGGTCCGGTGCAGGGTGTTCATCGTGAGCGCGGCCTGCAGTGCACTTACGGTGCGCTCGCTCTGCTTTGCCTCGTCGCCATCGATGCGCTGCTCGCCCCCCATGGGGGAAACAAAAGGAGGTGCCTCGGAGTCCGTGCTTTGCGCCACGGGGACCGGCATTGCGGGCTCTTCCGCTTCCTCGTCCTCTTTTGTCGGCTCCACATAGGCTGCCTCGGGCGCCTGCGCGTCACTAATCGCAGAGCCCACGTCCTTCCACAGCTTGGAGCGAATCGCGGCGTCGAGCTGCTTCGGTTTCTTGCGCATGGCGGAGAAGGTTGCGAGCTCTTCGTCACCGCTACCACCGCGCACGACGACCTTCACCTCGAGCTTGCCTGCTTTGCGGCGCACGCGGCCTTCGACCCAGGCTGCGACTTCGAGCTCACCGCCGATTTCGCGCCGGCCGATCGGGCCATCGGGACGCACGCCGCGCCGCTTGGCCGTGCGATCGACGGCCTGGTTGGGAACAATGGTGATCCCGTCGTGCCGCCCGAGCTCTTTGACCACGGACCTGCGCACCGCGTCGCCCGAGGGGCCTGGGAAGTCGCGCACCACCACCCTCGAGTCAGCGAGCGCGTGTGTGGTGAGCAGGGAAAGGCAGAACGCTAATAGCGCGCCTCGGACCAGTCGTAGAATGGGATGGTGCATGGCCATGGGCGACCCTACAGCAAGATCGGTGCCTCGTCTGAATGCAGCTGCTGACATCACGTGGCCCGTGAAGACACGAAGGATTCCGGCCACGGCCGTCCGATGCGCGCGATGGCGCATGCCCCCAGGCGATGGCAACAGACAACAGGCTGTAACCTCTATGCATGCAGTGCACTGCGAGCCTACGAAGTCGGAGGGCCTGAGCGTCCGTTAAGGTGCTGTGCCTTACGCGTAGGGTGCGGGCGTTGGCGCCTACATGCTCAAAGACACACCTGCCTGTAGGCCACCGTGCTACCAGGGAGCGCCATGTCGATGACCGCTCCGTCCGAGGACGCCCACGTTGTAGTCGACCCACAAGCCCGGGGCTTGCGCAGCTTCTTCACGCGCCCGGTGCTGGCGGGCCTCGCTGGCAACGTGATGGAATGGTATGACTTCATGGTCTACGGCTACTTTGCCTCGACCATCGGCGGGCTGTTTTTCCCGGCCCGTGATCCGCTCGCCTCGATGATCGCCGCCTACGGCGTGCTCGCGGTCAGCTTTGTCATGCGGCCCTTCGGCGCGGTCTGGTTTGGACACATCGGCGACAAGCTCGGACGCAAGCGCGCCCTCGAGCTGTCGGTGACGTTGATGGCTATCCCCACCTTCTTGCTAGGTCTGTTGCCCACCTACGCGAGCATCGGCGTGCTGGCGCCGATCTTACTGACGATTTTGCGCCTGATGCAGGGGCTCTCGGTAGGCGGTGAGTACACAAGCTCCTTTTCGTTCGTGATCGAGCACGCCCCCAAAAACCGGCGCGGTCTGCACGGGGCGCTGACCACCTGCGGCGCCATTTTGGGCATCCTGCTCGCGTCGCTCGCCGGCGTGATCACGTCCAAGTTGGCCGAAGACCCGAACATCGCAGCCTGGGCCTGGCGCGTGCCGTTCTTATTGGGGGTACTGGTCGCGGGCGTCGGCCTGTGGGTTCGGCGCAGTCTGCATGAGACGCCCAGCTTCGAGAAGCTCAAGGCCTCGGGCGGCATCGCCAAGAGTCCACTCGCTGAGGTCTGGCGCCACGAAAAGCTGCGCATCACCCGCGTGTTTCTGCTGTACGCGCTCGGCTCGGCCATCTTCTACATCCTGTTTCTTTTCGTACAGGCTGCGCTGGCCCAGGCCGGTATGCCTCGCCATCTGGCGCAGCTTGCAACCACTTGCTCGCTCGCTGTGTTGGTGTTCTCGCTGCCTTTTGCGGCTTACGTTTCCGATCGCATCGGGCGCAGGCCAGTGATGTTGGCGGGCGCGCTCGCGACCATACTATTCATCGTGCCGCTCTATCAGATGCTGCAGAGCCTCGACTTTGCCCAGGTTTTGCTCGCTCAGATCGGGATGACGCTGATCTCCTCGGCCGTGATGGGGCCGGTGCCGGCAGCGATTACCGAGATGTTTCCGGCCCGCACGCGCTTCAGCTCGCTGTCGATCGGCTACAACGCAAGCCTTGCCATGTTTGGCGGCACCGCTCCGATGGTAGCGGGCCTACTGATGCGACAGACAGGCGACGCCAGCAGCCCTGCTTACTACTTGATCGTGCTCGCATTACTCTCGGGCAGCATCGTGTTCTTCTCGAAAGAGACTTACCGTGACGCCATCGACTGACGGTTCGAGCGCCCTCTCCTTCCCTGAACGATCCCACCCCTGGTAGAATGCGCTTCTGCGGAGGGTCCATGGCCGAGCATTCGCTCGAAGAAAAAATCCGGCGCCTATCGCTGGTTCAACAAGTAGGCGTCGCCCTTTCGGCCGAGCGCAACCGTGATCGTTTGATCGAGATGATCCTCGTGGAGGCAAAGAAGCTGTGCAACGCGGACGGCGGCACGCTCTACCTGCGCACCGACGACGATCAACTGAAGTTTGCGATCTTACGCAGCGACTCGCTCGAGATGAGTCTCGGTGGCACCACGGGCAAACCTATCGACTTGCCCGCCATCCCCATGTTCGACCCCGAGACAAACGCACCGAACACGAAGAATGTCGCCACTTACTGTGCCGTGCAGCGTCGCACGATCAACATCCCCGACGCCTATCACACGAGCGGCTTCGATTTCAGCGGCACGCTCGCCTTTGATCGGCGCAACAACTACCGCAGCAAATCATTTCTTACCATTCCCATGGTCAACAGCGAAGACGTGGTGATCGGCGTGCTGCAGCTGATCAATGCACGCGACGCGAGCACCGGCGCCATCATCGCGTTTGAAGGCGACGATGAGCAGATCGTAAGTGCCCTGGCATCGCAGGCCGCCGTCGCCCTTCATAACCAGCAGCTGCTCGATCAACAGCGCGAGCTACTCGAAAGCTTCATCCAAGCGATCGCCGCCGCGATCGACGCCAAGTCTGCCCACACCGGAGGCCATTGCGAACGAGTGCCCGTGCTTACCTTGATGCTCGCCGCTGCCGCATGCGGGGAAACCGAAGGTGCACTCAAGGACTTTACCCTGAGTGATGACGAGCTTTACGAGCTGCGGATCGCAGCCTGGATGCACGACTGCGGCAAGGTCACCACGCCCGTGCACGTGATCGACAAGGCAACCAAGCTCGAAACCATTTTTGATCGCATCGAGCTGCTGCGGGCGCGCTTTGAGCTGTTGAAACGCGATGCCGAGCTTGCCCATCTCAAACGTATGGCTGCGGGCAGCACAGAAGCATCCCAGGCTGCCTATGAAGCAGAGCTTGCGCAGCTGGCCGATGATTTGGCGTTTCTCGAGCGCGCCAATATCGGACGCGAGCTCATGGCGTCTGAAGACCAGCTGCGCATTGAAGCGATTGGCGTGCGTACTTACCAAGAGGGGGGACAAGCCAAACGCGTGCTGAGCACCGACGAAGTACACCACCTGTCGATCTCGCGCGGCACGCTG
>JBBSJC010000687.1:0-4038 GCA_038257655.1 Polyangiales bacterium | reverse complement strand
TGGCGGGCATGATGCGCGTCGGAACGCTAACCCGCTTTGTCAGCGAGGCCGTGCTCAGCGGCTTCACGGCCGGGGCCGGCGTCTATATCGTCGTCAACCAGCTCTCGACGGCGCTCGGACTTGAACGCGCCGCTATCGCTAAGGATCTGTGGGGCTGGCTGCCGTCGCGATGCGCAGCCTTCGATTTGCTTCGTCTAGTGCGATCCCTCGACACGGTCAGCTTCGCCACGATGGCGCTGTCCGCGCTGACCTTTGCCACCGTGCGCGGGCTGCAGCGCCTTGAGCCACGTATCGGACGCCGCTTGCCTGCGCCTTTTTTGGCCGTCGCGCTCGTGACGCTGATCGCTTGGGCTTTTGGGCTGAGTGATCCGGATTCGCTGCACCGCATCAAGGTCGTGCGCGACATCGAGCCGCTCACGCGCACGCTGCCAGACCTGCATCTACCGAGTTTCGATGTGCCCTCGCTGCGAGCGCTGCTCCAGCCGGCGCTTGCGATAGCGTTGATGGGCTCGGTCGAGGCGATAGCGATTGGTAAGATGCTCGCTTCCAAGGCCGGACATCGCTTCGATGCGAGCCGGCAGCTGATAGGCGAAGGCGTCTGCAACGTGGGTGCAGCCTTGGTGGGCGGCTTTGCGTCATCCGGCTCGTTCAGTCGCACGGCGGTCAACTACGAGGCGGGCGCGCGCACCCGTCTATCCTGCATCTTGTCAGGCGTGCTGACCTGCGTGATCGTGCTTGCCTTTGCGCCGCTTGCCAATCACATCCCGCTTGCGGCGCTCGCGGGTACGTTGATCCACATCGGCCTAAAGCTCGTCGACCTGGCGCGACTGCGCGTGATCTTCGCAAGCACCAGTGGCGATCGCACGGTGCTGCTCGTCACGTTTACAGCGGTCTTACTTGCTGAGCATCTGGAGAACGCTCTGTTCGCGGGCATCGCCGTCTCCATTGTCTATGCGCTGCGCAGAGCCGAAGGATTCAAGCTGCGCGTGTTGCGCCCCGGTGCAGACGGAAACTTGCAGGAGACTGCGGAAGGTACGCAGCAGAGCGAGGACATCGTCGTTCTCAACCTGCAAGGCGAGCTGTTCTTTGCCGCCGCAGAGGAGCTGCAGTCTGAGCTTTTGCGCATGCTCGATGGCCGCACGCGCTTCTTGGTGCTGCGGGTGCAGGAGGCCTACAACCTGGACGCCACCAGCGCGGCGGCGATAGCGCACGTGGCTGCGCGTGCGCGCGAGCAGGGCGGGCGTCTGGTGCTTTGCGGTGTGCGGCCCGGCATGTACGGAACCTTGGAGCGCGCCGGTCTGATCGCGCGCTTGGGTGAGGACGCCGTGTTTCGGGCAGAGGGCGAGCTTCTGGCTTCCACGCGTCACGCGCTGGCGTTTGCCCAGCAGCTGGCGTGTAAGTCACCGGCATAGGCTTTGTGCAGAGCTACGTTCGTCTCACTCATAAGCCCTAACCCGTCGTATACGACGATACGCTCCGTTGTGCTTGTGCGGTCCTGCCATCCGATAGCACTCGCAGCGAAATAGGTTTGCAGCGCTGCGACGAGATAGTAAGGCGAGTCTAGTCAGTTGCACGATGCCTGAGCTCGCTCGGTGCTGTGAGGGAACATGTGGATCAACTCGAAGTATAGGTTTGTTGTCGCTCTGAGCGTTCTCGCACTAGGGCTGACAGCCTGCGGTGATGACTCGAAGAAAGACAATGCCGATAACGCCAAGCCGGATGGCGGCGGCAACGCCAACAATGGCGGCGGACAGAGCAATAATACTGGCGACGACTCAGATGCAGGCAACAGCGGTGGCATCCAGATCCCCCGAGAGGATGCCGGCATGTCCTCACCGATGTTGGAAAAAGACGTGGTCGGCAAGAAGTGCGCGGTAGATGCCGACTGCGCAGGCACGGGCGCCAAGTGCGCCCAAGAGCTGAGCGGCGGCGTCTTTGGCCAGCTATTCGGCGGCACAGGACCGACGCGCGGGTACTGCACCGCGGTCTGCATGGCGGACGCAGACTGCGGCGAAGGCGGCCTGTGCTTCGGTTACTTTCCTCAGTTTGGCCCGGGTGAGTGCCGCAAGCCCTGCTCGACCACCGCGGACTGCGGACGCGACGACAACTACGAATGCGCCACGATCACCATGCCCCCGTTCACGGTAGGAAACATGGAGATCCCCGTGCCCGATACCTGCCAGCCGCTGCAGACGCCTGTCTCGTTCACCACCGAGGTGGGCATCGCGTGCACGGACGACACGAGCTGCAACGGCGGCTCGTGCAGGATGAATCAGAACTTCCCGGGGGGGTATTGCTCCGGATACTGCTTTGAAGCGAGCGATTGCGGAACAGATGGCGTCTGTCTGCTGAATACCTACGGCGGGGGCGGCGATTGTTTCGAAGGTTGCACGACCGACACCGACTGCTCGCGTGATGGCAGTGGCTACGGCTGCATCGATGCCGACGGAACCAAGGTATGCGCGGCCAAGGCCGACCCGCTGCCCGAAGGCGTTGTCGGCTCCGCGTGCGCCGATGACACCACCTGCGGCGGTGGCGTGTGCGCGACGATGGTCGGACCCGAACAGGTCGAAACCCCCGGCGGTTATTGCTCGAGTCTCGGCTGCGTCGAGGATGCGCAGTGCGGCCCCGGCGGCATTTGCAGTCCCACCATGGGCGGCACCCGCTGTTACAAGGGCTGCGCAACGAACAGTGATTGTCGCGAGGCCGAGGGCTACACGTGCACTGAGCGTGGAGATGACAAGCGCCTGCTTTGCTTCCCGCCGATCACGCCCGCGCCCTGAGCGGCTTCGTTCGCACACTCCATGTTGACATCGTTTACACCGCAATTGTAGGGTGCGCTGCATGTGTAAACGATCGTTAACGCTCGGCTGGTTGCTCGCTCTTGGCGCTTGCTCTGCGAGCGCCGACCTCCCCTTGAGCGACGCCAGCTCGCCGGTGGGCGCTGGGCCTTACGCAGACGGCGCACCGCACGACGGGGGCGTGACGATAGCCTCGGACGGCATGGTGGTGGTCGCCCCGGCCTTACCCAAGGTACGGCTGGCACCGACCCTCGAGACCGCGCTCCAGTGCGACAACGTGGAGCTCGCGTTCGACTTCGACCCGACTGCGCAGGACTTCAATCTCGGTCACGCGTTCTGGATGATGTGGTTTGCCGAGCGCACGCTATTTTCTGAGCAGCCCGAGACTCAGGCCGAGCTCGCTCGGGTAGGCTTCGATCGCTACGCCCACTTCGAAGACGCCACCGGCCTGCAATTGTACGTTGCGGGCAGCAAGGAGAGCGTCGTCGTCGCTTTTCGTGGCTCTTCTGAGCTCAAGGACTGGCTCGGTAATTTCAATTTTCCTCAAGACGAAGGGAGCATGCACGGCGTGGCCGGGCGAGTGCATCGCGGCTTTGCGACGGCACTCACGCCGAGCTTCGATGCGATCGCAGAAACGGTCAGGATGTTTGCAGACGCTGGCCAGTCGATCTGGCTGACAGGGCACAGCCTGGGCGGCGCCGAAGCGATCTTAGCCGCGGCTCGACTTTCCCGCGCTGGGTCCACGCTTGCCCCGGTTTACACGTACGGTGCGCCGCGTGTCGGTGACGCTGTGTTTGCTCAGGATGCTTTCGACCAGCTCAGTCAGCGTGTGTATCGAATAGTCAACGAGCTTGACCTGGTTCCACGTGTTCCACCGGCCGCCATTGCCGCCGACGAGTCGGCCAACGTGCTGCCGTTATTTCAAGGCACCGGCGCGCAAACCATTCGGGACCTTGACTATCGGCACGTGGGACAGATGGCATGGCTCAAGTACGCGGCCGGCTCCGATCTTACCATGATGCCGACGATGAGCGACGACGACGACCAACCCTTTTGGGCAAAAGCGGCGAAGGGAGGAACCTTTGGCGCGGTCGCAGGCAACACGCAGCAGGGCGCCCGCCATGCGCCGCAGCGTTACCTGTGTCGCATGCTTGCCTTGCGCAACGCAGCCCAGCCGATTCCAGTCGATCCAGACCGCGCACAGCAGGAAGAACGCGCCCGCGAAGACAACTGGGCC
>JBBSJC010000686.1:0-4040 GCA_038257655.1 Polyangiales bacterium | reverse complement strand
CCACGCTCCAGATCGTAATAGACGCGCGCAAACTCATCGCTCATCTGCTCACGAAACTCACGACCGATCAGGCAGTGCGTCGAGGTGAAATTGGTAAGCGACGCGCAGAAGTCTACCAGATCGACTTCACCACGGTCGCCCCAGCTCTCCACGGCGCGCCGCGTTTCATAGGCGACGATCTCGCCGTATGTACGCATGCGACGGTCCTGGAGCGCGGGCCGGATCATGCCGAGTTGCTCATTCATGCGCGCGGGTGGTGCGTCGTAGACGATGTCCTTGCCGAACACGGGGACCATCATCTTGTAGGCTTCGCTCGGGCTCAGAATCTCGTCCGGCGCGCGAAACATGGCCTCTTGCGCGCGAGGCCCGGTCATCACGACGATGTTTTTGTGAAAGACCTTGAGCGCCGCGACCTCGCCCTGTTCGCGGTAGGCGCGCGCGAGCAAGCCGAGGCAGTCGCGGGCAAACTCAACGCCGTGACCGACAAGCGGCAGACCACCGGATACTCTGGGAGCGTCTTTTAGTGCGCGGGAAGCTGCGGCAGGGCCGCGCTGTTCTGAACCATCAGCTACCTGGGTTTGCATCGGGGTTCCTCATCCGTTCGCGCGTCGTGCGGGCTTGTGCGCGCCACGCGTCGCTGCGCTTTCACGTACAAAAGCGCGACAAAAATGTTGTTGCATGCGCGCAATCAGCGCCGGCACTTCGGCGGCCTTTGCACCTCTATCGAGCCAATCGCGAATCTGCACTTGGTGGACTGCGATAAGCATCTTGATCTGTAGCTCGGGTGGATTGTCGGCGTGCAAGAGTCCCCGTTCGATGCCGATCTTGAGTAAGGTGGTGGCAAGCTTCACGCCCTGCTCCCAGGTCGCCACTTGCTCGCCACTGCGCAAGACCTCGCGGTCGGTCCACGACAAGCCCTCGCGCAGGTGCATCTGTAGGTAATGCGGGCGCTCGACTAAATAGCGAACGTAAGCTTCGATACCGCGCAGGGCGACGTCGGGAAACTCCGTGTGGCCCTGGATGGCAAGACTAATATGCCCCAGGATCTCGCGGCCACGCAACTCCTGCACCGCATCGTAGATCTCTGTTTTTCCTGGGAATACGCCGTACAACGTACCGAGCGCGATGCCTGCGCCTTGTGCGATGTTCTGCATCTTGGCGTTGTCGTAGCCGTGGGCTGCGAACTCGGCTTCTGCCGCGTCGAGGATAAGGCCGCGATACATCTCAGCGCGTGCGCGCTTGAGACTATCTTTGGGATTTACCCGCGCCATGATACCTCTGGTGGCTGTGGTGCAGTCTGCTCATAGGTAGTGCGCAGGATCTCCGCGCACCGGTAACCTAACATCATGCTGGGCGCGTTGAGCGCGGATACGGGCGTGCTCGGCATGACGGAGGCGTCGGACACGCGCAGGCCTACAATACCTCGCACACGCAGCTCAGCGTCCACCACAGACATGTTATCGCTGCCCATGCGGCAGGTGCCTGCAAAGTGGAAGGTCGTCATCGCGTTGCCTTCGATGAAAGCGCGTACGGCAGCATCACTCTGAACGTCTGCTGTCGGCAGCAGCGCACGATTTCCCCAGGCGACGAGTGGCGGCGCTCCTGCAATGTCACGGGCGCGTTTGACGCCCGCGACCATCGTCTGCATGTCCTCAGGGTGGGCGAAATAGCGGGGGTCGATCTCCGCCTGCGCTCTGGGATCGTTCGATGCCAGCGTAAGTGAGCCGCGACTCTTGGGCTTGCCTAGGATCACCACCACACCCCAGGTGCGTGCGATGAATTGCTGCGAGACTTCGAAGTGCGTGGCCGCCGAAATCGCACGTTTGATTAGCCCCTTGGCAAAGCCACCATATAAGCTCTCGGGCAGCTTCGTGGGTAACATGCGCATGGCGGCTTCACGCAGCGACGAGCGCGCCGGATACATCACGTAGCAAGTATCGGACTGCCCCTCCGGCAGGTCACTGGCCTGGTTCGCGCGATGAAAGCCGTAGAGCTGCGGGTAAGCCACGTCGACTGCTTGTTTGCCCGCAAAGAATAACGTGACATTGGGATGGTCGTGCAGATTCTCGCCGACGCCTGGCACATCACGGGCGAGCTCGATGCCAAAGCGCGACAAGCTCGCGCGCGGACCTATACCGGATAACATCAGCAGTTTGGGTGTCTCGAGCGCGCCTGCACATAGTATGACCTCGCGCCGGGCTCGCAGCAGGGAACGCTTACCGTCTTGTTCGACCTCCACGCCAACGGCGCGCGTGCCTTCCAGCAGCACGCGACGCGTCAGCGCGCGGGTGATCAAACGCAGGTTCGGACGTTCTCCGGCGTCTTTGATGAACGCGACGTAGGAGTTGCGGCGGGCATCGCCCTCGTAGTTCATGGTCTCGTAGCCGATCACGCCTGACAGGTCGCCGCTATTGAGATCGCCACTGCGACGAAAGCCCGCGTGCTCGGCTGCGCCGATGAACGTTTCAGTAAACTGCGTCGCAGGCCGTGCACGCACGCGTAGAGCGCGCTCTACCGCCTCAAAGGCGGGGACCAGGTCGGCGTAGTGATAGCCAGCCGGCCACTCGGCGTAGTCTTCTATCGAGCCACGCGTATAGACCATGCCGTTGATGCTGCCGCTGCCACCCATGCCGCGACCGGTGCCAAGGAAGTAGCGTTTGTTAGCGCTTGCGCGTTGGGGCGTGCTGAAGCGTTCGATCAGCAGCTTATCGTTGGCAAACGCGTCTTTATAGCCATCGGCGCGCAACGTCTCAGGGTGCTCTTCGGCACGGTCGCCAAGCTCGATCAACGCCACGCGCGCGCGCGGATCGCGGCTTAGCTCACCGGCTACCACGCAGCCTGCGGAGCCGCCGCCCACGACGATGTAGTCAAAGCTCTGTTCGGCTTCGCTCACCGTGTACCCCTAGAGCGTAAGGTAGAGACGAGTTGCCAGGCGGCGTCGAGCTTGCTCGAAATACCGCGACTGTAGAGCACGCCGATTACAGCGCGCGCCAAATCGTAGTCGCGCTCGCCTACTGGGAAGACCTTGGCCGCCATGTGCAAGGGCAGACGATCTTCAAGAACGGCCTTCGGATTGGTGCAGGCGCGCAGGCCTTCCTTACCGTTCAAACGCCCGAAGCCAGACCCCTTGACGCCGCCAAAGGGTAAGTCCATCGCCATGTACGTGAGTCCAAAGTCGTTGATCGACACGTTACCGGCCACGAGCTTGCGCGTGATGCGTCGGGCGCGACTTGGACTGCGGGTGAGCACGGTTGCGCCTAGACCGAAGGGTGTACCGTTTGCGACCTCGAGCGCGTGTTCTTCGTCGCGTACACGCATCAGCAGCGCCACCGGGCCGAACGTTTCTTCGCGCGCGATGCGCATGCTCGCCGTTACGTCGGCCAGGATCGTAGGCGCGAAGTATTGTCCCTGACTCTCATTCACACGCGTGCCACCGGTCAATACGCGCGCACCCTGGGCGACTGCGTCTCGCACCAGCTCATCGACCAGCTCGAGCTGCAGCGGAGACACCACGGCCCCCATATCGACAACCTTACTATCGAGTGGCGCACCTTGCCGCAGCGCCTTGGCGAGCCCGACTAGTTGCGCCTCGAAAGCGCTGTACACCGATTCGAACACGAGAATGCGCTCGCTCGCCAAGCAGTTCTGACCGCAGTTGATGAAAGCGCCCGTCAGGGTGGCGTGCACGGCCTGCTCGAGGTCGGCGTCGTCACAGACGATAAGCGGGTCTTTGCCGCCGAGCTCGAGTACCACTGGCGTGAGCGTCTTGGCGGCTTCAGCCAGCACGCGCTTGCCGTTTTCCATGGAGCCGGTGAAGATCACTTTGTCGACACCGCCGCTCACGAGCGCAGCGCCAGTCGCAGCGTAACCGTTGACGATTTGAACCAGGTCCTTGGGGTAGCCCGCCTGCGCGAGCACGTCGTCGAACATGCACTGAAAGCGCGCGCTCGACCAAGCAACCCACTCACTCACTTTTACCACTACGGCGTTGCCGGCCATCAGCGCGGGGATGGTGGGGCCGAGGATGTTTTGTAGGGGGT
>JBBSJC010000685.1:0-4049 GCA_038257655.1 Polyangiales bacterium | reverse complement strand
TGTATTGAGGACATTGCGGGCCGACCTTCCGCTTCTGCTTGCAAGTCGGGCCTGTTCTGTTTCAACGGGGTGTGCCTGCCCGCCCGTTGCCAAGCTGACGCGGAATGCCCTATAGGGTCTCGCTGCAGGGAACAAAGCGGCGGCCTTACACAGGAAAAGCACTGCGTTGCCATATGCGAATCCGATTCGGACTGTCCAAGCAACCTGAGCTGCCTGCAAACCTCGCCCGGATATCGCGAGTGTGTGAACCCGAGCAAGGCCAAATGCCTGCAAGAGGGATGTCCCGCAGGACAACATTGCAAAGTTCTCCTTGGCCTTCGGGCGCATACGGTGGCTAGATGCCTTGCCACCTGCTCAGAGCCCGGTGTTGCGGCGGCATGTGGTGAAGGGAAGGTCTGTGTTGCGAACTCCTACGCCCAGGGAGAGCCGGCGACTTGTCATCAATCATGCACGGCTGACAAGGAGTGCTCAGACGGTGACGTTTGCGGGACGGGCGAAGAGGGATCGTATTGCGGGGCGGCCATAATGATCGAGGAGCAATGATCTGTTGCAATGAGGTGGGGCTCACCGTCGGTCCTCGTTTCTGCTGAAGACTCTATGCTGCGCGCATCACGTTGGCATGTCTACGTTGAAAGGGGCAAGCGTCAGGCCGCTTCAACTCGCTCGCAGTACGCGTCGAGCGTCTTCCGCCATGCGGGGCGTTCAGTGCAGCGCGCGCGGTAAGCAAGGAGGTTTGACCCCTCGGCATCCTGGAAGCGGAGGGCGGCCTCCCCATGGGACTCTTGCATACAACTCATGGCATCAGCTTCTGGAGCAAAGACCGGGCCAGCGCAGCGGCTGCATGGGTTTTTCCGCTAAACGGCTGGGGTCGGCCGCTTGATGGTGGCTGCTGCACAGCTCCTGTCACGCACACACCGCCAGCAATGGCGCGGCGGGACCTTCCCGCGGTGGTTCACAGCCAGCCACTTGTCACTGAGTCGTAACCTTGATCGGCCACTGAAAACCAGGAGTCGTTGCGAACGCCAAAGCCCGTCATACTGTTGGCCACCATGATGAGTCCCGAATGGCTGGGCGCCTCCGCTCGCTACAACCGCTGGATGAACAACCAGCTCTACGGGCTTGCCGCCACTCTGAGCGACGAAGAACGCAAACGCGACCGCGGCGCTTTCTTCAAGTCGATCCACGGCACATTGAACCACCTGTTGCTTGGCGACCGGGTCTGGCTCGCACGCTTTAAGGGCGTGAACGTCACGGACGAGTTCTTGGGCCCAGGCATTCGGTCCCTGGACCAGGAACTCTACGTCGATTTCGAGGAACTGCGCCGGGAGCGCGCGCTTACCGATGACGAAGTCTCGAACTGGGTTTTAGGGCTTAACCCCGAACGGCTCGCCGCTCCGCTCGTGTACATGCGCCGTGGCCAGAAGCACGAGTCTCCGCTCTGGTGGGCGGTTGCCCATGTCTTCAACCATCAAACCCATCATCGCGGCCAGATCACGGCAATGCTTACGCAGCAGGGATGCGACCCTGGCAGCACCGACTTGCTCGCAATGCTGCGCGAGGAAGCGGCGCGGGCCTAGGTGGATTGAGCGTTAACACCCGAGGCGCGCGCTCAATCGCCGATACAGCTCCACCGAAGCGTCGATCTCAGACTTTCGAATGGAGACGCTTTCGATGTTGATCCCGAGGGGTAAGCGCTTTTCGCGCGCGTAGGCTTGCACGTCGGCGAATACGCTCTCGCACAGGTCAACAGAGCGCTCCAGCGTATCGGTCGAATGGCGCAGTTCGTTCTCCAGCCAGCGCGGGAACGCGATGCCGAGCCATTTCATGAACTCCAACGTGCGCACCGAGCCGCACGGCGAAAACGTTAGCACCACAGGGACGGGTGAGCGCTCGCGCGCCTGCAACGACAGGGCATAGTCTGAGAGCAAAGATTTTGTTGAAGCCGCATCGTACACCGATTGGGTGATGAAAAAGCGGCAACCGTGGTCCTGCTTGGCAAGCATCCGCTGGTGCTCATCCTCTTTCGCGATATGGCGCTCTGCTATTGCTATGCCGCCGACGATCAGGTTAGGAGCCGCGCGCGCGAGGCCATATGCCTCGGTTATAGGCAAACCCGCACTGTGCGACCTGCCACGTGCTGCGCCGACAAAGACGCTAAGCTGCGGGTTGGCCGCAGATCGCACCCCGTCGATCCAGCTCGAGAACACTTCGCGTGGATGCGCGCCCACGCATCTGTATACGACTTTCGGAATGGCCAGCTCAGCAAGCGCGCCGTGTGCGTAAACCTCGGGGTCGACGATGGGTAGGAAAGGGAAGGGGCGTGCCTGTCCATTCTGTCCTGGCTCGTCCTGTATGTCGTAGACGACCAAGCCATCAGGGGCAAGCATACGAAGCCGGGCAACCTGTTCAGCCGCGATCTCACGCAGCCGCTCGGGGGCCGATGCGAGCTTCGGCGGCGCGATTCCGTAGAGGCGAATCCCCGCGTGCGCACCTTCTAGCTTTTCGAAGAGCGAAATCAAGGGGGCGAATCGTAGCGTAAAGGTAGTAAGGGGTCGAGCATGGGGGATTCCCACCGGTCGCTGCTGATCTGAACGCGCTGCGGCAGACACGTTGCGTTTCTTGCAACACAGCCTGCCGATAATAGGCGTAAACGCAACGTTGCTCTTCGCCTCCGCTGGTCTATCTTTAACGACCCAGGCGATGCCCTTCGGCGTCGCCAACCACGAGGAGCACTCTTACCATGGCCCGACAAAACTACTTCAATACCCTGACGATGGCGCAGAAGCTGGACCAGCTTGGCCGTTGCCGCTTCATGGACCGCAGCGAGTTCAATGGCGTCGAAAAGCTCCGCGGAAAGAAGGTTGTTATCGTCGGCTGTGGTGCGCAGGGCCTCAACCAAGGGCTCAACATGCGCGACTCGGGCCTGGACGTTAGCTACGCCCTGCGCGCGGACGCGATCGAGCAGAAGCGCCCCAGCTTCACCAACGCCACCAACAACGGCTTCCAGGTGGGCACCTACGAGCAGCTCATCCCCACCGCTGACCTGGTTTGTAACCTTGCCCCCGACAAGCAGCACGCCGACGTGGTGACGAAGGTGATGCCGCTCATGAAGAAGGGCGCGTGCCTGGCCTACAGCCACGGCTTCAACATCGTTGAAGAAGGCCAGCAGATCCGCAAAGACCTGACCGTCGTGATGGTGGCGCCCAAGTGCCCCGGCACCGAGGTGCGCGAGGAGTACAAACGCGGCTTTGGCGTGCCCACGCTCATCGCCGTTCACCAAGAAAACGATCCAAACGGCGACGGCCTGGACATCGCCAAGGCCTACGCGGCAGCCACGGGCGGCGACAGAGCCGGCGTGCTCGAGTCGAGCTTCATCGCTGAGGTGAAGAGCGATCTGATGGGTGAGCAAACGATTCTGTGCGGCATGCTGCAGACCGGATCTATTCTGTGCTTCGACCGCATGGTCGCCCTTGGCGTCGATGCCGGCTACGCGAGCAAGCTGGTGCAGTACGGCTGGGAGACGATCACTGAATCGCTCAAGCAGGGCGGCATCACGCTGATGATGGATCGTCTGAGCAACCCGGCCAAGGTCCGCGCGTTCGAGCTGGCCGACGAGCTGCGCGGCATGATGCGCCCGCTGTTCAAGAAGCACCAGGACGACATCATCACCGGCGTCTTCAGCACCACGATGATGCAGGACTGGGACAACGGCGACAAGAACCTGCTCGGCTGGCGCGCGGCCACCAACGACACCACGTTCGAGCGGACCGCCGCGGGCAACGCGAAAATCAGCGAACAGGATTACTACGACAACGCCGTGCTCATGGTGGCCATGGTGAAAGCCGGCGTTGAACTGGCGTTCGAGTGCATGGTCGAAGTGGGCATGAAGCCCGAGTCTGCCTACTACGAGTCGCTGCACGAGACGCCGCTCATCGCGAACCTCATCTCGCGCAAGAAGCTGTACGAGATGAACAAGGTCATCAGCGACACGGCAGAGTACGGCTGTTACCTCTTCAGCCACGCCGCCGTTCCGCTGCTCAAGGATTTCA
>JBBSJC010000684.1:0-4049 GCA_038257655.1 Polyangiales bacterium | reverse complement strand
TAGGCGGCGTACGCGCAGGCGATCGCGCAGTCCTCGGCCGTGCGATCTCACTAGTCGAGAGCAATGCGGGCGCCCATCACGCGCTCGCGCAGGAGGTGCTGGTGCGCTTGCTGCCGTTCACGGGCAACGCGCGACGCGTGGGCATCACGGGGGTCCCTGGCGTCGGTAAAAGCACGTTTATCGAGGCGCTCGGCTCAAATCTTACCAAGGCCGGCCACAAGGTCGCTGTGCTCGCTGTCGACCCCACCAGTGAGCGGACGCGCGGCTCGATTCTCGGCGACAAGACGCGCATGGTGACGCTGTCGCAGGATCTCAACGCCTTCATTCGCCCGACCCCGAGCAGCGGCTCGCTCGGTGGAGTGGGCCGCAAGACACGCGAGACCATGTTGTTGTGCGAGGCGGCGGGTTTCGATGTCGTGCTCGTCGAGACCGTCGGAGTCGGTCAATCCGAAACGATGGTGGCCGACATGGTCGACTTTTTCCTCGTACTCATGCTCGCCGGCGCAGGTGATGAGCTGCAGGGCATCAAGCGCGGCATCCTCGAGCTCGCTGACATGGTGGCGATCAACAAGGCCGACACTGGCAACGAAAAGGCGGCGCAACGCGCGCGCCGTGAATACGCAAGCGCACTCGAGCTGATGCACGGACGCACCGACACCTGGAAGGTGCCCGTAGTCACATGCTCCGGTCTGGGCAACCAAGGTCTGACCGAGCTGTGGGAGCACGTGGAGCGCCATCGTGCCGAGCTGTCAGCCAGTGGGGAGCTCGAACAACAGCGTAAGAAGCAGCTGCTGCGCTGGATGTGGCAGATGGTCGAGATCGAGCTGATGAGCTCGCTGCGCGGGCACCCCGATGTCAAGGCGCAGGTCAGCGAGCTCGAGCGTAAGGTCCACAACGGTGAAATCACCGCCACCGTCGCAGCGCGACGCATTCTCGAGACGTTTGCGGGCACTCAAAGTCAGACGAAGATCGCTGCTACGCGGGCTTAAGCGCTTACTTCTCGGGCTTGAGCGGCTACTCCTGGGGACTTGAGTGGTTACTTCTCGGACTTGACTACAACCGCTCGCGCGGCACGCACTGGTCCGTCGATTGCAGGCGAGAGCGATTCGGGCGTCGGCCGCAAGCTGCGCGGCAAAAGCCCCATTGCAACCCGTGCTTCGGTCACCGACTGCCCAAGCTCGCGCGCATTGACAGGATTGCCGCCCATCAGCCGCAACAGGGCATGCTCCATCTCATGGGCGCTCCGAAAGCGCTGCTCAGGGTCCCGCTCTAGCGCGCAGTTCACGATCGCAATCAAGCCATCCGGTAGGTCGTCGCGCTTGCTATCGATTGCGGGCACTTCTGCTTCGCGCACCTTACGGATCCTTTCCGCATCGGTATCCGCCGCGTACAAGCGCTCCCCGCTCAGCGTCTCC
Source organism: Polyangiales bacterium (assembly GCA_038257655.1). Taxonomy (GTDB): domain Bacteria; phylum Myxococcota_A; class Polyangia; order Polyangiales; family DASUME01; genus DASUME01. The sequence goes on along the minus strand of JBBSJC010000684.1, from coordinate 2,634 downwards.
CACAGCGAAATCCCCACGGCGTAGAGATCGCTCTGCGGACTTGCGGGCTTGGCCTGGACAAGCTCAGGGGCGAGATAGCTGAGCTTACCCTTCAGCACGTCGGGGTTGGTCATGCGCGCGCGGTCCATGGCACGCGCCAGGCCAAAGTCAGCTAGCTTGACTACCCCTTGCACGCTTAGAAGGACGTTGTGCGGCGTCACGTCGCGATGGATGACGGGCGAAAGGATGCCCTGGCCGTTCACGCGCTCGTGGGCACTGGCGAGTGCCGCCAGCACCTGAGCGCCTATCGATGCGACAAAGCGCCAAGGAGCCACTTCGCCGCGGCGCTTGAAGGAAGCCGCGTAGTGTCCGAGGTGCAAACCATCGACCCACTCCATGACCAGGTAGTAGCCGCCGCTATCGACGCCGAAGTCATGGACCTGAACGATGTTGGAGTGATCGAGCTCGGAGGAAATGCGGGCTTCTTCGATGAACATGCGCACGAATTCGGTGCTGCCCGCCAGATGATCGTGCACGCGCTTAAGTGCGACCATGCGCTGAAAGCCAGCCGCGCCATGGGTAATCGCCCGATACACGCAGGCCATGCCGCCATCGCCTGCGCTCTCTAGGAGCTGATAACGACCTGCGACTAGCTGCGATGGAGTGTCCATACTCAGATCAGAGAGGGTGCCGGAGCGAGCGAGGGAAGCGTGCGTGGGATCTCGATGGGCGCGCGCATGGTGGTCTCAAAAGCCCGCAGGTGCGAGGCCACGCCTGGCAATACGATACCAGACTTGAAGCTCTGCCACTCCGGATGTTCAGCTGCGAAATGATCGATGCGATAGGTGGCAAGCTGAAACTTCGCCCTTCCACTCGCCTTGAAACACACAACGCGCCCCACGCCCTTCTGCAGCGTCGAGATGCTGGTGGGCGCGCTGAAGCTTGGCCCACGCGGGCGAAACGAAAAAGAGAGCTCGGTGCCATCGTCCGCACTGACGCCGATCCGATTGCCCGAGCGCGTGAAGACGGCCGCTGTCTTGGGCAGCGCCCACTCCTTGCGCCCCGCTTCGAGCGACTCCGCACTGTCCACGTACATGCGTGCGACGTAATACATCGGGCCAAAGCGCCGCGGCACGTGATAGCTGCGGTCTCGACAACGCACGACGGCGCTGAGCCAGATGAGCTCGCGATAGGTCAGCGGCGACGGGGTGGCGTACTCGAGGTAGACGAGCAAGCCGAGCGTGCGCCCCGCAGTTTGGACCACGGAGAACTCGTCGGGAACCCGCACATCGCCTGCAGAGACGATGCAGGGGATCGCGAGGCCACTGCCATAGGTGCGCCAAGGCGGCTTCGGATACTCGCTGGTCACGTGGTTCACCCCGTGCTGAGCCTAGCAGTCCTCCGCACAATCCTCCATCGCGCGCCTACCACGCGCCTACCACCCGAGCGCGCGAAGCAGCTCCGATACGGACTGAGCGGTCCCGACCTCCAGGGCGCGGCAGATTTGTGCATGGCCGATGCTGACTTCAAGTAAGCCGGGAATTTGGGCTAGCGGCGCCAAGTTGTGGCGGTCCAGGTCGTGGCCCGCGTTGATGCCCAGCCCCGCGGCGCGCGCGGCCTCGGCACTCAGCTGCAGCTCTTGGGTGCGCACAGCCTGCTCTTCCGTGCCCCAGGCCCAGGCGTAGGGGCCCGTATACAGCTCGACGCGATCGGCACCGGTATCCGCCATGGCGCGCACGTGATCAGGCAGACAATCGACGAACAGACTGACCCGCGCACCTAGCCCTCGCATCGCTTCGATCGCACGGCGCAGCTCCGCCACGTCTGTCGGTAGGAAGCCGTGGTCCGACGTCACCTCACCCGGCGTGACTGGCACGAACGTGCACTGCGCAGGCCGCACCGCGTCGATTAGATCGAACGCGAACGGTGCAAGCTCGCACTCGACGTTCAGCTCGACACCCGGGTGCTTGTCGCGCAGGTACGTCGCGATCACCGGCACGTCGGCAAGCTGGATATGGCGCTCATCGCGCCTCGGATGCACGGTGATGCCGTGGGCGCCCGCGGCCAAACACGTATCGATCGCCCGCAACAGATTGGGCGTGTCGTGTCCACGCGAGTTGCGCAGCAGCGCGTACTTGTTGATGTTCACCGATAGCTTGGCGGACGGCATGGCCCGCGAAGCATACACGGGGGAGCGCGCTGCGCATGGCACCGAAGCGAGCGCCCGACGCGCGCGCAATCAGACGCGCGCGCAATCAGACGCGCGCAATCAGCCGTGCGCGCGATCAGCCAGAGGACACGCTTTCGCGGACGCTTTCACCTGGGCGCCATACGCAGCGCGCCGTCGATGCGAATGACTTCGCCGTTCATGTAGTTGTTATCGACAATGTGCTTGACCAAAGCCGCAAACTCCTCCGGCAACCCGAGGCGACTGGGGAAGGGAATCGACGCGGCAAGCCCCTGACGTGCAGCCTCGGGCAACGTGCCAAGCAGTGGCGTATCCATGGTGCCGGGACACACCGTACAGACACGAATACCCGACTTCGACAGGTCGCGTGCGACAGGTAAGGTCATACCGACGACACCCCCCTTGGAGGCACTGTACGCGGCCTGGCCGATCTGCCCGTCAAACGCTGCGATCGAGGCGGTGTTGAC
>JBBSJC010000683.1:0-4079 GCA_038257655.1 Polyangiales bacterium | reverse complement strand
GCTGCCCGCACGCATCGGCGTGGTGCTCGACATGACAGCCGAGTTCGTCGAGCCCATGGAAGTGCGCGGCGGTCGCAAGTACGTGTGCATTCCGACGCTTGATGCGTCCGTGCCTACGGTAGACGCTCTGATCGAAGGCGTGCTCGACGTTTCACGCCATCCCGGGAACGTTTACGTGCACTGCGCGGCGGGCCACGGACGCTCCGCGATGGCGATGGCCGTGCTGATGGTCGTCAAGGGCGCAGCCAGCGACGTCGATGACGCGCTCGCCAAGATGCGTGCAGTCCGCCCCCGGGTGAAGCCACGTACGACGCAGCGTCGGGTCGCGGTTGCTGCGGTCGAAGAGCTGCGTCGTCGCGGTTTGCTAACCGACCTTTAGTTTCGCTTTCGTTTCCCTTAGACGCGCGAACGCTTCGCCAACAGACACTGATAGACACCGAATGTCGGCCCGCTAGCAAAGCTAGATTGCGTCCCCGTAAGCCCGCGAAAAAACGACGTAAGCCGCCCCACGGGTCGAGCGAACAAGCGTTGGAATCGAATTGCCTCGATGCTACGGACAAACCATGAATTTCTCCGCGCGCGCCATCGGCCTCTCGGTGAAGCAACACGCTCCCCAAGCCGATCGCAGCAAGGGCCCGATCCTCGACGTCCTGCGTCGGGTGCTACCTGAAATCGGGATTGTGCTCGAGATCGGTAGTGGCACTGGACAGCACGTGGTCCACTTTGCGCGCGGGCTGCGCGGCCTGGAATGGCAGCCGAGTGACTACGACCAAGTGTCGGTAGCGAGTGTCGAGTCCTATCGGCGCGAGGCACGCTTGCCCAACATTCGCGAGCCGCTCCTACTTGAGGTGCGCAAGCGGACCTGGGGCAACGGCCTGCTCGACGGGGTACTCGGCATCAACCTAGTGCACGTAACCTCCTGGTCCGTGTGCGAGGGGTTGTTCGATGGCGCGCGTCGTCATCTCCGGCCTAACGGCGTCCTGTTTCTCTACGGGCCGTTCAAGCAACGCGGTGGTTTCGAGCAGCCGGAAAATGAGCAGCTTGACGCCGCCCTGCGCGCCCGCAACCCAGATTGGGGGCTGCGCGATCTGGAGGCCGTGGTCGCCCTCGGTCGCGTTCGCGGCCTGACGGTCGAGCAGGTGGTCGACATGCCCGCTGGCGATCTGGGCGTCGTGTTCCGCAAGCAGGTCGACAACTAGGGCGGCGCATGAAAAGCGTGCGCCTCAGCGCGCTAATGCTCCGAAAATTCGAAGGAAAGATCGGCTGGCCCTGGCCCTGGGCCAAGCTTGACCCTATCTGGCGTGCGTGCTAGATGGCGCGCGCTTACCGGGCGGGTCGCCACCCTGGCGATCGTTTCGCAACGTAGACTGATCGGGCGTCCGGCCCGCTAGGCAAACCACTTCGACGCCCTACATTCAGGCGTGCCCTACATTCAGGCGTGCAAGGAAGGCCACGATGAGCCTCATCGGGCCGGAAGGCAGAAAGCAACTCAAGCTCGCAGCGCGATTTGCATCAGCAGGGTTCGAGCTCGCCATGGCGATCATCCTCGGGTACTTCGGCGGACGCTGGCTGGATAAGACCTTCGAAACCGGGTCGATTTTGCAGTACCTCGGCCTTTTGCTCGGCATCGTCGCGGGCTTCCGCAGTCTCTTCAGCCTGGCGCGCAACGCCCAGGTTGCATCGCAAGAAAACCAGGACACGACAGCTCCCGATCACAAAGGCGAACCACCTCCACCATGACCAGCACCGCCCGCAGCCTTGACGAAACCACCCGACGCAGCGCGCGCGCCCTGCCGCTTATCGCGCTGCTGATCGCGTCGGCCGTGTTCGCAGTGTGGGGCATGGATCGGGCCGTGGGCGCACTCGTCGGTGGTGCCGTGTCGGTTATCAACTGGGTTAGTCTGCGCTGGCTGACCCGACGCATTATGGGCGCCCGCCCTGAGCAGCGCCTCGCGTTGTCACTGTTACTGATCATGAAAATGGGCCTGTTGATGGCCGTCGTCTTCATTTTGATCCACAAACTCGCTCTCGATCCAATCGGTCTTGTGCTGGGGCTATCGACGCTGTTTATCGCGCCCCTGCTCTCGGCCGTTATTGGAATGGGAGGTTCAACCGAACCGAATGCCGCACACGCGGCTTCAGAGGAGCGCTAACCGATGCCCCATGGGGAATCCTGGTTCAACCTGCTGCCGTTCTTTCACTCCGCCGAAGGCGCTGCAAGCTGGCTATCGCGCCCCGTCAATGACGAGGGGCTGACGTGGATTGCGCACGGACCTATCGGCGTGCAGCACGTATTTGGTCTGGCGCTGGTGCTACTGCTGTTGATCGGGATAGGCCTGATCAGCGCGAGCACCTTGCGCAACACCAAACGCGCGCTGATTCCAGACGACAAGCTTACGGTCCGCACGTTCGTCGAAGTGTTCGTCTCGGTCACTTACTCGATGATGTCGGACATCATGGGTAAGAAGGCGGCGAAGTTCTTTCTTCCGTTGATCGGCACCTGCGCCTTCGTCATCCTTTTATCGAACCTGTTGGGCTTGATCCCCGGCTTTACGCCGCCCACGGACAGTCTCAACACGACGGTCGCGATGTCGGTGGTGATCTTCCTGTCGACACACATTTTCGGCTTGAAAGAGAACGGCTTCGCGTACCTCAAGCACTTCATGGGCCCTGTTTTGTTCTTGGCCCCTCTGTTTGTCGTGATCGAGTTGATAAGCCACATGGCGCGTCCGCTCTCACTTTCCATCCGCTTGATGGCCAACATGTTTGCGGACCACCAGGTCTTGAGCCAAGTCTCGGGGCTCGTAGCTTGGGTCGTGCCTGTGGCTCCCATGGTGTTGGGCACACTGGTGTGTGTCGTGCAGACGCTCGTGTTCTGCATCTTGTCTACCGTTTACATCTCGATGGCCGTCGCCCATCACGACGAAGGTCATCACTGAAGCGGCGGCGCTGCCGCCGTGACGTCAACACACGCACAACGCAGTCACGGATCAACCCGGAGTCAAAACCCGGCCGGAATTGAAAGTATTGAAGGAGGCTCTCAATGAAGAAGAAGATGCTCGGTTTGTTGTCCCTGGTCGCCACCACGCTCATCGCATCCAGCGCGTTCGCTCAGGAAGCTTCTGGGTCCAATGAGTTCGACATGAAGATGCTCGGCCTCACGGCTGCGGGCCTCGGCATGTCCATCGCCGCATTCGGTGGTGCACTGGGCCAGGGCAAAGCCGCTGCAGCCGCGCTTGAAGGCATCGCCCGTAATCCCAGCGCGTCGGACAAGCTCTTCACGCCCATGATTCTGGGTCTAGCCCTGATCGAGTCGCTCGTGATCTACTCGCTCGTTATCTCGTTCATGATCCTTGGTAAGATCTGAGCTACACCGCGCGAGCGGCCCCTGCGCTCGCCCCCGGCTGACTTCGACTGGGTTTGAACTGGCTCCGAGTTGAGCTCACCCGTTTGCGGATCTCCGCAGACGGGTTTTGCCGTTAAGCGCCTCACTTTTCCGAGTCTGATCGTTTGCATCACGAGTGCGATCAGGTCCCGCGCTGCGCTTGCAAACTAGCGTGGGATACTGTGTGCTTGTAAAATTACACTTGAAACGCCACTTGCACGCAAGTAGCCTTGCTCATGTGACCGAGTGCAGCCGTTAGGCCTCGTCCATGGAGCAGTAGTGATGTCCGAAACGCGCCGCCACCGCAGACTAGATTTTGACCGTCGCGCATGGTGTGAGCACCACAGCCTTACCCTCTATCTCCCCGTCTCAAACGTGAGCATGGGGGGCATGTTCCTGCAGACGACCACACTCTTTGAGCCCGGCGACCGACTCAGGGTTTCCTTTGAGGGGGCAGAGCCCACGGAGAAAATCGTAGCCCAGGTCGAGATCGTGTGGGCACACAAGGCGGGCCGTGGATCGGGTGTGGGCTGCAGATTATTAGGATTTCTCCACGGTGGGGACTCGTACGGAAAGATGGTCGAAGTCCTTGCTACGCGCTGAGTTGTGGCCGGTGCAGCACCCGCTTTGGGGTCGAGCCTGCTACTATCTGCCGACGCCTTGGACCTTGCAAACGTGCGTCGCGATCGTCGAG
>JBBSJC010000682.1:0-4081 GCA_038257655.1 Polyangiales bacterium | reverse complement strand
GCCAGCTAAGCCGACGCCGGACTACGTTGGGAGCCCGCTGCTTGAGGCGCGAGCGCTGGTCGCAGCGGCTGAGGCGTAGCTCGACACAGCAGCACTCGGGGTGATAGCAGTACATTTATTCGCTCCTATTGCTTGACGTTTCCTCGAGTCCCACCCACATCAACGACATAGGCGCATGTTGCGAGCCGGTGCTCAGCCGCCGCTCCCAGCCGCTCACTCGGCGCCCTAGCCGGAGCTCGTGATGTTTGCTCGTTATGACCAGGACCTCTCGCCGTACTTCCAACAAATTCGCGCCATTGAGCGCGAGCGCAGCCGTGAGCGTCGGCGCGCCCGGCGCGAGTCCTTTCGCACGCTGCTCGCCATGATTGGTGTTCGACTCAAGGCCTAATCCGACGCGAGTACGGCCGATCGCGAGATCACGCGCCGCTCGCGTTGGTTCAAAGCGCGGGCACGACGGGTGAGGCTAGTGCGGCTGCGCTAAGAGCCACGCGTGAGCTCTGCAGACCTTCCTACCTCGCTCGGTACATCGCAACAGCCTCCGCCTCCCCTTCCCTCTTCCGGGGGCCGCGACGACGTCGGCTTTCTCGCCCGCGTCGCCGAGCGCTTCACCAGTTGGGCAGAACGGTATATCCCCGATGCCTTCGTGTTCGCGCTGCTCGCGACCTTCATCGTCGTCGCCTGTGCGGTCGCGTTCACGGAGACCTCGGCCTGGGGCATCGTCAAGATCTGGGGCGATAGCTTCTGGGAGCTTGTCGCCTTCACGATGCAAATGGCGCTGATCATCATCACCGGTTACGTGGTCGCCACCGCGCCGATCGTGTACCGCATGATCGCGCGCCTTGCGGTGCTGCCAAGCTCGCCGCGCGCCGCCGTCGCCATGGTCGCGCTGTTCAGTATGGTGTCATCCTGGTTCAACTGGGGCTTCAGTCTGATCTTCAGCGCCATGCTCGCTAAAGAGGTCGCTCGTCGCGTGTCAGGGGTGGACTACCGTGCGCTCGGTGCGAGCACCTTCATGGGCTTAGGCAGCGTATGGGCCCAGGGTTTGTCCGGCTCTGCTGCCTTGCAGATGGCGAGCGAAAGCGCACTTCCCCCTGCCATTCGTCAGATCGTGGCAGGAGGCGGCGTTGTGCCAGGGGGCATCATCCCCCTGAACGATACGATCTTCCTCTGGCAGAGCCTCTTGAGCGTTGCCGTCGAGATTCCGATCGTAACCTTACTGTTCTTCTTTGCGACGCCGAGCGGCGCACGCGTGAAGACAGCCAGCGACCTCGGCATCAGCCTAGGCATCTCGCCCACGGAGCAGCCCGCGCCTACGCGCAAGGGCACACCAGGTGAATGGCTCGAGCACGTGCGCATCTTGAACATCCTGTTCGTCCTGCTCAGCGTCGCCAACTTCACGCAGTATTTCGCAAACAGTAAGGATGGGCTTTCGGCACTCAACTTCAATACGATCAACCTGTTCTTTCTGACCGTAGGAGTCGCAGCCCATGGCACACCGGCTCGCCTGATGCGGGCCGTCAAGGAAGCCACGCCGGGTGTGTGGGCGATCATCTTGCAGTACCCCTTTTACGCGGGGATCGCCGCCGTGATTTCCAAGACGCATCTCAATGCGCAGCTAGCGGCCTGGTTCGTGCGTATTTCCAGCGCCCAAACCTTCCCGGCGCTGATCGCCGTCTACTCCGCCGTGCTCGGCATGTTCGTGCCGAGCGGTGGCTCAAAGTGGGTCATTGAAGCTCCCTACGTGATGCAGGCCGCCCACGAGCTCAAAGTGCATCTTGGCTGGATGGTCGCGGTCTACGATCTGGGTGAAGCGCTCGCCAATCTCGTGCAGCCGTTCTGGATGCTGCCTGTGCTTGGCCTGCTCGGTCTGCGCGCCCGGGACATCATGGGGTACACGTTCCTCGTGTTCCTCGTGCTCGCACCTGTTGTGCTCGTACTCGTTACCGTGCTCAATGCGACCCTGTCCTATCCGCTGTAAGCAGTATCGCCAACCAAAACCAAACCGATAGCCGCCTGTGCATTTGCGAGCTGAGCGTCGGTAGAGGAAGCCGATAGCCGCCTGTGCATTTGCGAGCTGAGCGTCGGTAGAGGAAGCTACTCTAGATGATGACCGCCGTGCCCGAAGGGAAGACACTCGTGTTGTTCGATGGTGAGTGCAACGTCTGCAATGCATCGGTGCTGTTCATCATCGACCACGATCCGAACGGGCGCTTCGTTTTCGCGCCACTCGCCTCGGAGCTGGGCCAACAAAGCATGAAAGCGCGCGGCCTTGTCGATCCCGGGCTCGATTCGATCGTGGTCATCGACGGCCCAAGCGTGCACACGCATTCCAGCGCCGTTTTGTTCGTGGCCCGCCATCTTTCGGGGCCCTGGCCTGCCCTCGGTGCCTTACTGCTCGTCCCGAAAGGCCTACGTGACGCCGCCTACCGCGCCTTTGCCAAGCGTCGCATCACTTGGTTTGGTAAGGCCGCACAGTGTCGCGTGCCCACACCGGCCCTGCGCGAACGCTTTCTCGCCTGAGCTTTCCGGGCCCGACGCCTGGACGCACGCGGCATCCGCTGCGAAACATCGTCTACGCCTTTGGTGGCATCACAATGCACGGCTGCGGGCGCTAGGTCCCAAGGCCCAACCCAGCATGGTGGTCAGTCTCGAGATAAGCGTGCATTTCCTCGCAAAGCCCAACAGCGAATGGTTGCTGCAGGACACACAGTGTTACACACAGGCAATGGCGACGCGTCCGGCATGGTACATCTATGGGACGAGCACGGAACGCTCGTGGCCCACGCCATCCAGCGTGCGGTCATGCGGCATTCGGCTCGATGAGTAAAGTGACGCCGCATGCCTGAACGCTACACAAGCTCTGAGACGAACGTGTGCGCCACCCTTAGGGTGGGACCTTACACGGTGCGCGGCATCTCCGTAGGGGGGGTGTACACCACGGTGCAGGTGCCTGAGCTTTCGGTGCTGCTCGATGTCGGCCTGCCGTTACGCGCGTTCTGCTCGGCCGATCGGATATTCCTCAGCCATGGCCACGTGGACCATGTCGGCGGCCTGCCCGGCCTGCTCGGCGTGCGCGGCATGATGCATAAACAGGCGCCGCCCGAAGTATTCATGCCCGCCGAGATCGTCGACGATCTGCTGGCTGCCCTGGCCTCACTCACCCGCCTTCAGCGCTACGAGCTGGTGGTAAAACCGATTCCTATGTTACCAGACGAGGAATATCATCTGGGTAATAATCTCTACGTACGCGCGTTTCGCACGCACCATCCCGTTCCTTCGCTCGGCTATCAGTTCATACGTAGGGTTAACAAGCTCAAAGCTGCCTATCTAACCCTGCCCGGGGCAGAGATCGGCGCGCGCAAGGCACGCGGCGAAGACTTGTTCGACAAGGTCGAGCATCTGGAGCTGGCCTATGCCACCGACACCTTGATCCGTGTGCTCGATACCAATCCGTCGATGCTCAAAAGTCGTGTCCTAATAATGGAGTGCACGTTCCTCGATGAGCGCAAATCGCTCGCGGATAGCCGTGCCGGCTGCCACATCCACCTGGACGAACTAATCGAAGTTGCTGATTCCTTCGAGAATGAGCACCTGGTGCTGATGCACACCAGTCAGATTTATACCCCTGTCGAGGCACGCGAGATCGTCTCCAAACGTGTCCCATCCCACCTCGCAGCGCGAATAACCATGCTCGGTCCCCGGCGCGGATCGTGGCTTTAGCGGGAGTTCGCAAGATTGTGCTTTGCGTATACCGGACTCACTCTTGATCATGATCTCGGCAGATGGTTAGACACCTTTAGTGACAATCACTAGGGGGTAGACGATGTTCGTGTGGCCTGAGGTTTGGACACCCTTTCCGTCAAGCGTAAGTGTGCACGTCGCACGTGTGCAACGGAGCTCGATCCGCTGGGGCACTGAGTCCGAGCTGTTTGCGACGAAACAAACCCGGGCAAAATTCGAGGCCGCACGTTTTGGATGGTTGGTTTCCCGCTGCTTTCACTTCGCAAGTGAGGCACGACTGCAGCTGATTACGGACCTGACTACCTGGATCTTCGTCGAAGACGATGACTGCGACGAGAGT
>JBBSJC010000681.1:0-4092 GCA_038257655.1 Polyangiales bacterium | reverse complement strand
GCGCAGCACGGCCGCCCGCCGAGCTTCCAGCTCCTCCGCGCCCTGCCGCGACAAAAGTTCCATGTACCGCCAGATGACTCCGTCGTCTACGAGCATGAGCTTCTGCAGCATGTCGAAAGGCGGCTCGTCGATGCCCACGTAGTTGTTCGCGCTCTTCGACATCTTGGGGCCGACGACCTTACCTTTCTCCAGGCGCGCGTTCGTGCCCTCGAGGAGCGGCGTAGTCATGACCAGTTGCGCGCGCTTGCCATAGCGCGGCATGAGGTCGCGGCCGACGAGCAGGTTAAACAGCTGATCCGCGCCGCCCAATTCCACATCGGACTCGAGCACGACCGAGTCGTACGCCTGGAGCAATGGGTAGAGGAACTCGTGGACGAAGATCGGCTTGTTCTCGCCGAAGCGCTTGGAGAAGTCGTCACGCTCAAGCATGCGGGCCACGGTGTATTTGGCGCACAGCTCGACGAAGTCGTTGGGACTGAGCGCGCCCAGCCACTCCGAGTTGTAGCGAACCTCGGTGCGCCCGCGGTCGAGGACCTTGAAGGCCTGCTCTTGGTAGGTCGCGGCTGCCAGCATGACCTCCTCGCGCGTGAGCCGGGGGCGCAGTTCGTTGCGTCCCGTGGGATCGCCGACCAGCGCGGTGAAGTCGCCCACGACAAACACCACGTGGTGACCCAGATCCTGGAACTGACGCATTTTCTGCAGCAGCACGGTGTGGCCGAGGTGGAGATCCGGACGGGTGGGGTCGAAGCCGGCCTTAACTTTGAGGGGCTCGCCGGACTGCAGTCGGCTCGCGAGTTCGGACCGCACGAGCACGTCGACGACCCCGTGGCACAAGATCTCGATCTGACGCTCTGAATCCGGCATGAACGCCCGCAAGCTAGCACAGTGAGGGCGTCCTGCCAGCGCTGTTCGTGCTCGTGCCGACTGGCGGCTTGAAGTGGGCAGAGACAAGGGCCAACCCATCATACCAGCCGCCGTTCTGTTGGCGTCTCCAGATGGTGAGAATATGCCTTGCTTGGCGTCTCCCCAGCTCATTCCAGAGCGCGCGAGGTGCTGCGTCGCGAGTATCGCGGACTACTTTCGTCGACGATCGTACTACCCGATAGGCCGTCCGCGGGTCATCGTAGGAGGCAAAGTTTATACGCCCGCGCTGGCTCCTGAAATATGTGATATCGCAGGCGAGCGTCGCTGCTTCTGTTCGCGTCTTGGGGCGCAGACCGGCAGCTTTCGCCTGAGGCGCTTCAGCTCGGCGAGAACATGACCGACAGGCCTTGTCGTGGGAGGATGACCTCGAGCTTTCGGACTCCGCTCTCCCATGGGGCCCTCGCTATGCGGCCAGTCCAGCATTCAAATGCTGAACACCATTGACCTGGGTCCACGAGCTTCGTCGCCATCACCCACTTCGGCGTGTGTGGAATCCCCGCCAGTTCTGTGCCGGACTCTGCCCGGTGGCTTTGCTCGCCATCTTCATCGTCTCGCGGAGTAGCTCGCGGGACCGCACCGCTTCTATCGCATCCCCCCTCTTGGCTTTGAACAGAGGTATCCGCTCTGCTTGCGAACGCGCCCACACTGCGTGACCAAACTCTGTTCATGCTGATGTACGGCGAGGGACTTCGTATTCGCGAAGCGTGCGCGCTGAAGGTGGGCGACGTCGACAGCAAGCGCATGGTCTTGCACATTCGCCACACCAAGAGTCGGCGGGACAGAATGGTGACGCTGTCCGAGAGGACGCTCGGCACCTTGCGCGATTACTACCGAAGGTACCGCCCTCGCGGGGAATTGCTCTTCCCGAACCATGACGGGGACGGGCCGCTTTCGCCCACGAGCATCACGGAAGGGCTGCGGTATGCGGCGCATGCGGCTCAGATCCGTAAGCGGGTCTACCCGCACCTGTTGCGCCACACCTATGCGACCCATCAGCTCGAGCTGGGCACGGACCTGCGCACCATCCAGGTGATGTTGGGGCACCACGATATCGACACTACGTCTCGCTATCTGCATTTGAGCGAGGCGCGTCGGACGCGGCTTCGCAGCCCGCTCGACCTGCTGGAGAAGGAGGAAGGTAAGGTTCTTGGGTAGACGCCCAGGTGGGGACGACATCGTGCACTGAGCGTCCCGCGGCCGTGCCGCGTGTGACGGTCGGCGATATCGCGCGCGCTCACGGCGCAGCGCTGAGGGAGAGATGCGTCCTGTCGTACGCGCAGCTCGCCGTGCTGCGTGACTTGGAGCGCTGTCGCACGGCCGCGCTCGGCGGGCATCTGTATGTCTGCGACAGCTGCGGGCACGGCGTGCCGATGTACAACTCGTGCCGCAACCGCCACTGCCCGACGTGCCAGGGCATCGAACAACGCAGGTGGCTCGCGCGGCGGAGCCAGACCATTCTCCCCGTACCTTACTTTCATGGGGTGTTCACGCTACCTGCAGAGCTGCGCCCGCTCGCAGCGATGCATCGTGAGCAGATATTCACGCTCATGTTCGAGGCCGCGAGCAAGACGGTGCTGATGCTGAGCCGCGACCCCAAGCGCCTCGGCGGCACGCCCGCGCTCACCATGGTGCTGCACACCTGGACCCGTGAGCTTACGTTCCATCCTCACGTGCACGCGATCGTGAGTGCCGGCGCGCTGAGCCCGGAGGGGAAGTGGCTCGCGGCTCGGCAGGACTACCTGTTTCCCGTCAAGGTCATGGCGCGCCTGTTTCGAAGACTCTTCCGTGAGGGTCTGCTCCAAGCTGTCGAAAAGGGGGCCCTTACGATACCGGCGAGCATCGAGAACCTCGTGCGTCGCGCTCTCTTCGAGACGAAGTGGCACGTCTACGTCAAGGCTCCCTTCGACGGTGCGCAACACGTCTTCAACTACCTTGGCCGGTACACGCATCGCGTGGGTCTCGCCAACTCGCGCATCCGCAGCATGGACGAGCGCGGTGTCACCTTCACGACCAAGAACGGTAAGACGTGCACCTTGGAGCCCGTCGAGTTCCTTCGACGCTTCCTGCTGCACGTTCTGCCAAAGGGGTTTCATAAGATCCGCCACTACGGCCTGTGCTCCAGCCATCACGTTGCAGCGGGGACGTCGGAGAACATCCGCCAGCTCCTCGGCGTGAGCGAACCACAACGCGAGCCAGAGAGTGACACGCCGGTGGTCAACGCCGTCGACGATGCGAGCACGCCTGAGTCCCTGAACGAGTGCTTACTGGCGCTCACCGGCTCAGAGATCCGCCGTTGTCCGCGCTGCGAGCATGGGCGATTGCTGCCTACCGCCCTCGACACGCAGTGGCCGGCTCGCCGAGAGGACAGCTCATGAAGTGCCGTCCACGCATGCGACACGACAGCGCGGCTCGAGTCACGGAACTCGCGTCATTGGATAGCCTCGTCTTCGATGCACCGCTTTCGCGAGGCAAGCCCTCGAATCATCCGCTCAGCAGGCTCTCCACGCGTTACCCCTTGCGCTCACGCGGGCACGGAGAGAGTCTCGGCGACGCTTGTTGCGCCGTGAAGACGCTCCGCGCAGGGGCTTTTCCCACGTAGCAAGGTCTCGGTAGCTCCCGCGGCTTTGTTCAACGGATTAGTCGAAGCGCCGATTGCGGTGGGGCTGCGTGCGCAGTGCGCTTCGACCAATCCCTGATTGATTGATGCTCCCATGTAAAACACGCCACGACTGTTTGATACAGCCGTATAAAACACGACCCCCCGTTTTACATGGAACACGTTCTTCTTCTTGCCCCAGAGAGCAAGAAGAGCCACAGCCACACTGGACCCGGACAGTAAGGCTAAACTCAACCTTGCTCTCCGTCCGCGCCACTGTTTTACGCAGCCTCCGCCTCCACCTGCTTCACCCCACCCTTAGGCAGCGCCGCCTCGATCTTCGCGTACAGCTCCGGCCGATCGATCAAGCACTGCCGCGCCCGCTCCCGCCCCTGCCCAAGACTCTCGTCCGCAAACGTATAGTAAGCCCCATTCTTATTGATCACCCCATTTTCCACGCCCAAATCGAGCAAATCCGCGACCTTATCCATGCCAACGCCAAAGCGAATATCGAACTCGCACGTGCCAAAGGGCGGCGCCATCTTGTTCTTCACGATCTTCACGCGCGTGCG
>JBBSJC010000680.1:0-4124 GCA_038257655.1 Polyangiales bacterium | reverse complement strand
TGATGCCCTGAATGCCGGCATCTTCGATCGCGCTGACCTTGGCCTCATCGACCGGATCATTCGCCTTGAGGATGACCTCACCCGTGACCGGGTCGACCACGTCTTCAAGCACGACGCGACCGAGGATGCGCTCGCCAAGGGGCTGCACGACTTCGCCGCCCTCTTCGAGCGACTGCACCCAAATGCCGTCGAGCGTGCCGCAATCGATGTCGGTGACCACAGCGTCCTGCGCCACGTCGACGAGACGACGCGTGAGGTAACCGGAGTTTGCCGTCTTGAGTGCGGTATCCGCGAGGCCCTTACGAGCACCGTGCGTGGAGATGAAGTACTGCAAGACCGTCAGACCCTCGCGGAAGTTCGCGGTGATCGGCGTCTCGATGATTTCGCCCGACGGCTTGGCCATTAGACCGCGCATGCCAGCGAGCTGACGAATCTGCTGATTCGAACCACGAGCGCCCGAGTCAGCCATCATGAAGATCGGGTTGAACGAAGGCGTTTCCACCTTCTCGCCGGTCTCGTGATCAGTGACGGTCTCGCGCCCAATGCCTTCGAGCAGATCCTTGGCAACGCGATCCGCGACGTCTGCCCAGATGTCGACGACCTTGTTGTAGCGCTCTCCGTCCGTGATCAGACCTTCCTGGTACTGCTCAATGACGGTCTCGACATCCTTCTGCGCGGCATCGATCAATGTGACCTTGGAAGCCGGGATGACCATGTCGTCCATGCAGATCGAGATGCCCGCACGCGTTGACTGCTCGAAACCGAGCGCACGCAAACGGTCCGCCAAGAGCACGGTCGCCTTGTTACGGCTGTCGCGATAACACTGGTCGATGAGCGAGGAGAGCGCCTTTTTGTCGAGCACCTTGTTGACGCTGGCAAACGTAAGCTCGTCCGGAAGGATTTCGCTTACGAGCACGCGCCCCACGGTGGAGTCGACGATCGCGCCATCGACTCGCAGCTTGATGCGCGAGTGGATTTCCGCTTCGCCCGCGTCGTACGCCATGCGCACTTCCATCGGCGATCCGTACACGCCGCGCGCCATCTTCTCGCTGTTACCCTCACGGTAGCAACCGCGGCCGAAGGGCTTCTCGCGAGTCATGTAATACAAGCCCAGAACGATGTCCTGGGTCGGGTTGATGATCGGGCGACCTGAGGCAGGCGAAAGGATGTTGTTCGTGCTCATCATGAGCACGCGTGCTTCCATCTGCGCTTCGACCGAGAGCGGAACGTGCACGGCCATCTGATCGCCGTCGAAGTCCGCGTTGAAGGCCGCGCAAACCAACGGGTGAAGCTGAATCGCCTTACCTTCGATCAGCACCGGCTCAAACGCCTGGATGCCGAGACGATGCAACGTCGGTGCGCGGTTGAGCAGCACCGGATGCTCGTTGATCACCTCTTCGAGAATATCCCAAACCTCGGGCTTCTCCTTCTCGACGAGCTTCTTCGCACTCTTGATCGTGGTCACATAGCCACGCTCTTCGAGCTTGTTGTAGATGAACGGCTTGAACAGCTCGAGCGCCATCTTCTTGGGAAGACCGCACTGATGCAGACGCAGGCTCGGGCCGACGACGATGACCGAACGACCGGAGTAATCGACGCGCTTGCCGAGCAAGTTCTGACGGAAGCGGCCCTGCTTGCCCTTGAGCATGTCGCTCAGGCTCTTGAGCGGACGCTTGTTGGGACCGGTGATCGTCTTGCCGCGACGGCCGTTGTCGAACAACGCATCGACTGCCTCTTGCAGCATGCGACGCTCGTTACGAATGATGATCTCGGGAGCATTGAGCTCGATCAAACGCTTCAAACGATTGTTGCGGTTGATGACACGACGATAGAGATCGTTGAGATCCGACGTGGCAAAGCGACCACCATCGAGCGGCACGAGCGGACGCAGGTCCGGCGGCAGCACGGGAATCACGGTCAACATCATCCACTCGGGACGATTGCCGGAATCCTTGAAGGCCTCGATCACCTTCAGGCGCTTAGCGTACTTCTTACGCTTGGCTTCGCTGGAAGCATCGCGCATCTCCGAACGAAGCTGCTCACCAAGCTGGTGAACGTCGACTTCCTTCAAAAGCTGCAGCACCGCTTCGCCACCCATCGTCGCAGTGAACGCGTCAGGGCCGTACTCGTCCTCGAGCTCGATGAAGCGCTCTTCCGAAAGGATCTCACCCTTCGAAAGCGGCGTTTCCTTGGCGTCGACGACAACGTAAGCCTCGCAATAGAGAACCTTCTCCAGGTCCTTCAAAGCGAGGTCCAACACCGCGCCGATACGCGAGGGCAGGCTCTTCAAGAACCAGATGTGCGCGACCGGCGTGGCCAAGGTGATGTGCCCAAGGCGCTCGCGGCGCACCTTGCTCTGAATCACTTCGACGCCGCACTTCTCGCACACGATACCGCGGTGCTTCATGCGCTTGTACTTGCCGCAGATGCACTCGTAGTCTTTGACTGGTCCGAAGATCTTCGCGCAGAACAAGCCGTCGCGCTCAGGCTTGAACGTGCGGTAGTTGATCGTCTCCGGCTTCTTTACTTCGCCGTGCGACCACTCGCGGATCTTCTCTGGCGAAGCCAGAGAGATGCGGATAGCCGAAAAGGAGAGTGGGTCCTTGGGCTTCTCAAAGAAGCTAAAGATATCTTTCATGGATTACTCCTCCTCCGCGGCAAGCACGTCGTCGGGCCTGCGCCCGCCGGTCCCCTCGATGAGCTCTACGTTCAGGCAAAGCGCCTGGAGCTCCTTCATCAACACGTTGAAGCTCTCCGGCAAACCGCAGTCGAGCGTCAGGTCGCCCTTCACGATACCCTCGTACATGCGGGTTCGACCCTGCACGTCATCGGACTTGACCGTGAGGAACTCCTGCAGCGCGTAGGCCGCGCCGTAGGCTTCCATGGCCCAAACTTCCATCTCACCCAAACGCTGACCGCCGAACTGAGCCTTACCACCCAGAGGCTGCTGCGTGACGAGCGAGTACGGCCCGATGCTGCGTGAGTGAATCTTGTCGTCGACCAAGTGGTGCAACTTCAAGATGTACATGACGCCTACGGTCACATCCTTGTCGAAGGATTCGCCCGTACGGCCATCGAACAAGGTCGTCTGCCCGCTGGTCGCAAGGCCCGCCATACTCAGGCGATCCTTGATTTCTGCCTCCGTCGCGCCGTCGAAAACGTGCGTAGCGAAGTGGACGCCTTCGTCGAACTTCACTGCGAGCTTCGGCAACTCTTCTACAGGCAGCTCTTCGATGATCTGCTTAGTGCTGCCCGTGTGGAACAGCTTGAGCAGCTCCTTACGAACTTCCTCGCCCTGGGTCCTGGCCTCTTCGACCTTGGCCTTGAGCTGCATGCCGAGATTTCGCGCCGCCCAGCCGAGGTGAACCTCGAGAATCTGACCCACGTTCATACGACTCGGAACGCCGAGCGGGTTGAGCACGAGGTCGACGCAACGACCGTCCTGCATGTAAGGCATGTCTTCCTCGGGAAGAATGCGGCTCACAACACCCTTATTGCCGTGGCGACCAGCCATCTTGTCGCCGACCTGAAGCTTGCGCTTGATGGCAACATAGACCTTCACCATCTTGATCACGCCCGGAGGAAGCTCGTCGCCCTTACTGAGCTTGCCGATCTTCTCCTGGAACAGACTCTCGATGGACAAGACCTGCTCTTCGAGCTGGCTCAAGATCGAGTCGACCTTTTCCTTGTGCTTGTCGACCTCGATCTGGGCCCACAGCTTCTTCGGAATCGGCTCGAGCTCTTCGTCGGTAAGCTTCACGCCCTTGGCGAGCAGAACCTTACCCTTGTCGTCGACAAGCTTGGCTTCCGTGGTGCGACCCACCAGCAGCGCGCGAACGCGTGCGTAGGCCGAGGTACGGATGATCTTGATCTCGTCGGCCATGTCCTTTTCGAACTTGGCGCGCTCGGTATCTTCGATCTCCTTCGAGCGGTCATCCTTCTCAGTGCCCTTACGTGCGAACACACGAGCATTGATCACGATGCCTGCGACGCCCGGCGGCACGCGCAACGAGCTATCGCGAACGTCTCCGGCCTTTTCGCCGAAGATGGCGCGCAGCAGCTTCTCTTCAGGCGAGAGCTGCGTCTCACCCTTAGGCGTGATCTTGCCGACGAGAATGTCACCC
>JBBSJC010000679.1:0-4128 GCA_038257655.1 Polyangiales bacterium | reverse complement strand
GGGTGCGGGCAGTTGCAGCGTGTCCATCAAGTGCCCGCGAATGAGATCGACGGGCACGTCGCCATCTCTCGCTTTGGTTTCGACTAAGATAACGACCTGCTCCTGGCCGCCATCGGCAACTGAGAATGCGACGACACCGCCAGCACGCACACCGTCGAACTGGGCAACCTCCCATTCCACATCGTGAGGGTGGACTTTCCTGCCCCGTACGATGATCAGCTCCTTCCTTCGGCCGCATACGAAGAGCTCATCATCCAAGATGAAGCCGAGGTCACCCGTTGCGAGCCATGCACCTTCGGCGGCGCGCCCGACATACCCAGGCGTGCGGCTTGGACCGCGAAAGTGGATCTCACCTACGTGCCCATCGGCAAGAGTCTCGCCGTCTTCGGCAATGCGGAGCTCGTGACCCGGAAACGGGCGGCCGCAGGACACGAATTCGACGGCTCGTGCGGCAGTATCGGGCGCCCTGTTTGCAAGGCGCTCGCGCTCGAACGCATCGCGGTCGACACGCACGCTCTGAAAGCGCCTATCCAAGCGGTCGAAGCTCATTGCTAGCGTAGCCTCCGCCATTCCGTAGGCGGGCATGACGACCTCCGGCCGAAGGCCAGCCTCGCGATAGGCCGAGATGAAGTCGTCGAGCGTTCGTTTGTTGATTGGCTCGGCGCCGCAGCCCAATGCACGCACACAGCTCAGATCGAGCTGGCTCACATCGCCGGCACGACGCGCGGCCAGCCCGAATGCGAAGTTGGGACCAAAGGAGATCGTGCCCCGGTACTTGCTCATCAGCGTCATCCACAGCGCGGGCCGACGGACGAATGCCCCAGTGGGAAGAAACACGGTTGGGACACGCAGCAACAAGGGTGCAATCACGAAGCCCACCAGGCCCATGTCATGAAACAGCGGGAGCCAGCAAAACCCCACGTCTTTGCGCCCGTCTGCCTGGAGCCCGTCGACCATGATGGATTTGATGTTGGCGAGGATGTTCGCGTGGGTCACCACGGTCCCCTTCGGGTCCGCTGTGGATCCGGAAGTGAACTGGAGAAAGCAGGGACTCTCCGGGACCGGGGATCCCCAATCGATTCTTTGATCCGTCGAACATCCTCGCAGCTCACCCGCGCTGAAGATGCGCTTAACGTTCGCATCCTGCAGGGCCCCGAGCAGAGGCCGGATCTGATCGGACACGATCAGAGTGTTACACTCAGCAACCCTCAGGATCTGCCGACAGCGCGCAACGTACCCGTCCACGGCCCGCGCTGAAGTCGGCAGCGCCATCGGGACAGGCACAAGCCCTGCGAGCACGCAAGCATAGAAGGTGGGGACGAAATCCAGCGGATCGGTCAGCAACAGAGCGACGGTATCCCCATGGCGCAGCCCACTCGCGAGCAAAGTTGCCGCTCGGCCCTTGGCTTCTTGTACGAGCTTCGAGAAAGACCACGAAGTCTCACTAAGATCGTCACCAAGGAACGTGGGACCGACCTCATGTACACCGTCCAGCGAGAGCAGGAGGTCTCCCAGTGTTTCATGGCCTCGCTCGATTACCTCCTTCATGACTCGGCCACCTCCCGCTTCATGAGCTCGATCAGGTCGTGAAGCGTCGACGCTTCGATCAGCCCTCGATCATCGAGGTGGATTGCCAAGGTATCCTCGATATAAGCGGCCATTTCGAGAAGCTCGACCGACTCGATGCCGACCTCGTGAAAGCGCATGCCGGATTCGAGCTGAGGCGCAACGGCCGCAAAGCGGTCGTTCACGAAGACCAGTGCGTCTCGCACGATCTGCAGGAGCTTGTCTGATTCTCGCGTTCTTACGGATTCGGGCAGGTTAGACATAGTCACATTCCTTTGTCGCGGTCCTATACGTTGCTGAGGAATCGTTCTCCCCTGTATACCGAGCACTGCGGAAAAAAGTGCGGCGCGGCCTTGTTTTCGAAATACACGTGAAGAGGAAGAACCCGCGGATCATCACGGCAGCATTGCTCGCGGAACCATCAACCCCTTTGAAGATATGTCACGAGCAGCGGATAAGGCAATTTGCATCACCCTTTCATCACCCCATGCATGCCAAAGGAACCAGGAGTGCACACGCGAGCCATCGCAGATTATTAGTCATGGGAAACATTCCTGGTGGGCGTGCACAAACGCATTCGCGGTGGCCATGCAAGAGTGTCTAGTGAAACGTGGTCATAAGCCTTTTTTAAGCACGCGTACATAAGTGATTCGACTGCGCGCGAGGTCGCTTCACCCCGTGCACGCGGCACGATGGAATAGGCAAGCATATGGTTGCACCTCAGTACTAAGGTGTAACTTCTGAGTGCATGATAAGATCCGAGGTGAGGATTGTCGCCCGCACATTGCGGGTCCGGCGTCGCGCGGCATTTCGCTAAGGACGGCTCCCCCGCAAAGAAGGTATGCAGTCGAAGGCTTGGTACATGACTAAGTATAATTTCGCTAGCCATCGTCGGGGGATGGCTAACACAGCAGGAAGCAAATTGTCGTCACAAGTAGCCTTGGCCGTGGATATCGATGGTTAAGTTTGAGTTGAAGCATACGGCCGTTGAAATGGTCATCTGACTAATGCTCCAGATCCCACCATGAGCACCACATCTGCTTGAACGTCTGATGCTTCAGGCGCGAGCACCACAACTTGAATCGCATTTCCTTTCCCGAAGATGTTCGAACCCCGCCCTACAAGCGCCCGTCGTCCGGAGCGCCAAACACTACCGACCCTACCGTTGAAAACTCGACCCATCGAAGCCGGCCTGCCGCAGCCGCACCCCAACGGTGCTACCTTCGTTGATAAGCATGCAGGCTCCTCCATTCACGCCCGCCGTAGAAATGCAAGCAGCGACTCGCGATCGATGGGCTTGGTGAAAAGGTGCTGGGCCACTCCCTCTGACATGGCGTCCTTCCCTTGACTTACTGAGCCAGTGCATAAGATCCGAAGCATCTGAGGCCACCTCATGCGAACCTCGCTGAGCAAGTCGCGGCCCGTACCCGCCGAGCTCAGGTCGTAGTCTGTTACCACTACGTCAAACCTTCGTACCGCAAGCACGAGGAGTGCGGCGACAAAACCTTCTGCCTCGATTACATCGTGGTGGTCCGAGAGCGCACGGCCCATCGCAACGCGAGACACCCTGTCATCATCGACCACCAGCACCCACCTGCGATTTGCAACGTAGGCACGAGCTGCCATGGCAAGATCCCGAATGCCCGAGGGGACGAGAACTTCGACACCCGCCCCGCCCAGCTTATCGTCGATGTCTGTTAGCGGAATGTGCCCATACTTAACCTTGATGTCGGAGTTCATGGTTACTCTTTGTTGATCAAAGGTCAGCATGTGGCGGCCTTTCGTCGCAGCGAAGAGCTCGCATGGCGCCATTAGCAAGGGGCGTGCCTTGTTTCCGGTTCTCCACTTTCGTGAAAACACTGGTCAAAGCGCTGTCAGGGCTGGCGCGACAGCGGACCTGTCATGTCAGGGCCTGTCATGACAGTCATGACAGGAGCTTTTTGTTCGCTCGAAGCGGTCTGTTATCCTCGAACTGCACGCTTGGTTTTCGTGCACGGGCGCGATGACCTAGTCGTCACGGATAACTGCGGAGCGGCACGCACGAGCCGCGTACTCACGGCTCTCGCGCTGCCGGCCAGCCAGCAGGCTCCCGCGTGCGTTATGGGCGCTGCGCCCCCCTGCTCGGTCCCACCCGGGGCAAGGTCGCGCCTCGACCGGCTTGCGCCTGCCCTCCGGGGGCTCGTTGTGCGTCCGAGGCTCGAGCGCTTGCGCCGCTGGTCCTGCTCGCGACGGGAGTGGATCAGGATCCCGCCACTCGGCCCGGTCTACGCCGTACCCCGGGTGGAGCCGTGACGCGACGCGCGATCAGATCGATATTGGCCCGACGTCAAAATGGATGGCCTTGAGGCTAGAGCGAGCGCCGCACGTCTTCCTGGAGCGTACTCACGGCCGTGGTCCCTACTTCGTTGCGACGAGGCGAATGGAGCGACTGATCCCGCGACGCACGGTAAGGCGGATGCCATCGCGGGGCCTGAGCGTGAACCCCGGCTGGAGCACGGGTGCGGGCTCTGCCGGACTCAGCTCAGCACCGTTCAAGACGGTGCCGACGGCGATCACCAGTTC
>JBBSJC010000678.1:0-4129 GCA_038257655.1 Polyangiales bacterium | reverse complement strand
GAGCGCGCCGTCGGCACCGCGCCCCGGCCAATCAAACAGGTCCCGAGGCTGCGCGCGCAACGTCGCAAGCACGCAAGCATCGATAGCCGCAGCATGCTCAAAACAAGCCAGCGCGTCGCTGCGCTTAGACACGATGCGGATTAAGCGATGACGGTTGGGTGATAAAATCGCTTCGAGTCGGTCGAGCAACGGTACCCCGGCCGGCGTCGCGAGCGCGAGCAGACAGGTCTCGTGCTGATGAAACCATTGCAGCGGACCGTGCGCGACTTGCAGCACGTCCCACACCGGCGGATCGCCGCGCAGTAAGGTCTCAAGCAGCTTCCAACGCTGTCCGTGCACGGCCTCGACCGAGACGCCGGCGGTTATCAACGCAAACGGCCGGTCGGTGAGCGGCGGCATCTCGACCGGCGATGCGTAGGCAGCAGCGGCGCCTTCGAACGGAACCTGAGCCATGGACTGCGCCCCGAGTACGGCTGCGATGCGCAGGGCGAGCAGCGAGGCTACCGCGGGCCCGACCACGCGCACGAGCATGCCATCTTCGCTGGCGGGAGGGACGACGATCGGCAGCACGCCCTGGGAGCGTAAGGTAGCCAGGAACTGTTGGCGTTCACTGGGGGCGTCCGCGCCCGTGAACACGCCTGAGGCATTGGCCGTGGCGCCAAAGCCAACCGAGGTCACAAGCCAGCGGGCCTGAAAGCGATGCTCCGCTCGGAGGGCGAGCCGGGCGTTGGGCGAGAGGTTTTGGGAGAACATGACGAGCAAGTCGCCCTCGGGCGCTGTCATCGCGAAGCTGGCAAGGGGCACAAAGCGCGCGGCGACGCCGCTCTCGAGCAGCGCGATCGCGAGCTGACGCGCCGGTCCTTCCGAGGCACCGATGCCCGTGGTCACGACGCAGCGCGCGCTGGCACCGGTCCAGCTAGGCAAAGGAGTTTTGGCCGCAAGCTCAAGCAGACCCGGGATGCTCGCCATACGCTCTGAAAGCTCATCGACAGTCGCTTGATCCGTTGCGATCGTCATGGCGCCGCCTTTACGTCGGATGCGTCGGGGTCATGCTTCCGTACTGCCATCGCCCGGAAGTAGGCGATCAGCCCGTCGAGATCCTCGCTGCTCAATTGAGGATGGGCCGGCATGGCCCCGTAGCGAAACGCGCTCGGGTCCTTGATATAGGCGCGGATCTGTGCCTCGGGTCGATATTCGACGATGCTCTGGGGCACATTCAGATCCGGCCCGACGCGACCGCCTTCGCGATTGATCGCGTGGCATTTGATGCAGTGATCGCGAAACACGCCCAAGCCATGGAGCGCGGGCCCCTGCGCGGGCTCGCCCGTTGGAATCGTATGGGGATATAAGGTGTCAAAAGACGCAATCTCGAAGGTCGCAAGTTGCCAGGGACGCGGATAGGCCTCGAGATCGTCTTGCCCGCTGCGCGTCCACACCAGGTAAGCCGGAGCAGGCGACACCTTCTGCGGGCCTATCGGTGCAAAACCCGGCACATCGACGTCGTCAAAGGCGATGTAGGCGCCCTCCTCGAACAGCCGAGCCCCCTCGACCGGTACCGCGTACCCGTCTTTGGCCTTGAGCAGAAAAGAGGCGCGGCGCAGCGTGGCCACATCCTGTCCAAAGGCATGGGCGAGCGCAGGCGCGAGCTTGATCGCACGAAAACTCTTACGGTCTCGATAGTAAGGATCGTCGGTCTCGACGATTTCTACCTTACTGTGCTCGGCCAGGCGCTGTAGGGATAGGCGCCTAAGCTCCCGACCGTCGCGCCGAAAAACAAAGGTTACGTCGGGCAGCGCCTCTGTTACTGCGCGCTTGACTGCGCGCGTATCATCGAGCGTGGCAGCGCCACTACGAGCGATTTTGCCATCGAGCGCGGCCTCTCTGACATCGCAGGAGCTCAACGCCACACCGCTGAGCACGACCGTCAGGCTTACCGTCAGCTGCCAAGGCAGACCGCACATCGTACGCGGGCGCAAGGAGCGGGTGTTCATGTCACGGCCTCGCTCAGCGGGCGGGAGCGTATCTCGCGCATCGCCGCCGGCGCAGACAGCCAAATGAACGGCAAAAATGCGCCATAGTACATTACGTTCGGGATGATACGCAGCACGTGACCTGCCTCGATGCCGGCCAGGATCAACGCGTCGCAGAACGCCCAGCCGAAGTAGAGCGTGGCAAAAAACAGGCTCACACGATGCACCCAGTCTCGGATCGCTTTGGGCGCCGTGCTGCGTGCAAAGCGAAATCGATCGAGACCCAGCACGATACAGCCGAGCGCGGGCTCGTACACCAGGTACAAAATGCGGTCGTTCTGCAGCGCGGGGATGGTGCGCGTCATGATCGCCGTCACGATCGGCACAATGATGCTGACGCCGGTTGCAAACAGCAGCGAGCGGGAAAACGGCTCCGTCAGCCGCGTGGCACGCTCGGCAAAGTAGAAGTAGCGAAAGTCGCCCAGCACGATGAACACCACGGAAAACACGGTGTATGCGCTGGTGCCGAGGGGCACGGGCGACCAGCCGCCGGTCACGCTGGCGTCGGCCAGAATCTCGACAAGGAACACGAACAGGTAGCCGTAAAGAAAAGGCAGCCTGCGAGCGATGTCGAAGAGCAAAACCAGGCCGACTAGGTAGGCGACAAAGGGGTGGTGCCAGGCACTGTCATAAATCCACTTCACGAAACGCTCCGAGACAAGCCAAGTGCCGCGCGCAACGTGCGCTCTAGCCAAGGAAAAAAGCCAATACGGTCCAGCAACAGATTGCTGAGCCCGGAGGTAACACAGAAGCCGCGGGCATACGGCGGCGTGTGATGGGAAAAGTGACGCTGGGCAGAAAGTAAGATGCCCATGCGCTGTAAAACGCGCACGGCGCGCGGCGGCGAGGCGAGGTGGGCCCACTTGTGAAACTGGTTCGTGAAAAACAGAAACAGCGCGAGCACGAGCACGAAGGCGCCAAACCCAGTCGCCCAGCCGCCGGCGCGCACCGGCACGAACAACAAGGTTGGCAGCACCAGAAACAGCGTTGCAAACGCATTGTTACCGTTCGTCTCGACGAAATCGTGCTCGCAGATGCCCTGGGGATGCTCGTGATGGGAACGGAACGGCAATAGAAAGGTCGTCCCCAGCCAAGGCGTGCGCACACTGCCAAACGAGTCGCCGAGAAAGTGCACCAGACCCGACAAGAAATCGGCAGCGAGATACGCGCATAACGACAGCCCCGCGAGCACCCAGGCGCCTGGACTGGCGGCGCTGATGCCGAGCCCAACGTACCAAGCGAGTGTCAGGTCGCAGACGATGGCGACCACCAGGGATGTGACCTCGACCAAGCGAAACGCGGTCGGGGGGGCGACCGAAGAAAGGGAAGATTTTGTCACCGGACCACTCCGAGCATGAGTGAACTCTAATGGAGCGCGGATGGAGCGCGAGGACAAGTTGAGCGCATTCACAGTCGCTCACCGGGCCAGAACGCCTCACCACACGGCAGACACCAGGCCTTGTCGAAGGTCTGCGCTCGCAGAAAGACGCAACGCTCGTGCTTTGTGCGCAGCACGGAAACAGACCACGCACATGGGAAGGTCGCGCTTCGCTTGCACTTGCGGCGTGATATGAGGACCCGATGTTGATGTCCGAGCCGCGCGCTGCATTGATCATTGACGTGGTGATTCCGGTATTGAACGAGGAGGCAGCGTTACCGCTCGTCCTCGCGGAGATCCCAAAACTGGTGCGGCGGGTCGTGGTCGCCGACAACGGCTCGACGGATCGCAGCGCACAGGTGGCACGAGAGGGTGGAGCACTCGTCGTACACGAACCGAGGCGTGGATATGGCGCCGCGTGCCTTTCGGCACTGCGTTTGCTCGCCGCGGACCCGCCCGATGTCGTGGTCTTTCTCGATGGCGATCATAGCGATCATCCCAGCGAGCTGCCCAGCTTGGTCGCCCCGATCGCCACAGGCCAGGCTGAGCTCGTGATCGGCTCGCGAACACGCGGGCGGCTGGAATCGGGCGCCCTGACGCCGCAGCAACGGGTGGGCAACGCGATCGCCTGCGCGGCGCTGCGCAGCTTGTACCGCGCTCAATACACGGACCTCGGGCCCTTTCGCGCGATCCGTTGGGATGCGCTGCAACGGCTGCACAT
>JBBSJC010000677.1:0-4139 GCA_038257655.1 Polyangiales bacterium | reverse complement strand
GTTCTCTTCGAGGTTCTGCAGCGTGCGCGCCTTGAGTGCGTCGCGCTCCTTCTCGAGCAGCACACGGCGGCTAAGCACGATATTGCCGCGCTTCTTGTTGAACTTGATGACCTTGAACTGATACGTCTGCGCGATCAGCTTGTCCAAGTTGCGGATGGGCCGAAGGTCAACCTGCGAGCCGGGCAAGAATGCCTTCACGCCGCCACGGATCGTGACGCTGAGGCCGCCCTTGACGCGCGCGGTGATGGTGCCCTCGATCAGCTCGTCGCGCTCGCAAGCGGCGCTGATCTCGTCCCATACCTTGAGCTTGTCGGCCTTCTCCTTGGAGAGGATGACGAGCCCGTCGTCGTTCTCTTTCGCCTCGATGAGTACATCGATGGTGTCTCCGACTTTCACGGAGATCTGCCCGCCGGTACCGGCGAACTCGTTCATTGCGATCAGGCCCTCAGACTTGTACCCGATGTCGACGACAACGGAGTCTTTGTTGAGCTTGATAACGGTACCGGAGACGATGTCTCCTTCCTTGATCGCATCTGTTTGCGCGATCGAGGCTTCGAAGAGAGAGGCAAAGCTCTCGCCACTACTGGCGGTCATGTTGGTTCGGTTCTGTCGGTCACACCCAGGATTTGTGTCAGTTTGGAGCCTGTGCTCCGAACATTCCCGCGGTCGCCCCTAGGTGGCCCCTCGAAATTGGGCAGATAACCAGCGCAGCGCAGGAAGTGTCGCCTCTAGCATGCGCGGCGCAACGCGTCTAGAGCCCGTCTCCTCCCCAGCCTACCGCCCCCACATTCGCGCGCTGGTTTGGGGTATGATCGGGAAATACCCGTCAGTGAGGGGGCTTTATGGAGCGGCTCAGCCTGCTTGATGCACAGTTTCTCAACATCGAGGATGCGAGCTCCCCGATGCACATCGCCTGTCTTTCCGTGTTTGAAGGGCCCGCGCCTAGCACCGCGCAACTCTTTGCATTGTTTGCCGCCAAGCTCGCGTCCATACCGCGTTATCGCCAACGCGTGCGCTTTCTTCCGCTCGAGCTTGGCAGGCCGGTCTGGATCGACGATGTCGACTTCGACCTCGCCTACCATGTGCGGCGCACCGCCCTACCCACTCCGAACGATGACGCTGCGCTGTGTGCGCTGATGGGCAGACTGATGTCGCAGCGGCTCGATCGCGCGCGACCGCTTTGGGAAGCCTGGGTGGTCGAAGGC
Source organism: Polyangiales bacterium (assembly GCA_038257655.1). Taxonomy (GTDB): domain Bacteria; phylum Myxococcota_A; class Polyangia; order Polyangiales; family DASUME01; genus DASUME01. The sequence continues at coordinate 2,934 of JBBSJC010000677.1, read as the reverse complement.
TTGGAGTCTGAGCATTGGGCGCTGATCTCCAAAGTGCATCACTGCATGGTCGACGGCATCTCGGGCATGGACCTACTCAGCGCGCTGCTCGACCGCGAACGCGTGGCGAGCCTCCCGCCGGTCGAGTCTTGGACCCCCGCGCCGGAACCGTCGCGTACGTTGTTGGTGCGCGACGCGTGGCAAGGTTTGGCGGAGGATGCGAGCGCCTGGGCGGGCAAGCTGAGTGAGGGGTTACGTCATCCGTTCAAAGGGGCGCGCCGCGTGCTTGAGACGAGCGCCGGGCTGATCGCTTTTGCCCGCCATCTGGACATCACACCCAAGCTTTCGATCGAAGGGGCGATCGGTGCGCACCGCGTGTATGCGCATGCCGCCACCAGTCTCGATGAGATCCGTGCGATCCGCAAAAGCTGTGGCGGCACCTTCAATGACGTCGTGCTCGCGGCGATAAGCGGCGGCTATCGCGCGCTACTTCTCCACCGCGCCGAAGATGCGGATCATGCCCTCTTACGTTCATTGATCCCCGTTTCAGTGCGCACCGAGGCTGCCAAAGGCGTGGTCGACAACCGGGTGTCAGCTGTGTTGTGCGAGTTGCCCGTGCATCTCGCAGATCCGGCTGAGCGCCTACGCGCGGTGAACACGCAAATGGCTAAGCTCAAAGTGTCCGGCATGGCGCAAGCGGGCGAATGGCTGACTGACATCGGCAACTTGGCCCCGCCCATGCTGGTGGGTCCGATCACACGCTTTGCCACCCGCGTCATGCACCGGCTGCCGCAGCGCGCGATCAACACGGTCACGACGAACGTGCCTGGCCCGGCATTTCCGTTGTACTGCCTGGGGCGCGAGATGCTCGCGAGTTACCCCTACGTCCCGATCACGCAGGGAATGCGCATCGGCATCGCCGTGCTTTCGTACAACGGTCGCGTCGCGTTCGGAGTCACGGGGGACTTCGACACAGCGCAGGACTTGGGCGTGCTGGCCGCAGGAATCGAAGACAGCATCCGCGAGCTTTCTTCCCTGGCCCAGGTGCCTCGGCACGCGCCCTCCTGAGCGACTCCAGACTGAGCTCGCGACGCGACGGCCCGCGGCAACCGTAAGGCCCGTGGCTCGCGCCGCTGACGTTGAAATCGTTTCGCCGCTCTGCCAGGGTCCCTGCATGTCGAGTACCAGCCACAACACCCCGCCGCGAGTTCCCGAGGTCACTGACGAAGCCGCAGATACGCCCGCGTGGGTGCCGAGGCTGGGCCTGGTCTTGGCGGTGTTGTGCATTCTGTGGGTAGTCTGGTCACACGACCACGCTGGCGGGAGGGACGACGTGGCCCGGCGCAGCGCCGGGATGAATGCTCCCAGCACGGCGGCGGATCAGAAATAGCCTCAGATCGAAGCCTGCCGTCACGCGTCTGAGTCAAAAGCGGCGAGTAGACGCCGCAGGAGGCACGAGATGCAGGGCGCAAAAACGGTGGGGATTCTGTGTGCGGGCTTGCTTGGATGTGCAGCAACGCGCGGTGAGCCGCGAACAGCCGCTTCGCCTAAGCCTCAGAGCCAAGCAGTGGCCGCGATTGCCGTCGCAGGTCCTAGTGCCGTACTGGCAAAACCGCCCCTGCTATCGGTCACCGCCTCGGCGCCCAACGCATATTCGACCTGTAGCGGCGACGATGTGTTCGTCGTGGTGGACGTCAAAGCGCAAGAAATCGCGTTGAAAGAGCGACTGCCGATGAACTTGGCCCTGGTGATCGACCGCAGCGGCTCGATGCAGTCAGAGCAAAAGCTCGATCACGCGAAAGATGCAGCGTCGTTCTTGGTCAAAAATCTCGCCCAATCCGATGTCCTTGGTGTGGTGGTTTACGACTCCACCGTCGAGGTGCTCACGCCTTCGGCGCCGCTGGAAGATGCAGCGCCCGTGCTCGCGCAAATCGCAGGGCTCGCACCGGGAAACACAACTTACATCGAAGGCGGTCTGCGCGCGGGTGCCGCGGAAGTAAGCAAGCATCTGCGCGCGACCCAGGTCAATCGCGTGATCTTACTGTCTGACGGGTTGGCTAACGTGGGCGTAAGCGACCCGCGTGAGCTGGGACGCATTGCGCAGTCCTTTGCCGCAGAAGGCATCGCCGTCACCGCGATGGGCGTCGGCCTCGAGTACAGCGAAGAGACGATGATGTAGGTGGCCGAGCTCGGTCGCGGCAACTACCACTTCATCGGTCAGCCCGACCAGATCCCTGCGGTATTTGAGCGGGAGCTTGAAGAGCTCAAAGCCGTCGTCGCTCTCGATGCAACGCTCGATCTGAGTATTCCCGCGTGGGCCAAGCTCGAAGCCGTCTACGGCTATGACAACGTGGTGAGCGAAGGTGGGCATATCGCGATCCCACTCGGCGATCTGTTCAGCGGCGATGGTCGACGGGTGACTTTACGCTTCTCGACCAACGTGCGCGAAGGCGACCTACCCTTCGCCGCCCATGTCCGTTATCGCCCAGCGGCCGATCCCAGCCACAGTGAAGAAAGCTCGCAAGCCCTTGCCCTGCGCTGCACCCAGGATCGCAACACGCTGGCGTCGGGCGAAAACACGCTGGTCCGCGAAGAGGTTGGGCTCGTGGTGTCGGCTGCGACGATGGATCATGCGATGCGCGACGTGAACGAAGGCCGACGCGAGATCGCAAAACAGCAGCTCGACACTCAGATTCAGGCGCTTTCCGCTGCAGCTGACAGCTCGCACAACGAGCGCTTCAAAAAGCAGGTAAGCGAGATGAAAGGCGCACGGGAGAACCTCGATACGCTCGACGCGTACAGCACGAGCTCGGCCGAAGTGCAGAGTTACGTCAAAGGCAATCGCGCTGCGAGCAAGACTGCACTCAAAAAGCGGAAGGATTGAGCCCTTGCTAGCTCGGTCAACGCACGAGTGCTTCGAGTCGCGTGAGCACTTGCTCCTGATCGAGGTCGCTC
>JBBSJC010000676.1:0-4151 GCA_038257655.1 Polyangiales bacterium | reverse complement strand
TCGTTCTCGTTAAGGTTGCCGTCGTCGCACTGTTCAAGGACGCCGTTGACGATCTTGTCACCGCACTGGGTGCAGGCGCCGCCCGCTGCGGGACAGACCCAGCCCGCCTCTTCCGCTTTGCAGTTGAACGTGCAGCCGCCTTCGATCGTGGCGTTGCCTTCGTCACAAACTTCGTCGCCGCCAACCACGCCGTTGCCGCACAGCTCGCACGGGCCGCCGGCTGCGGGACAGCTGTAGTTCATCTCCACGCTGCGACAGTCCGCCGCGCAACCATTGCCAGAGATCGTGTCGCCGTCGTCGCACAGCTCTTGTGCGTCGACGACGCCGTCACCGCATTGCTCGCACGGCTCACCGGCGACGGGACATACCCAGCCACCTGCCTCGAGCTGACAGGTGCTGCTGCAGCCGTCGCCAGAATCGCGGTCTTTGTCGTCGCAGGTCTCGGTGCTTTCGACGATGCCGTTGCCGCATTCCTCGCAGGCCGCTCCGGGAGAGGTGCAGGTGAAGCCCTCTTCTTTTTGGCAGGTCGCGCTACAGCCGTCGCCTGAGTCTCGATCGCCGTCGTCGCACTGCTCGCCGGGGTCGGCTTGGCGGTTACCGCATTTGGTAAGGTCGATGGGACCAGCGTCGTTGTCGGCGCCGTTGTTCGCGCCAGCGTCGCTGTCGCCATTCGCGCCATTGCCTTGCGAGCCACCGTTGTTGTCACCAGCGTTTGCGCCGTTGTTTTCGCCCTCGCCGCCGTCAGGGTCGGACGGGCTTCCCCCCCCACCTCCGCTGCACGCGGGTAAGGCCAAGGCCATACAGGTAAGCCCACAGATAAACGCGACGGACAGGAATTGCCGACCAACCATGAAATGGTTCCCCCCTGGTTACTTGCGCAGCGAGACACGCACCCCATGGCACGCCGCACGACCAGTCTAGAGGACCGTGTGGAGCTTTTGGTTGAAAAGATTCAAAGATTCAACTGTGTCGAAAAGGGAAGGTGACGCGCGCGCATTCGCCCCACTCGCTTTGCGTAGTCCGCATACACGAGAGGCCATAAGCTTACCTACCTGTTCGCGTAGCGTTTGACCAAACGCCAAAAACGCGGCCAGCGCGAGCCTGCCTGCTGCCAGAGCTTAGCGAGCGGATCAGCAGCGCGATCGTAGCGGACATATTGCAGAATCCGCGCGTTGTTCATCGGCTCCCAATCTTCTTTTGAGGAGGTCGGATAGGAAGACAACGCACGCTCCACAACTCGCGCAAAGATAGGTTCCCTGGCTGCAAGCTTAGTAGACAGTGGTGCATCGCTCGCATACAAATGCTCGAGCTCGCGCGCCGCTTCGGCAACATAAGCTTCGAAGCTTTGCTGTCGTGTAAAGGCGACTTGCAGCCGGTCACGCAGCGCTTCGTCATAGAGACCGCGCCAGATCAAATATTGGATTGCACCCATGCGCCCGACGAAGCTTGCAAGCTGCTCGTTGAAGACGGTTTGACCTCGCACATACAGATGCTGATGCGTCAACTCATGGATCAACGTTTCCGCAAGGCCTGCGATGCGACAGGGGTCGAGCACCTCTGGGTTGATGGGCGCTGGACACGGCAAACGGCGATCGAGCATCGGCGAGGTGACCGGGTCGCGAAAAAAGCCCAAGGTCGAATACGCGGGAGAGCGATGGAGATGCGTGTCGTAGCCCTTACGCTGAAGCTCGCGCTGCGCCTTTTCGGCCCGCGCCTGGTCGAAGTAGGAACGGTAAGGCACGCGACCTGCGACCGGATACCAGCGCGTGTATGGCTGTAGGCGGTCCCGCGGCGCAGCAGACACCACCAACGTCAACCAACTGCGGTCGACCGCGTAATAGCCAACGTAGCTTTCGCTCGGCGCCATGCCGATCACGCTCTGTGCAAAGCGCGTGACAAGCGGCACTTCCTGCAGCAGCAACTTGCGCGTCAGGTCCGGCTCTTCGTCGATGGCCTGGGGCAACGGCTTCTGCTCGTTGACAAGCGCGAGCTGCCCGCGCGCCAGATGCAGCAAATAGCAACCTGAAAGTGCTGAAGACGCAAGCAGCGCGAGGATGAGTTGCGCTGCTTGTGCGCCTGTCGCGCGCTGGGGCTGCTGCCGGCTAGCGGTCATCACCCAGTTTTACACGGGCTTTTGCACCTCAGCAGAGTGCGTCATGTCGTGCAGCTTCTTCGCGGCAGAAGGGCCAACGGCCGGCACCTTCTCGAGCAGCTGCTCCGCCTGCTGCTCGGTTTCGGCAATTTTGCCCTTGAGCTGCTCAAATGCCTCACCTGCGCGCCCCTGCACCGTGGCAACGACGGAACGCCCCAGGTTGATGGCGCTGATCTGCGCGTCCTTGATCGCCTCTGCGAGCGGCTTCACCTCGCCATTTGCACCCTCTTCAGCGTCATTTTGGGCTTTGCGCGCGGCTACTTTTTCACGGATGCGTTTGTTCATTGCAAGTGGCTCCTTGGTTTGGCGCAAACGTTTGCATCTCGTGTGCCACCAACTGCGAACCGGCTCGTGGCGTTTCGTGCATGCCGACCGACTGCACATGCGTACCGTCGGACGTGCCACAAGCAGGAAATGGCTACTTGAACATGCCGCCCAGACCCTTGGCCAAGTCTCCAGCTTGACCGAGCGCGGAGGCTGAACCGCCGCCCGAAATCACTGCGTCGAGCTGGCTTGCGATCGGCGGCGGCAGCTTGCTTTTCAAAAAACTAGGACCGTGTCGACGGCTGTTTTCGACATTTCCGGTGACAGGCCGGTCTTTTCTGAGACTAGTTTGACGATTTCGTTCATGAATCCCCCTCGAACCGCAAGCTAACACCTTCGATGCGGTGCGTAGACTGCGCGCTCAGTTGAGGATTTCGCACACGCGCTGCGCCTCCAGGCTAGGCTGCTCACCCATGTATGCGTTTTCATCCGCGGTTCAGCGTTGGCTGCCGCTACGCGAGCGTCGCGATGCGCCGTTGTCACTCGAAGCGTTTTCGCTTCTCACCTGGAACGTCTGGTTTGACGAGCACGCCTTGGTGGCACGTCGCGACGCCGCAGTCGCGCTGATCGAAGACGCCTGTCCCGACTTCGTGGTTCTGCAAGAGGTCACCAAGCCGTTTCTTGATGGACTGCTCGCGTCCGAGGTGATCCGTGAGTCGTTCACGATCTCGCTCCATCAGATGCCAAAGGAAAAGCGCTACGAGGCGGTCGTCCTCTCGCAGCTGCCGGTACGCTCCGCGAGTGTGCAGCCGCTCACCTCGAGCATGGGCCGCAATGTTTGCCTGGTGGAGGTGGCCGCGCGCGAGACGCTCGTCATCGCCGGCACGCATCTCGAAAGCGGGAGTGAGCATTCCAATGCACGCCTTGCGCAAATCCACGAGAGCGTGCGCGTACTCGGCGGATATCCCCAGGTGATTTGGGCGGGTGACTTCAACTGCGATGCAGGTTCCGCCGAAGATGCGCTGATCGGCCAGCTGGGCTTCGTGGATGCCTGGTCTGCACTGCACAGCGAGCCCGGACTGACGCGCGATTCCGAGCGCAACACGATGATCGCAAGTCTCGGCCAAACCAAGGCTTCGCGCATCGATCACATCTACGTCAAGGGCGGCTTCACGCCGACGCGGGTAAGTCTGTTCGGCACCGAGCCGATTGCAGACAATCTATTTCCCTCCGACCACTTCGGTCTGCTCGCATCGTTTTCACGTTAGGCCTCGGAGACCTTAGGAGCACTGGGGCACTACAAGCGGCCTTACCGTTGGCTGCCGCTTGCGACGCTTGCAACTTCAGGAAGCGCAGCCAGCAGCGCTGTCGCGAGCTCGCCCGCACTTTGGGTGCGCTGTGCAGGCAACTTCTCGAGCGCGTTTCGAAAAACCACATCGACCTCGAGAGCTAAATCCGGGCAGCGTGCGGACGGCCAAACGGGATCGCGTCGACATACGTTCTCGATCGCTTGCACCAGGCTGTTTGCAGCAAAAGCGGTCTCGCCGGTCAGCGCGCGATACAGGATCGCGGCCAACGCAAACACGTCCGAGGCGGGACCCACACTGCTAGCAGGCCCGATGATCTGCTCGGGCGCCATGAAGCCAGGCGTGCCGACCACGTTCGAGGTTTCGGTGAGCGCGCTTTCCACATCGCGCAGCTTGCACACGCCCAAATCGAGCACGCGCACGTCGGG
>JBBSJC010000675.1:0-4158 GCA_038257655.1 Polyangiales bacterium | reverse complement strand
CCGGTCTGGGCAAGCCGCTCAAGAGCATCTTGCACTCGCGTCCCAATATCCCGATCTACACCGGCTCGATGGCCGTGAAGGGACAGGAGCTGTCGGCCGAAATCGCGGATGGTTGCTTGCTCACGTGCATGGATCCCACACGTCCTGAGGTGATCATGCAGAACCTCGAGCCGGGCTTTGCCAAAGCCGGCAATGGTAAGTCGATCAAAGACTTCGATCTGGCGCCCACCGTGGCCGTAGTGGTTGGCGATGACGTGCAAGCGTGCATGGCGCCGCTGAAGTTTCAGCTCGCGCTATACATCGGTGGCATGGGCGCCAAGGAAAAGAACTTCTACAACGCCTACGTGCGCCGCATCGGCTTCGAGGACGAAGCTATCAAAATTCAGGACTTGTATCTCTCGGGCAAAAAGGACGAGGCAATCCGAGCCATCCCCGATGAGCTTGTCGATCGTTTGTACTTGGTCGGCCCCAAGGAGCGTATTCGTGAGCGCTTTCAGGCGTGGAAAAGCGCACCGATCGGCACCTTCATCGTAGGCTCGCCTCAAATCGAGGCCATCCGATTAATCGCTGAGCTGAATGCAGAGTGAGTGGAGAACGAACGATGAAAATCGGACTTGTCGGAGGAACGGGTAAAGAGGGCACTGGACTGTCTGTGCGCTGGGCGCAAGCCGGACACACTGTGTCGATAGGATCTCGCGAGGCCGAGCGCGCCGTGCAAAAGGCAGCGGAGCTGTCAGCCGAGAGCAAGCAGTCGATCCGGGGCGCGGACAATGTGAGCATCTGCAGCGATGCAGATGTAGTCGTCTTGTGCGTGCCGTACTCGGCTCACAAGAGCACGCTCGAGGGTCTGAAGGACGTGCTGCAGGGTAAGGTCCTCATCGACATCACCGTGCCGCTCAAGCCGCCCGCGGTGCGCGAAGTGAACCTGCCTGCAGGCCAATCAGCGGCCCTCGAAGCGCTGAGCGTGCTCGGACCGGACGTCAAGCTAGTGGCCGCGCTGCACCATGTAAGCTCAGTGCACTTGCAGGATCCGGGGCACGAGATGCACTACGACGTGCTCGTCTGCGCGGACGACAACGCCGCCAAGGAGGTCGCGATAGGTCTGATCAAAGACCTGGGCATGCGCGGCCTCGATGCCGGGCCGATCAAGAACGCCGTCGCGCTCGAGAGCATGACTCCAGTGCTGCTCTACATGAATAAGCGTTACAAGAGCACGGGAACTGGCATCCACATCACAGGTATTCCGGACTGAGCTTCGGGCTCGCTTTCGGAGAGCTATCGCAAGCGAGCCCGAGCATGTCGTGGGGATTCCCAGCTGAGAACGTGCTAATCCCGCGGCCTATGTCGGTTTCGTGTGCGCCGCAACTCACGCTGATGGCCCTGGCCGGCGTTCCGCGTGTGCGCGAGGGAGACGATGTCGCCAAGTTGGTGAGCGCAGCGCTGATCGCAACCGACCTGACTTTGCGCGACGGGGACGTGCTTGTCGTGACGTCCAAGGTGTTTTCGCGCGCATCCGGTCGCTTTGTCGATGTATCGCGGGTAGAGCCGAGCGCGCGCGCTCTCGAAGTCGCGCAAGAGATTGGCAAGGATCCGCGTGTCGTCGAGCTAATCTTGGCTGAGAGCACTGCGATCTCGCGCACAGCCAAGAACGTGATCATCGTGCGTCACAAGCTTGGCTTCGTCTCTGCCAATGCCGGCATCGACCTGAGCAATGCTCAGCCTGCGGACGAACGCGCAGGGGAGGGCCCCTGGGCCCTACTGATGCCGCTCGATCCGGACCTTGACGCCGAACGGCTGCGCAGCGCACTGACGCTCGAGCACAACGCTCAGATCGCCGTCGTCATCTCCGATTCCCATGGGCGCCCGTTTCGCTTTGGGACGGTCGGGGCAGCGGTTGGTGTCGCGGGATTGCCGGCTTTGTACAACCAAATCGGCTTGCCCGACTTGGATGGCCGCGTGCTCGAATCGACGATCACAGCGCTCGCCGATCAAGTGGCCGCGGCCGCTGATCTGGTCGCAGGCCAAGCCGATGAGGGCCGGCCTTTTGTGCTCGTCCGTGGGCTTACTTTCGAGCGGCGCGCTTCGAGTGCACGCGAGTTGTTACGCCCGAGCGATCAGGACCTTTACGCATGAGCCCCTTTCGGTCCGTGGTGTTTCTTTCGGGCGGCGTGGGCGGTGCGCGTCTCTTGCACGGCATGGCGCAGGTGCTGCCGTCAGAAGCGCTGACCGCGATCGTGAACACCGGGGACGATTTCGAGCACTGGGGTCTGAGCGTCAGTCCCGATCTCGACACCGTCATGTACACCTTGAGTGGGCTTGCGGACGAAAGTCGTGGCTGGGGCCTGCTCGACGAAAGCTTTCGCGCGCGCTCTCTGATGGAGCGTTATGGCGGGCCCTCGTGGTTTGCGCTCGGCGACCAGGACCTCGCCACGCACATCACTCGAACGCAGGCCCTGCGCGACGGCACGAGCTTGACCGCGGTCACTGCGCGCCTCTGCAAAGCCGTTGGCGTACGCCAGCAAATCTTACCGATGTGTGATCAGCCGCGACGCACGATCATCGATACCTTCGAATACGGCTCACTGCCCTTTCAGGAGTGGTTGGTTAAATATCGCGCGCCCTCCGTGCAGGCGGTGCGGTTCGTCGGCGCAAATGGTGCAACGAGCGCAGTCCACCACGCGATCGAGCGCGCTGATCTGATCGTGCTCGGCCCATCCAATCCTTACGTTTCCATCGACCCGATCATCACGCTGAGCGGCGTACGCGAGCGTCTGGCCCAAAAATGCGTGGTGGCGTTGTCGCCGATCGTGGCAGGGCGCGCGGTCAAGGGCCCCTTGGCGGACATGGTGCGTACGTTGTCGGGCCTTGAAGCCTCGCCGCAAGCGATCGCAGCGCATTATCGAGGACTGGTGCGCGGTATGGTGGTCGAGCACGGTGACGCCGAGGCGCTGAGCCACCTGCCGATGCACGAAACCAGCACGATCATGGGTGGTGCAGCGGATCGGGCACGCCTCGCCCGCGAAGTGCTCGCTTTTGCCGAGCGGCTGCAGTGACCTTCCTTGCATCGACAACCGCAGCGCCGGCTTCAACAGCCGCCGTGTGGGCCGTGGTGCCGGTCAAAGGCTTTACGCGCGGCAAGAGCCGACTCGGCGGCGTGCTGAGTGATGGCGTGCGCTCAGCTTTCGCGCGGGGGCTTTTCGAGCACGTGCTCTCAACGCTCAAGAGCGCACCAGGCATCGCGGGTGTGCTGATCGTGACCGAAGATGACGAGGTGGCTGCGCATGCGGTCGCGCGTGGCGTGAGCGTGGTGCGCGACCCGGCTGCCGGAACGCTCGCAAGCATCATCGACACAGGCTTAGCGCATGTTGCGGCGCACGGTGCCAGTGCAGGCCTGGTGTGCATGGCCGACCTCCCACACCTTACGGTCGACGATGTGGCGGCTGCGCTGACGCAGCTGGCGGAGCACGATGTGGTGCTCACTCCCGATCTCTTGCGTGCAGGCACCAACCTGTTGTGCCTAGCGCCCGCAGACTGCATGCCGAGCTGCTTTGGACACGCAGACAGCTTCGCCCAGCATCTCAGCCGGGCGCAGGAAGCGGGTTTACGGGTGTTCGTGCTCGAGCGTCATGGCTTGTGCTTCGACGTCGATGGTCCGTCCGACCTGGAGAAGATTACAGGACTCAAGGAATGAGCGCGGCAGGCTGAGTCTAAAACACAAGTCGCGCTGACCTTACCATCCCACGCCAGCCTGCAGCGAGATCTCGGTCGGTAAGACTGCCTTGTCGTTATCGAGATGTATCTGCAGCACGTTCTGAGCGATGCGCGCGTCGACGTAGAAACGGGTCGAGCTGTCGCGGGGTAGGGTCACGCCCAGCTGGGCGTACACGGCAAGGTTGGCTACGTCGTCGCCGCTGCCCGAAAAGACGAGGCGCGGCATCAGTCCACCGCCTACGTACGGCGCGATGTTGCTGTCGGTGAGGAAGTAGCTGCCACCGATTTCGGAGGCGAGCCCACCGATGCGACCCTGATTGTTGCCGCTGCAATCCTCGGTGCCACCATTGTAGCTGCAGTCGTAGCTGTAGCTGTCGTTGGTGTTGGTCGGGATGATGATGCCTGCGCCAAACTCGATGAAGAAGCGGTCGGACTCCATACGCATGT
>JBBSJC010000674.1:0-4168 GCA_038257655.1 Polyangiales bacterium | reverse complement strand
TGTCCTTGAGCTCGATCGCAACGTCAGCTGGCACCGAGCAACACGCAGGCTCGTGGGCCGGCGAATCGCTCAGGTCGCACTGAAGCCGCTTGCCACGGGAGCCGTAGGCGCGAAAGCGCCGCCTTGCGACGCGCACGGTAACGCCTAGCAACCATGACTTGAAAACCTGGGGATTGCCGATGCGATCGAGCGCGGACAATGCTTCAAGCAGTGCATCTTGGGCGACGTCGTCCGCTAGTTCCGGTCCGGTGAGCCGCATCGCCATCGCCCGCACCATACGAGTGTAACGGGCAAACAGCGCCGCACGCGCGCGACCATCGCCGGCAAGCGAGAGCTCCACCAGACAGGCGTCACTGCACGTGGAGAAACTGTGCGCCTTCGCGACGAGTATTCGATCCGATACGAGCGTGGGCCGAGGCCGATGGCCACGACTCAGCAAGGGTCGGGGTAGGGAGTCACCATGGGCAGACGCGGCGGGTATGACGGCAGAAATCTTGACCAAGGCTTGGGACATAGAATGCAACACGTGAAACCTCCGAGCAAAAAAAGAGAAAGAAGCAGGCCACTGCAGACGTGCCGCGACGTGTGCGTCGCGAGGCCGGTGACCCGCACGCAGCCAGTTGCCGGCCGATTGAGCACAGCAACAAAGGCCAAAGCAGCGGGGGGCGGCTTTCTGCAACGCAGGGAACGCGCTCGTCAGCGCGTCGGGCGAGCTCGGTGGAGGTTTTCGCTTCCGGTGCAGCGTGTGCAACGGGTGAGGGTAACGTGTGCGAAGGACTCGGAGGGTTTAGGCATCGTTCTTCTCCCGCGCGTTGGCGCCGGCTGTGGGTTCACGCCGCTTGGGGCGGCGCACGTGTACGGCACACTCAGGGTCTGCCGCTTCCTAACTTCTAGCAATACATGACGGCAGCCCCCGCTATCAACCGATCTGAGCCAACTTAGGAAGCCTGTACACAATCCTCAGCTGCATAAGCGCCTGGCAGGGTCCGCAAGCCTGCCTTATTCGGGCGAGCTCAGCGTATGGCGGCTCAAGACACAGTCCGCTGCGAGCCATTCAGCAGGCAATCGCCGACTTGATTGCATGGTGAGCAAGCGAGCCGATACGTTAGACAGGCAGCGCAACGCGGGTCGCAAGACCTGGGCCGAGCTGCGCCGCGCCAGCGCAAACCTGATTCTGTTACTCTTCGTGCACGCCCTGCTCGCTCCTTTCGCACACGCCGACGTCCGCACGGATGCACGTCGTCACTTTCGCCGTGGCATGAGCTTGATTCAGGTCGGGGACTACACGGAAGGCCTCAAGGAGCTGCTCGAAGCCTATGAGCTGCTGCCCCACCCCGCCGTGCTCTACAACATTGCACGCGGGGCTGCGGAAGCTGGCGAGTACGCCATGGCCGTCGAGTACTTTCGACTCTACGCCGATACCGAGCCTGCGGACCGGGAGGAGGTTCAGGCATTTGTGAGGGCGTTAGAAAGCCGCCTGCAGGAGCAGCGCGTCGCTGCGGGACTCGTGACGCCCGCTCGCGACGGCGCCGCTCCCGCCGCATCAGACGCTCCTTTAGCTAGGCCCGTCATCGCACAGGTAGAGCCTACCCAGCCGCAGGCCGGGGCAAGCTCCCCCGCGTCCGCTCCTTCGGTGCCAACCACCGCTTCCGTGACGCCTGCCGCCACCACACCGCCGCAAATCCGCGCCGCCCGTGAGCAGAATGTTTATGAAGAGCAGGTGGTGTCGGCCTCCCGCTACGCGCAATCGCCACTCAGCGCCCCGAGCTCGACCACCACGATCACGGCCCAGGACATTCGCATGTCCGGTCTCATGCCGCTCGGCGACCTCGTGCGGCGCGCGGCAGGCGTCGATGTGATGCAGCTGACGCCATCCGATACTCAGGTCTCCGTACGTGGTTTCAATCAACGCCTCAACAACAAGCTGATTTGGCTGATCGACGGGCGCTCGGTCAACGTCGATTTCATCGGCGCAACCTTCGTCAACCTGTTGCCGATCAACACCGAAGATATCGAGCGCATCGAGATCATTCGCGGCCCCGCATCGGCCGTCTACGGCGCAGACGCGTTTACTGGCGTCATCAATATCATCACCAAAAAGCCCGGCTCGGAGGAGGGCGGTTATGTGAGCGCCGCCGGTGGCAATCACGACCGCATTCGCTCCACTGCGAGCATCAGCAATCAGTTTGGTAAGGTCGGCGTACGCGTATCCGGTGGGTACGAGCAGATCGATAGGTTTGCCATCGACACTCCTAAGACGCGCGTGGACCTGGCGCAGCCTGTCGAAGATCCCTCAACCGACGGTCGCCGGCAGTGGGTAGACCTCCAAGGTCGCGTTTACATCGGAGAGGGCTGGACAGCCGTCGCCGGCACGGCGCTCACCCAAGCGGGGCCGGGCGTGTTTTTGAGCCAAGGCTTGCAGCGTCAGAGCGTCGCGCTCGACAGCACGTTCGTGCAGACCCATGCCAGCGTCAGCTCTCCCCAGGGCGTGACCCTGCGCGCCTTTTGGAACCACATCGACGCCGACATCGCCCAAACCGCGGAGCCCCTCGGTCAGTACGCGGATCGCAACCGGCTCAATGGCGACATCGTCGATGAAGAGCTTACCTATAATACGGCTTTTCACCTGCTCGCCGATCATCGCGTGACCGTGGGCGCCTCGGCGCGACAAAAGACCGTGCGCTGGAATTGGCTTGACCAAAAGCGCACCCAGCTGCACGTGGCCGCCTTTGCCCAGGACACGATGACTTTCACGCGCTGGCTCGACGTGCACCTGAGCGCCCGCGTCGATCGCCATCCGCTGCTCGACTTGCTGTTTTCTCCGCGTGGATCGCTTATCGCTAAACCCACCGAGCACCAGAGCTTTCGTCTGACCGGAGCCACGGCGTTTCGTGCCCCCACGTTCATCGAGAGCTACCTCGATACCGAAAGCGGCAGCGGTGTACCGGGTATCACCGTGCTCGCAAAAGGTAACCTCAACCTAAGCCCCGAGCGCATCGTCTCGGCCGAGGTAGGTTACGCAAACCAGGAGAGCGATTACGTCTCCCTCGAGGTCAACGCCTTCTACAACATCGTCACCCAGCAGATTCAAACGAATGCGCTGTCGGTATCGCGTCTCGTCGATGCCAACCCCTACAACCAGGATAGTCAGGCCTTCCCGATCGCCACCCAGTCGAGCATCAACGAAGGGCTGGCCTGGCACAGCGTGGGCGGAGAAGCTGGCGTGCGCTTATACCCATTCGACGGTCTCGATGTGTACGCCAACTATGCCTACACCCGAGTCACCTCGCGCGGACCGACCTCCGCGGTGCCTGGGCGCGAACAGGATGACCGCACTCCCGATCATAAGGTCAACGGCGGCGTGCAGTACCGTGCCCCCTTCGGGCTTGAGCTGGCGCTGGATGCCCACTACGTCGGAAAGCAGCGCTGGGCTGAGGACGCGGTAGACCCCGCGCGCGGCCTCGTCTACCGCATCCACGATCTGCCGGCCTACACACTACTTAACGGACGGGTCGGCTACGAGCTCGTGAAGAACCATCTCGATTTGGGCATCAACGTGCTCAACATTCTCGACGCACGCATGCGCCAGCATCCCTTTGCCCAACCCGGATCACGCCTCGGCATGGTCTACGCAAAACTCAGGTGGTGAGACCGATGAGCCTACGCATAAGAAGAGCCGCAACTTCATTGGCCAGCGTGATGCAATTAGCGTGGTCACTCGCAGGCTGCGGACGGGAACCGGGAGCCGACGAGCTGGTGAGCGCTGGTGGCACCTCTCCCGATCCGTCTGCAGTGCTCGCCGGTGCGATTGCCTACCGCGGTCCGCGTCCTGAGTGCCACTACGAAGACGGTAAGGCGGTCGAGGCGAAGGGACTGGTGGTGCTCACTCTCTTCGAGTACGACAACCCACCTCCGCCCGAGGGCAGCGCGACCACCGCAATCTCCTTTGCCACCGTGTCGGCCAAGCGTCTGTTCCCGGACTTGAGTGTGTGCTTACCAGAACGACCGAAGGACTCCGACCGGGCAGAGAAGATAAGCGCGACCGTGGCGTTCGAATGGTCTGCGGTACCCCTGGGCACGCTGTGCAAGCCAGACGGTAAGACACTCAGCGTCGACTACCGCATCCACGCATTCTTTGACCGTGACCAGGACTTTCATCCGTTGTTTA
>JBBSJC010000673.1:0-4174 GCA_038257655.1 Polyangiales bacterium | reverse complement strand
GTCACCCACGGGAATCGGCTCGTAACCGACGCGACCCTCCCATGCTGGCTTGTTCATATAGGTTCCCAGTCCGCTCTGAGCATTCATCGACATCAGCGGTTCGCAGCCCGTGTCGCCGTATACGAAAAGCGCGCCTGCTGCGCGTATGAGCGGGCGAGCCCGTGTTACGAAGCAGGCATGTCGAGACCCGATCTCAATCTGCTCGTCACGCTCGATGTGCTGCTCGCGGAACGCAGCGTTGCACGCGCAGCCAAGCGGCTTTCGCTCAGCCCCTCGGCCATGAGCCGAACGCTTTCGCGATTGCGTGAGACGATGGGCGATCCGCTGTTGGTGAGGGCCGGACGTGGTCTGGTTCCGACTCCCCGCGCCCTTTCGCTTCGCGGACGGGTCAGCCAACTCGTAGAAGACGCCGAGGCGGCGCTTCGTCCCGCCGAAGCGATCGATCTCAAGCAGCTCGTCCGAACGTTCACACTGCGCACGAGCGAGGGGTTCGTCGAGACCTTTGGGCCCGGCCTGATCGAGCGCGCCAACATCGAAGCTCCGCATGTGCGACTGCGCTTTATGCAGAAGGTACACAAAGACAGCGATCCGCTTCGCGAGGGCAGCGTCGACCTGGAGACGGGAGTGGTCGAAAAGACGACGGGACCGGAGGTACGCACGCAGGCGTTGTTCCGAGATCGTTGGGTGGGCGTGGTACGAGCGGGGCACCCTTTGAGTAGGGGTCGGATCACGCCGGCCCGCTACGCGAGCGGCAAACACATCAGCGTGTCGCGCGGCGGAGCGGGCATGGAACCTATGGACGAAGCCTTGAAGCGGCTCGGGCTCGAGCGTGAGGTCGTGGCGTTCCTCGCGGGCGGCTTTGCGACGGCGATAGCGCTTGCGCGGTCCTCCGATTTGATAGCCGCCGTTCCCGAGCACCACACCGAAAAAGTAAGAGCAGGCATGCACAGCTTCGCGCTTCCGGTCGCTACACCCGAGTTCGCGGTTTCGATGCTCTGGCACCCGCGCCTGGACGCCGACGCCGCCCATCGTTGGCTGCGCGGCTGCGTTCGGGAAGTCTGCGCTGAACAGCTCGACGATTCGGGCGACATGCAGGGAGGTGGCCGCAAGCGTGTGGACCGTAAGAGGCGGTCGCAAAGAGCCAAGGCCCGGTAGTCCAGCCTCGCTGAGACAGCGCGATCGCCGTGAGGGCCGAAAGGAGCCCAGTTCGTGACATGGCGTCAGGCGCACGGATGAAGTGCATACGTTGCGCGTTCCGAACTCCACGGTGCGGCTCTAGCTTCTAGTCAGGAGCTCGAGCCACGAGCCAAGCCGAGGAGAAAGCCATGAACCACGACGCTCTTGCCACCTTCATCCAGCATACCCGCGCCGCCTTTGGACCTCTCACCACCGACATGATCGCCTCCGTGCGCGCAGAGCTCGAACAGCTGGCGAAGACCCCCAGCACCGAGCGTTGGCTTCAGGCACTGCACGAAGAAGCCCCCGCGTCGCAGGAGCTCTATCGCGATAGCAGCCACGGGTTCGTGCTGCTCGCACACAGCGAGTCCCGCGGCCTCTACCGGCCGCCCCACGACCACGGGCGCGGCTGGGTGATCTACGCCCTCCAATGTGGCGAGATGGAGATCGGGACCTATGCCCGCGTGGAGGACGCGGACGGCCGCGTGCGCCTCGTCAAGCGCGAGGCGCAGCGGCTGTGCGCAGGCGAAGCACGTATGTACTTGCCTGGCGACATCCATGACACGCGCTGCGTGAGCGGGCCGTCCTTACTGTTTCGCTTCACCGAGCGTGACCTCAAGAAGGAAGATCAGGAAGCGCACCGGATCACGCGCTACGTCGAGCGCAACGGCGTCTGGACCGTGGGCCCCGCATGACCACGCTCCACCGAGCTCAGGAGTGGCCAGCCACGAACGACGCTCCTCCTCGCGCAGGGGAGGACGAGGATGACACCGATATGCGCGGACCGCAGCGCAGCGCCGCTGTCGCCTGCGTGCTTGCGGCGCTCGTGCTCGTCGTGCTCGACGCGGCCATCGCCAACGTGGCTTTACCCGCCATCGCGCACTCGCTTCAGGTCACGCCCGCCGAGTCGGTGCGCGTGGTGACGGCCTACCAACTGGCGCTGGTGATGGCGCTGCTCCCTTGCGCCGCTCTCGGCGAGAGCATCGGCTATCGGCGGGTGTACACGGCGGGCGTCACGCTGTTCGTGGGCGCTTCGGCCCTGTGCGCCTTTGCGCCTTCGCTTTCTATGTTGGTCGCTGCCCGTTTCATTCAGGGACTCGGGGGGGCCGCCATCATGACCCTCGGGGTCGCGATCTTACGGTTCGTCGTATCGCCTCGGGAGTTCGGCAACGCGATCGGCTGGAACGCGCTCGCCGTCGCGCTCTCGTCAGCGGCGGGCCCCACGGTCTGTGCGCTCGTGCTGTCTGTGGCGAGTTGGCCCTGGTTGTTCGCGGTCAACCTTCCACTCGGCGCGTTGGTGCTGCTGGCGACGCGCGCGCTTCCACACGTCCCCGGCACCGCGGGCAAGCTCGACTTCTTCAGCATCGCTTTGAACGCGGCCGCCTTCGGCGCACTGGTCGTGGGCGTGGAGCTGATGCCGGAGCGCCCAGTGCTCGCGGACTTCCTGCTCGCCGCGAGCGCTCTCGCCATGATCGCGCTGGTTCGACGCGAGATCCCGAGTCGGGCTCCGATGATCCCACTCGATCTCCTGCGCGAGGGGTCGTTTCGCGTCTCGGTGATCGCATCGGTCTGTTGCTTCGTCGGGCAGAGCGCCGCGATGGTGTCGCTGCCGTTCTACTTACAGCACGGACTCGGACAGGACGCCCTGCGAACGGGCCTCTTGATCACGCCATGGCCGCTGACCGTCGCGCTCGTGGCGCCGATCGCAGGGCGACTCGTAAACCGCGTGTCGGGCGCCTGGCTATGCGCGCTGGGTGGCACACTGCTCGCGCTCGGACTCGCCGGCGCGGCGCTCTTTCCGCTACACGGCAGACCTTACGCTCTGATTCCGTTGGTCGTGCTGTGCGGCGCCGGATTCGGCCTGTTTCAGGTGCCCAATAACCGCAATATGTTCCTGTCCGCGCCGCGCGCGCGAAGCGGTGCGGCAGGCGGCATGCAGGGCACGGCAAGGCTTACGGGTCAGACAATCGGCGCTGTGATCATGACCCTGCTCTTCACGATGACCTCGATCGATCTCGCGCCGCGGATAGGTCTCGGCATCGCCGCCGCGCTAACCTTGGTCGCCGGGCTCGTCAGCACGCTGCGCGCGCCCTCGGAGGTACGCGCACAATGAACCGTGAGGTTGGTAGAGCGGGCGCGCTAGGTCAATCTTTCACGCGTCGTTCGAGACTGATGCCGAGGCGTTCCATGCGACGATAAAGTGCTTGGCGGCTCAAACCTAGCTCGGCCGCAGCCTTCGCAATGACGCCACCTGCCCGCATCAAAACCTATTCTGTCTGGGGGCGCTCCGCGGCGTCGTTGATCGCTTCTGGCAGCTCGTCGGTGACGAGGAGCGCGCGCTCTGTCTCGCCCGGCCCGGCTCCGGCACTTGCGCGCAGCGACTGCCCTTGGTGCCGACCAGCACCGCTCCATCGTGCTCGGCGAGCGACATGAGCTCGGAGCTGACAGGCCCGTCGATGCGAGGTAGCCATGCCTTACCATCGAAGCGGGTACAGCATGCCGCAACAAGCTCAGCTCTTGGGGCGTGACAGCTTTTTGCCTCCGCTGGCGACTCGGCGGCGCAGCGGGCCCGGCCGCCTGGACAACGGCAGGGCGGTCACGACCAGTTGGACCAGGGCGTGGATCAGCCCCCTGAGGTCCTGCGCGTCGCGGGCCACCGACTTGAACCCGTGGGCGGCGGCAATCATGATCCGCGCCACCACCTCCGCCGATGGCTGCAGGGCGCCGGCTTCGGCGACGGCGGCGCGGATGGCATCTGAGATCACCTGCGTCAGTTGCTGTGCGCCGCGCTCGAACACGTCCCTCGCGAAGTCGTACGACCCGCCCATTAGCTCGCCGGCTGCCGGTGAGCGCGCGACAACCTCAAACGGTCGAACGCTCCAGACCTCGAAGACGTGCTGCAACTGGGCCGTGAGCGAGGCGTGAGTAGCCAACCCTGACCGGATCTCGCGGAGCATCTGGTCCTGCCCCCTCTCCACGACGGCCCGCAGGAGGTCCT
>JBBSJC010000672.1:0-4194 GCA_038257655.1 Polyangiales bacterium | reverse complement strand
GCAGCGCGCCATCGATGCGGATGACCTCGCCGTTGATGTAGTTGTTATCGACAATGTGCTTGACCAATGCCGCAAACTCCGCGGGCAAGCCAAGACGGCTGGGGACCGGAATCGCCGCGGCCAGGCCCTGGCGCGCAGCCTCGGGCAACGTGCCGAGCAAGGGCGTGTCCATGGTGCCGGGGCACACGGTGCACACGCGGATGCCAGACTTCGAAAGGTCGCGTGCCACGGGCAACGTCATGCCGACGACGCCGCCCTTCGATGCGCTGTACGCCGCCTGACCGATCTGACCATCAAAGGCCGCGATCGACGCGGTGTTCACGATCACGCCACGGTGGTTGTCCGCATCGGGCGTGTTCTTGTTCATGGCCGCGGCACCGAGCCGCATCATGTTGAAGGTGCCGAATAGGTTGACGCTGATGACCTTCTGAAACAGCTTCAGATCGTGGGGCGAGCCGTCTTTGGCAAGGATGCGGACGCCGGCGCCGATGCCCGCACAGCTGATCGTCGCGCGCAGCGAGCCCATCGACACGGCCTTGTCGACTGCGGCCTGCACCTGATCGCCGTCCGCGACATCGGTCTTTACGAACGCGACGCCTTCGCCGAGCTCACTGGCGAGCGCTTCGCCCTTCTCGACGTTCATGTCTGCGATCACGACCTTCGCACCCGCTGCCACGAGCGTACGTACCGTCGCCTCGCCAAGGCCCGAAGCACCACCCGAAACCAACGCCACTGCGCCCTTGATATCCATCGCTCACCTCACACGCCTGACGACCTCCGTGGCCGCCTCGAGCCGTACTGTAGTGAAACGGGTGCGCCTGGCTAGAAGCTTCTGATCAGCGTTTACCTAACCGGCAAAGTTGGCGCGAGCACAGAAAACAGAGAGCTGCGACAAACAGTAAGGTTTACGGATCGGCCAGCTTGGCCTTGAAATCTGCCAGGGACGGACAGGTCCAGAAAGATGCGCCGCCTGGAACACTTGCAAAGCGCACCGTCGTGCGTGAGATCGGCGCGTTGTTGGTGCCCGGGGTGCACAGTCCGCCGCCCTGAGTGTCGAGCGTATCGGCCTTGGAGCCGGTGGTATTCAAAGTCGCATTGACGCCATCGAGCGAGCCATTCTTGAGCGGGCCGCTGTAAGCAGACGTGAAGCGCTCCACGGTGTTGTAGTAACAGTCCAGGCTAGAGGGGCTGAACGGACTCGAAGGCAGCCCTCCGGTCTTGACGTTGATGTAGAAGCCCTTCGACGTGGCATCGTTGCTCGCGTTCCACACGGAAGGGTCGGACAAGCTACTCGGCAAGGGGTCTGCCGGCCCGGTCCAGCCGAGCAACAGCGATGCCGTGTCCGTTGAGAACATGCTGTTGTTGTTGGTCAGCGAGTAGACACGTGGCAAGTCCAGGGCGCGGTAGAGCGTGGCAGCACCGGCCGCCACGGTCGTTGAGAACGAGCTACAGCTGCGCTTGCACTCATGCTGATAAAAGATGTGGCAGTTGCGTTCGACTGCCTTGAGCACCGTGCCGTCGGCCACAAGTCGCGTCAGCGCCATGTGACTTGCGCGATTGAACACTTCGAGGGTCACACCCTGGGTCGTCTGCTTGTACGTGAACTCGATGTCCGTGCGCAGCCAGTAATATCCCTGCACCTTGGCCAAGGGCGAGTCGACAGGAATGGCCATCCCGCCATCGGGCTCTTCGACGGGAAAGTCTGGATCGTCGATGGCGCCGTTGGTTCCGGCCACCGGCTCGGAGCCACCATCATCAGGGAACAAATCGGAGTTGCCCTGGGTGACTTCGCGCTTGGTCGGCGTGAACCCCTTCGGTCGTTCGACCTCGCAGGCCGTCATAGTCAGGCCTGCAGCGAGTACGAACGCTCCGACCGAAATGCGCGAAAAGCAGAGAGTGCTCATCGAAGGAACCTAACCATAAGCGAAGGTGCGCGCTGTGCGCACGGGCTCAAGCTAGCAAACAACGCGCCGCGGGAGAACTGCTTTGCACGGGTCTCGTGCCTTCCCGTGTCGGGACACGCCACAAAAAACGCTAGTTGGGTCACTATCTTGAGCGCTTGCGCACGATCCGGCCTTCAGCGCGCTCTGCGAGCGGTGACTAAGCACCGGGCGCCGTCCATGCGCCCTGCGGGCACTTGGCGCAGCACTCCGGCTATCACGCTGCGCGTACCGACAAACCAAAAGTGCGTCGCCTCCGCGCGAAACATGCGCTCGTGCTCGGCCGGCTTCATGCCAGGAGCGTACGCCAGGCGCTAGTTCTTGGCCCGCGTCATCACGCGGTCGCGCAGCGCAGACAGCGTGATGTACGGCAGGTCCTTGGAGGCTTTCTTCGCGAGCCACGCTGGGATCGAGCCGCCAATGTCGGCCTCGACTTCGTAGAGCACCTTGGTCGTGTTTTCGTCGATCTTCCACAGCTTGTAGAAGCCGGACAGGTAGGGCATGCGAATCACGTTCTCGGGCAGCTTACGCTTGTCCGAATCGATGTTTTTGAAGCGCATGATCATGTGACTCTTGTCGTCGTTGTACTTGTAGCCGACCTTCAAGATCACATCGCGGTCCCAGACCGGCCACGGCGCCGAGGTGCGGCTGTACACGATCGCATCCATTGGACTGAGCTCTTGCAGCACTGCCGACTCCTTGATGCGGTACATCCAGTCTTTGTGGTGCTTTGAGTCCATCATTTCATCGAGGATGTGCTGCATGCTGGCCTGGATCACGACCTGGCCGCGGAAGCCGGGCAACTCTTTGCCTGGGATCTCGAGCTTCCAGATATCGATGCCATCCTCCCGAGCGAGATACTCCCACTTCAGCCCGCTTTCGGAGCTGGGGCCATCGGCTTGGGCGGGGCTAGCGAGGGGGACTGCGGCCACAAGGCCAAGAGCCAGCATAAGGAGCGCGAATACGCGGTTCGATGAGCGATTCCTATCAAGCATGGCCGCATCCTCTCCGAATCTTGTACCCAGGTCAACAGCGTTTACCCGGTGTTGTGCCGTGCCGTAGAATGGTTGGAAAACCTTCTATGCTGTCGCGTCCCGAGCAGCGAGACCCCGCAAGCTGCCCAACGATTCAACGAAAGCGGCCGCCTGAGTATGACTCAAGCGGCCGCGGGTCGGGAAATCCTAAAGAAGTCAACCTACTTGACGATCCAGGTTTCCCCTGCATCTAGCAGCTTTTGCACGCTGACGCGCTTGGGCTTGGCGGACTCGACCTGGGCATTGAGCATGTCGTCGTAGGTCGGCATCTGTACCTTGCGGATGACACCCAGGGGAGTGGGGAAGTGCGGCGGTTTCATGCGGCTGATCACAAACGGGATCGTGTCGCTCGTCTCGTCGTGAACGAGTAGCTTGTCTTCTCCGACCTCCGCCACGTCCACCACGAGCGGGCGCCCCTGGCTGTCGAGCATGATGCCCTTTTCGTTCTTATCGCCGAAGCGCATCGGCTTACCGTGCTCGAGCATCAGCGCAGAAGACGGGCGCTGCTTTTTGTCTTGCAGCTGGACGAACGCGCCATCGTTGAAGATGTTGCAGTTCTGATAGATCTCGATGAACGCCGTGCCCTTATGCGTGGCAGCTGACGCCAGCACCTGCTGGAAGCCCACTGCGTCGACATCGACCGAACGCGCGACGAAGGTTGCGCCCGCACCTAGCGCGACGCTGACCGGATCGATCGGATAATCGATCGATCCCATCGGCGTCGACTTGGTCTTTTTGCCGATCTCCGAGGTCGGCGAGTACTGCCCCTTGGTCAAGCCGTAGATGCGGTTGTTGAAGAGCATGTACTTGATGTCGACGTTGCGACGCAGGACATGCATGAAGTGATTGCCGCCGATCGAAAGCGCATCGCCATCGCCGGTGATAACCCACACGGATAGATCAGGACGCACGCTCTTGATGCCAGTGGCGACAGCAGGCGCGCGACCATGGATCGTGTGCATGCCGTAGGTGTTCATGTAGTAAGGAAAGCGGCTCGAACAGCCGATGCCGCTCACGAACACGAAGTTCTCGCGCGGAATGCCGAGGGCGGGCATGGCGCGCTGCACGTTGGCGAGCACCGAGTAATCGCCGCAGCCGGGACACCAGCGGACGTCTTGGTCCGATTGAAAGTCTTTGAGCTTGAGCGTGCTCGGATCGGTGTGTTGCACCAAGGGATAGACACTCATCAGTGAGCCTCCAACTGCGCCGCGATGGCGTCG
>JBBSJC010000671.1:0-4208 GCA_038257655.1 Polyangiales bacterium | reverse complement strand
CGTTGGCTCTGGGCCTCTTTGGCTGCGAGCCTGACTTTGAGCCCTACAACGAGCTCAGCGGGTTGCGTGTGCTCGCGCTGCGTGCCTCTCCGCCGGAGCTGCAAGCAGGGGAAGCCACCAGGATCGATGCCTTGGTCTACAACGCCACCCAGCAACCGCTCGCTACAACCTGGTCCGTCTGTCCGTGGCCCGCCGATCCCAACCTTGGTTTCGCCTGTCCGGTCGATCAGCCCATGTTTGCTCGGGCTTGGGACAAGGCAAAGCTTCCGGGAGCAGCGCCCTCGCTCGCCCTTGGCTCGGAAGTCACTGCCAATCTTAATTTTCCGGCTGAGGTCGAAGGGACGCGTGCCCTGTGCCAGGCGCTCGCCGAGCTCGTAGGCAGCGCGGCCACCACCCTGCCTGACTGCGGCGCGCGATGGGATTGGACCGTAAGGTTCAAGGCGAAAGCGGGAAGCTTCGCAATCGACACCGTCAAGCCCGTGCGCTTGCTGCTGTTGGACGATCAGGTGCCGAACCAAAACCCACGTCTGGCCGCGCTCAACGTGCAGGCGGGCTCACAGTCGATCGCGCTCGATGCGGCGCAAGCTGTCGAGCTTTCTGCCGATGTCGATCATCCGCTACGCGTGCAAGTCGAAAAGGATGCAAGCGAGACCTATCTGCCCGTGCTGGTAGAAGGTGAGGTGTTCACAGGCGAAACCCGCGAGGCCTTAACCTTTACCTGGTTCGTGGACGCTGGCTCCACCGAGCGCATGCGCAGCACCTACAAGGAAGGGGTCGAATCGCTCGCAAAGGCCAGCAGAAACGCCTGGCATGCCCCTACGAAATCAGGGAGCGCACGCGTGATTGTCGTGGTGCGTGATCACCGCGGCGGGGTCGACTGGCGTGAGGGCCAAGTGCAGCTCGTCGACTGACCCTTACCGTTTTCGGTCTTTACCTTCTGCAGGTCGGAACACGCACTCCGCGCGCGTGCGTCTGGCCCTGCCATGCCCGAAGTGCGCACCTTTTTGTCCATTCTTGTGGAGTTTCGTCATGCGAATCATCGTTTGTTTGTGTGTGTTGTCGTGGGCGTTGCCTGTGCTCGCGCAGCCTATCGATACCCCTCCCAAGTTGCTCAGCGAGGCGCCGGTGGTGTACCCACCACGCGCTCTTCAGGAACTTCGCGAGGGCAACGTGCTGTTGCAGATCGACATCGACGCGAACGGCGCGGTCATTCTTAGCGAGGTGCTCACGCCGGCAGAGCTGCCTGATTACGGCTTTGAGAGCGCCGCGCAGGCCGCCGTCGAGCAATTCAAGTTCGAGCCCGCACGCGCAAAGGGCACGCCCGTGGCGGTGCGCGTTCAGTACTTATACCGGTTCGTGTTACCCGCTCGGGCCGCGGCCCCGGACCTGGCGAGCGAAACCAAGCCGTCGCCCTCGGTTCCGGAGCCTGCCGCGCCGTCTACCGGGGAGCTTGCAGGCACACTTTTGGAACGCGGTACTCGTTCCAAGCTAGCCGGCGTAAGCGTGACGCTCGAGCAGGGCGAGCAAGCTTATGAGGCACTCACCGATGCTCAGGGGCACTTCATCTTTTATGATCTTAGTCCAGGTGCATGGTTTCTTAGTGCACACAGCGAAGGCTATCTGTCATCGCGTGGCGAAGAGCAGGTGCTCGCGTCCGAACAGACCGATGTGACGCTTTACCTTGAGCGCTCAACCGACAACCCTTACGATGTATTGGTCGAGTCGGCCGCGCCACGTCGCGAGGTGACGCGTCATCGTCTCGATGTGCGCGAGGCGCAGACCCAACCGGGAAGTTTTGGTGACCCGCTGCTAGCCGTGGAGAATTTGCCGGGTATCGCCGTGCTCAATGGCGATGGCGTAAGTGGTATTGCCATGCGTGGCGCCGGACCTGAAGAGTCGGCGACCTACCTGGAGGGCTTTCGGATGCCGATGTTTTTTCACTTCATCGGCATCCGCTCGCTGGTGGCCCCAGGCATGCTCGAAAGTATCGAAGTCTACCCCGGTGGGGCGCCGGTGCAGTACGGTCGACAAATCGGCGGTGTGCTCGAAGCTCGCCTCAAGCGCCTGTCGCCTGACCGCACCCATGGTTACGTCGATATTAGCTTGCTGGATGCTGGCGTGTTCGTGGAGACTCCGGTCACTAGTAAGGTGTCGATCGCGGGTGCGGCACGTTTTAGCTACATCGACCAGGTGATGAAGGCCCTGAACGAAACCTTGCCGCGCTATGATGACTATCAGCTGCTGATTAGCGCCCGTCCCAATGCTGCCCATAGCTTGCGTTTGTTCTACATGGGTTCCGACGATCGCTTTCGTTTGGATACCGAGGAGCTGCGCGACGAAAGCGCTCAGATTCAGTTCGGCACCATTGCCGCTGCCGCTCACATGCAACACGTGACGCTGGAGCATGACTTCACGCCGTCGCGCGTGATCAGCAACCGCGCGCGCGTCGGCTTCATGCACTTCAACACGTATACGCATCTTGGCGACCAGGGGCGCGTCGACATCGACTACGACACGCTGCTCTTGCGCGACACCTTTCGGCTGACGCCGCGTGACTGGATAGCTGTGGAGCTTGGTGTCGAGGCCGAGCTTGGGCGCTGGGCGACCGACGTCCTGATCGCGCAGCCGCCAAAGGAAGGTCAGCCCTCAGGTTATGTGGACTATGCCGCAGAGCGGCGCGCCTACAGCAGTGATATCGACCATTATGCAGGGGGCGCCTGGGCTCAGCTCGAACTGCGCCCGCATCGTGATTGGCTGCTCGTGCCCGGAGTGCGTAGCGACGTGCAACCGCAGATAGAAAACGTTACGGTGGACCCGCGCGTCACCGGTCGCTACCAGGCTGTACCGCAGCTTGCGCTCAAAGCGGGTACGGGCGTGCACCACGCCGCCCCGGACATCGACGAGAGCGCCCCGCGTTTTGGCAATCCTCACCTCGGCACCGAACGCTCGCTGCAACACAGCGCAGGGGTCGAGATCAAGCCACTTGACTATCTGATGCTCGATCTGACCGGCTTTTACCATCAGCTCGCTGGCCTGACGGCGCGCAGCGATAC
Organism: Polyangiales bacterium; assembly: GCA_038257655.1. Taxonomy (GTDB): domain Bacteria; phylum Myxococcota_A; class Polyangia; order Polyangiales; family DASUME01; genus DASUME01. The sequence goes on along the minus strand of JBBSJC010000671.1, from coordinate 1,155 downwards.
CATTCGTATCGAAGGCAATCAGCTCGTGCCGCTGGAGTATGAAAACACCGGTGAAGGGCGCGTGGTCGGTTTCGAGGCCTCGTTGCACAAGCAACTGTCGCATCGGCTGAGCGGCTCGGTCAGTTACACGCTGTCACGGGCCGAGCGCAAGCGGGTTCGGGGTGAGGCTTACCGCCCATTTGACGCCGACCAGACCCATAACCTGGTGCTGCTCGCCGCATACCACTTACCGAGGCATTGGCGCTTTTCCACGCGTTTTCGCTATCGGACCGGGCAGCCGACGACGCCCGTCACGGGGGCCGTGTTCGTTTCCGACAACGACGAGTACGCGCCTACCTTTGGTCGGACCAACGGCGCGCGCCTCTCGAGCTTTCAGCAGCTGGACTTGCGAGTCGACAAGGCGTGGGTGTTCAACAGCTGGTCGTTCACGGCTTATCTCGACGTGCAGAACGTCTACAATCGCGATAACTCGGCGGCCGTAGCTTATAACTATGACTACTCCAAGAGTGGTAAGGTTAGTGCCCTGCCGATCTTGCCGGTGCTTGGCTTCAAGGCTGAATACTGATTTGCGCTACTGCGCCACCACGCTTTCAGCGCGCCCTAAGCGCCCGGCACAAAAGAATCAGGTCGGACCGGCGTCGAGGCGCCCCGTCGGCGGTGATGAAACTTCGCAAGGATACTCGCTGTATCTGAAGAATTTTCAGCGCCGGTGACGGGGATGCGTCGGCGTCGAGGCGATCTGAGTGTTTTGTGCCGGGCGCTAAGCTGATGTGCGCGGCGGATCCGCCGCTGAGGGCCTCGCGTGCTGCCGTACATAGCAGGACCTGGGTTGGCGCCTGCGGGTAGTCGTATTGCCAGGCGACGAGCGCGCCCCAGTCGGTGGCTGGCCGCCACGAAGTGGTGATAGCCTTATGACTTGGCAACCTGGGACGCTCGAACCGGTAGCCTGACGACTAGCTCGCTGCCGCCACCCTGACGGTCGGTGGCGATAATCGTCCCCGCGTGGGCACGTATGATTCCTTGGCACACGGCGAGTCCCAGGCCGGTACCACCCTTTCGACCCGTAAAGAAAGGCTCGAACGCGCGCGCCCGCTGCTCCACGCTCATGCCAGCGCCCCGGTCTGCGACGCGAAAGACATATTCGAAATCGCTGCT
>JBBSJC010000670.1:0-4238 GCA_038257655.1 Polyangiales bacterium | reverse complement strand
TCGCCAGGCTTCACGGAGGTGACCACGAAGGGGCTGGCCGAGCCGATCATCTGGCCATCGAAAAGTACTGTGGCGTCGGTCGGATGGGTGGTGAGCTGGACGACGCCGGGCGTCTCCGTCTTGAACGCAAAGTACAGGGCGAGGCAGACCCCGATGAACGCCGCCACACCGAGGGCCGCGTACACCGAGCCACGACTGCGCTCTGGCGCCGCCTGGTGCGTGATGATCGGTTGGGTGACCTGCGCGGCACGCGACGCCCTGGGTGCCTGGGAGAACGATGGCGGCACATCGGAGTTCGAATACGCCTTGGGCGAGACATGCACGCCCGGCATGCCCACTCCATTACTGGGCGGCACGTAGGTTGATACCTGCGATTGCGCGTAAGGGGACGCGGATGCGGCAGCAAGGTCATCAAAGCCACCGTCGACCTGCTCGTAGCTACCGCTCTCTTCGAGCTGATCCTCCGGTCGATCGTAGATTTGAGTCGAAAGCTCCTCGTCATCCCAGTCCATGTCGAGCACCGGATTGGGGCCGGGCACTGGCGTAGGCTCGGTTGCGCTCAGGCCCGTAGGCACTGCGGCGTACGATCCGGCGGCGACAGCGGCGGCAGAGATCGCGCCGGGTGCAACACTTCCGCGTGGCGGCGGGGGAGGCATCGATCGTGCGGCCGGCGGCCCGGATGGCGAGGGGCGTCCGGACATCGTCGATGGCGTAGGCCGCGTGGATACGGATGGGATCGCGGTCACCGGCGTAGGGGCGCGGGTGACGGGTGCGCGCTCGGCTGGGAACGACGAGGCCACCTCCTCGTCAGCATGTGACTCAGTGCGCGCTTCGGTACGCGGCGGACCGGGGGGGGCGCTGCCACGGGGTGGAGGCGGCGGCACCGAGCGCCCCGCACCTGGTGGTGAGGTTCGACCGTTCAACACAGACCCGGTTGCATCACCTCGCGGTGGTGGTGGCGGCACTGAGCGGCCCCCTCTCGGGGCGGCGAGATCCGCAGGCGGGAGCACGGCGGGCATGCCGACAATGGTTGACTTGTTCTTGGGCTTGCCCGTTTCGGGCGTTTCACGGGTCTCTGTAATCACGGCTTTGGACTCCGCTGGCTCGAGAATAGGTGCAATGTCGGACTGCTCAGAAGGCGGCGCTGCATTGGATTGAGGGCCCTCGCCCAAGGCGATGTGAGCCCCAGTCACGTCGTCTGGAAAATGCTTGCGCATCCAGGCGCTGAGATCGCGGCGGCCAAATGCGTCGCCGCTCGTATACAGAAAGGCCTGTAGGGCATCGTGCAGCTCATTGGCAGTCTGAAAGCGCGTGGTGACGTCGCGCGACAACGCCTTGAGCACGATCTGCTCGAGCTCCTTTGGAATCTTTCGGTTGTAGGTGCTGGGCAGCGGAATCTCGACGCTGCGCACTTTTTCGATGGTGGAGAAATCGCTATCGCCGGCGAACAGACGCTCAAGCGTCAGGAGCTCATACAGCACGATGCCTGCGCCGAATACGTCGCTGCGTCGATCGATTACAACGCCAGCCACTTGCTCGGGCGACAGATAACCGAACTTGCCCTTGAGAATGCCCGCCTGAGTCTTGCCGGCCTTACCCGCAGCTTTGGCGATGCCAAAGTCAATCAACTTGACGTCTCCGTCATAGGAGACGAGGAGGTTTTGCGGCGAAATATCGCGATGGACGAGCTCGAGATCACGGCCGGTCGCGTCGCGCTTGTTGTGCGCGTAGTCGAGCCCTTCGAGCACCTTCATCATCACGTAACAAGCCATGCCGACGGGCAGCGCTTCTCCTTCTTTGCGCGCCAGATCGAAAACGGTGCGCACGTCTTTGCCATGCACGTATTCAAGCGCGATGAAGTAGGCGTCGCCGACCTTACCAAGATCGAAGATCTGAGCGATGTTCGCGTGGTTGAGCTGCACCGCGATCTTCGCTTCATCGATGAACATCGTGATGAAGTCGGTGTCCTCGGCGATGCTCGGCAAGATACGCTTGACTGCGACGATTCGCTCGAAGCCCTCGACGCCGAAAGCCTTCGCTCGGAAGACCTCGGCCATGCCACCGACATTGATGCGGTCGAGCAGGTAATATTTGCCGAAAGGGATGGGCTTCTTCACACGCTCGCTCAGTAAGATGTTTTCGCGCTGGGGTCTACTCAAGATGTGCGCGGCGGCGGGCCCCAACATCTCACGCTGCGTCCCCGAGTGGCCTAGGGTAGGTTCATGCACGACGCAGTCTACGCAGGGCGCCGGCCGGGGGTCAAGCGTGGAACGGGTCGCGGTTTGCGCGAAATTTACGCGAAAGCACACCCTTTTACAGCCCGGTATCGCATCTTACACCCCGCTCGTGTTCGCGGTCACAAGCAGACCTGAGCCGATGTCAGATGGCAAACACAGGTCAGGGAGCAGGCGTGTCTCCAAGAACGCCAGCGGGGGCACGAGCCGAGGGGTCACCCGCTCGAAAGTAGCGAACCCGCTGATCTTGAAGCTGCGCCCAGCGACCGTAGGGCATCGGCTTATTGTCCGTGAACAGCACCTCTGTGGCGGGGGTGGAGCTTGCGACAAAGCGCAGCAGGGTCGTGCCTTCTGGCATGCGCGTGGTGCCTTGGGCGTCGAGCAAGCCTTCGCGAAACTGCAGACCTAACCGTGCCTCACCGAGAGCGAGCGCGCGGCTGACCCCCACTGAGGCCATGACCTTGGCGAGCGCACGATCCGTCTTATCGTCCGTCTCGGCGTAGACCAGTAAACCTTCCTCATCGACCCCGATCGCGCTCCCAGCCAAGGGCTGGCTGCTCAGTAACGGCCCGCGCAAAACGACGCTAGCGCTCGCCGGCGGTACGCCGACCGCGTACGTCAATCCGATGGTCGCGCGTGTGAAGAACAGTGCGTGGTCGTCGATGACCGGACTATGCGCGGTGCCGCGAAGCTCAGCGAGCAACACCTCGGCACCGCTGCCTGCTGCCGTGCTGGGTAGCGCACGCGCGGGGTCGATGCGCACGATGCGGCTCTGAGCGACGATCGCGCGCGCCATGGCCGGGGGCCAGCCAGCATGGGGCATGTCGGCACTCGTCAATGCGGGGGCCTCGGCCGGCAGCGGCGACGTTTCGATGCCTGGCTTGAGCGTCAGATAGAAATAATCGCGTGGATCCGTATTGATGTAGCGCGGCAGGGGCAAGCCCATCGATGTCACGGCCTTGCGCGCTCGCACCGTCAGACCGGCAAGACCCGGTACCGTGCCTTCGAAGCGAAAGTTCTCGCGCTTCTCGATGGGCGCCCGCGGCTCCTGGGGTGCGAGCACATTGTAAAACTCCATGCCCGAGTGGCCCGAGTTCATGTCGAGGTGCATGGCGCGCAGGCAGCGCGCGGCGACCAGGGCCTGGCCCAAAGCTTCGGGCGAGAGCGAATCGCCCCAGGCGTACAGCATCAGTCCTTCGCGCGTCAGACACAAAGCGCTGCGCTGCGTGAGCGTCTGCTCGCTCTGTTGCTGCGGCGCGGCTCCCCACCACCAGCGGCCCCAGGGATTGAACCGCGCGTCCTCGACCAAGCTCGTCAGGTTCTGACGAAAAGCTACCAGGTCCGAAGGCAACTCTGCGACCGCGCGCGCCTCGTCATATCCAGCCTTACGATCTTTAGGCCCGGGCCAAGAGCCCATCCCGACGCGGCCGTCTTCGAAGATCGAAACGGTGGCGGCCCACGGCTTCGGCGGCAAATACACGCGCCGGTCTGCCATCATCCCGAACTCGCCGTGCACCGCTTGGAAGCCGCCATTGAAGGCAGCGACGAGTCTGCTCATCGTGCCGCGGTCGCGCGGGATGCGGCCAGAACCGGTCTCCCCGGTGGCACTCACGGGCTCTTGTGTGCCCGCGACCATGTTGAGCTGCACGAGGCGCGGGTCCCAGATAGTAAGGTAGACGCGTGCAAACGTGCGCTCCGGATCGGGCCTCAGGAAGGTTTGAAAGAACACGGGCGCCCCCGAGGGCAACTCACGTGCGTGCGGGTCGTCGACGATGGCTCGCCACTTACCCTCACCTGACACTTCTGGCGTGGTCAAAGGGTCGATTGCGGGGGGTGGCCAGCCGCTTTCCGGATCGGGTACTGCGAGACGCTCGACTTTTTCCTGGGCCTTGTCCGTCTGGCCGCCAGCGCCGAGCTCCTGCGCGACTTCCGCCTCTTCATCGACGGTGCTGACGCTGTGATAGGCCTGCTTGGCCTGATCGCGCAGGGCAAAAACCTTGTTTT
>JBBSJC010000669.1:0-4249 GCA_038257655.1 Polyangiales bacterium | reverse complement strand
GCACGCGAGAAGAAAGCCATAGCCGACACTCCATTGTATGCCTAGACTTTAGTAACGCACTTGTGTACGACTATCAATCGAAACCGCAATGAAACCCCGAGCGACGCTTCCACCGAGGCCTGACCTATGATGCAACGCAGCGAATGGACGAACGAATCAGACATGCTTGGACCTGAGCTCAACGCCCTCGTCAATGAGTTAGGAATCGTCCGCGACTACGTCGATGGCTTGGGTCAAGCGCAGCGCGCCCCCCGTGAAGCGCTGTTTTGTATGATGGCGCGCCTCGGATATTCCGTGCAGACCGAGCGAGATGCTGCGCGTGCGCGCATGGATCGTGAGCAAAAGCGCAATCGACGGGGTCTGTCTCCGGTTACTGTGGCGTGGGGCGGTACACTCGATAGTCTCTCGCTGTGGAGTGATGCGCAAGCGCCTCGTGGGCATTGGCGCGTGCGTGTGGTGCTGGAAGACGGTCGCGTTCTGTTGTGTGGCGGCGCCGAATACGAGCAGCAGGCCTTACCTGAGGGTATGCGACACGGCGTGCTTCACTCGGTGCCGTGCCTACTACGTCTGCCCGTGGGTTACCATCGGCTCGAGCTCGAGTGGGGCGCGCGACGCGCCGAAACCATGATTATCGCAGCACCGCTTCGCGCCCCGCGTGGACCCAGAAAGAGCTGGGGACTGTTCGCGCCCGTGTATGCGCTGCGCGGCCGCACCGCCCAGGGCTCAGGCACGCTGAGTGAGCTGTCAGACCTTTGTGAGCTCGTGCGCAAATCTGGCGGCGATTTCGTGGCGACGCTGCCGATGATGGCCCAGTTTCTCGAGCAGCCCTTCGATTCGAGCCCATTTGCGCCGGCCAGTCGCCTGTTCTGGAACGAGGCCTTGCTCGATCTTACCTTGTTGCCTGAGCTAGCAGACTGCGCCGAGGCCAATCATCTGTTTCACTCCGAAGCCTTTCGTCGTGAGACGGCCGCGCTCGAGAAGAGCCCGTACGTCATGCCCGGTCGGAACATCAAGCACGTACATAAGCTGCTGACACCGCTCGCCCAGCACTTTTTTGCGCATGACGGCGAGCAGAACCCACGCTTTACAAGCTTCCTTGCCCAACAGCCCTACGCCGAAGAGTACGCGCGTTTTCGCGCGGTGTGCGATGCCCATGGCGACCTTTACCATTGGCCCGCCGAGCTAAAGCAGCGGGCGCTGACTGCCAACGACGGTTCGCAGGCGCGCTACCAGATGCACCTCTATGCCCAGTGGCAGACGAGCATGCAGCTTTCGACGACCGCAGAGCGAGCGCAAGCACGTGGCGTTCACTTGCATCTGGACCTACCCCTGGGCGTCCACAGCGCGAGCTTTGACATGTGGCGCGAGCCTGAGTGTTTCGTGCCAGGTATCGGCGTGGGTGCGCCGCGCGATCCGCTCTGCCTCGAGGGTCAAGACTGGGGCTTTGCGCCTGCCCACCCCGAGGGTCAGCGTGCCCAGGGCTATCGCTACTTCATCGCCTATGTGCGCAATCAGCTCAAACATGCAGGCATTCTGCGCATCGACCACGTAATGGGTCTGCATCGCACGTTCTGCGTTCCGCAGGGCATGAGCGCGCGCGAGGGGCTCTACCTCAAACAACCTCACGAAGAGCTGTATGCGATCTTTGCCCTAGAAGCCACCAAGTCGAGCAGCGTGTTGGTTGGCGAAGACCTCGGCACCGTGCCCGCGCAGGTGCGGGAGACCATGGCAGAGCACGGGTTGAAGCGTATGTATGTGTTGCCCTTCGAGCTTGCGCGCTGCGAGCGTAAAGGGGGCAACGGGCACAACGAACGCCACGACCATCACGACGATCCGCTCGAGCACAGTGGAATCATCGAATCGACGGGGCACGCCGGTGGCGCAACTCTCCTGCGCCGCGCGCCCGAGGCCGCCCTCGCCAGCATCAACACCCATGACATGCCGTCCTTTGCAGGCCTTTGGCATGCGCAGGACATCGACGAACGACTTGGGCGCGGCATGATCACGCCCGCCGAAGCGATCGACGCGCATGCTGAGCGGCGCAGTCTGTTGTTGACACTGCTCGACGCATTGGGCCTTTCGGCACACGCCACGCGCGAAGACGCGCTGCGCGCCGCTGTAACGCGGCTCATCAAAAGCGACGCGGAAATGATCCTGATCACGCTCGAGGATCTGTGGGGAGAAGTCGAGCCCCAGAATGTGCCGGGCACCTTTGAGCCCGAGCGCAATTTCTGTAGGCGCATGCGTCTCAAGCTCGAGGATATCCCTCACCATGCCCAAGCCCGCGCCCTGCTGAAGGCGTTGGGGCAGACGCCCGCTGTGTATGCGGCGGGGGCTGAAGCCACCGTCGCCTGAAAGCTCAAAGTTAAGTAGCTTAGGCCCCCCTTAAGCTACCCATTTCGTAGTATTCCATTTACGCGTTACTTCTACCTGCGAGGCAGATCGTGGCCCACGTTTTCGCTCGTCATCCCTATATTCAGAAACTTTCTCCCACCGCGTCCGTGCGTCTAGGTTGGATTGTGCTCGCGCTCGCCAGTACCCTGGGCGCCTGTGCCGAAGGCAGCTCCAAGAAAGACGCGGCTCAGGGACCTGCCACCAGCCCGGAAGGCGGCGGGTTCGACATGGACGACGCTCAGACTGGCCCGGGCAAGGACGCGGACGGCAGCCTCCCCTGGGACGACGGCAGCGTGACCAAACCCGCTGGCGTAGTGGAGCTCGAGCGCGCGTGCAGCGCCGACTTGGCGCTCAAGGTCAGTGTGCTCAACGATGCGACGCTGCGGCTGCGTTTCATCCGCGACGGGAAGCCTTTGGTAGAACGCGGATGGACCCACGATCTAGCGGCATTCACTGGGCCTACGAAGGTCTCCGTCAAGGATACGCCGGCCGGCCTTACCGTGCGTACGGCGGCGCTTGAGCTGTCGATCCCGGCCGGTGCTTGTCTACCCTCGGTCACCGACCTGACAGGTCGCAAGGTGTGGGCAGCGACTGTGCCGTTCAGTGCCGAAAACAGTAAGGTAGCGATCGTCAGTGAGCTGACCAAGGGCGAACGCATCTTCGGTCTTGGGGAAAAGACGGGCAAAGCGGAGCGCCGCGGCCGAGTGCTCACCAACTGGAACTCGGATCCGGCCTGGTCGGACCCCGAAGGACGTTATCGGCCGGTCAGCGATCCTATTTATCAGTCGCACCCGTTCTTCATGTCGGTGCGAGAAGGCAAGGCCTCCGGCGTTTATCTTGCCAACACCCATCGCAGCGTCTTCGATATCGGTAAGACCAAGCCTGACGCCCTTGGCATCACGGCAGATGGCGGAGAGCTCGATCTGTTCGTGTTCGAGGGGCCGGCTCCTTCGCAGGTGCTCGAACAGTATAGCGCGCTCGTGGGGCGCACGGAGCTTCCTCCACTTTGGGCACTCGGTTACCATCAGGCGCGTTGGAGCTATACGCCCGATACCCGTGTGAGCACCGTCGCCGCTGAGTTTCGCACGCGCAAGCTGCCCGCTGACGGGATGTGGCTCGACATCGATTACATGGACGGGTACCGCTCCTTTACCTGGCACAAAACCGACTTCACCAATCCAAAGCAGCTCGTGTCGGGGCTCGAAGCCAGCGGCTTCAAGGTCACCACCATCCTTGACCCCGGCATCAAGTTCGACCCGGACAATGGCTATGCTGCCTACGATCGTGGCATTGCGCAGGGCGCATTCATTCTCGGCCCAGATGGTAAGCCCGTGCAGCGCAAGTGCTGGCCGGAATGGGCGGTGTTCCCCGACTACTCGAGCGAAAAGGGCCGCAGCTGGTGGGCCGACGAGCTCGGCCGCTTCTACGAAGGCAGCGGCGTGCACGGTACCTGGATCGACATGAACGAGCCGGCCGTCTTCCATCCGGAGGGCTTTCCCCTCGATGCGAAAGTCGACGGCGACGGCACGCCGACCACCTTTGCTGAAATTCGCAATGTCTACGCGCACCTGATGGCCAAGGCGACCTTTGACGGCGCCCTCGCCAAGTACCCGGATCGCCGCCCCTTCATTCTGACTCGCGCAGGCTTCGCGGGAACTCAAAAGTACGCCGCCGTGTGGACGGGCGACGCCGAATCCGAGTGGGAAACGCTGGCGATCGTCGCTGCGCAGCTGCAGGGCATGAGCCTGAGTGGCATTCCCTTCGTCGGCTCGGATGTCGGTGGCTTCTCCGGCGCAAAATCTCCCGAGATGTACGCGCGCTGGTTCGAGCTTGGAACGTTTTCGCCGTTCTTCCG
>JBBSJC010000668.1:0-4254 GCA_038257655.1 Polyangiales bacterium | reverse complement strand
GGATCGCGCGCCAGCACCCACGACACGCGCTGCGCGCCGGTGGGCGACTTCGGCGTGACGCGCGTCCACAGGATGACGCGATCCCTGAGCGGATCGCCGCTTGCGACGCCGTGTAAGAAATCAAAGCTGGGCTGGCGCTCGACTGGAGGTAGCTCGGGCTCGCCCGCATCGAGCATGCCGCCGTCCTCTGCCATCATGCCGGAGCTTCCGGAGTCGCCCGCGCCTGAGCCTCCGCCTTGGCTAGCGTCTGACTCGTCGCCATCGATGAATCCGCCACCTATCACGGTGTCCTCTGCGTCACCGGCGCAGGCCGCGACGGGGGCGGCCGCGGCGCTCAAGATCCAAAGAAAGTGGCGGCGACTTAGCGAGCTTTCACGCATGCGCGCGGTCATACCGCGAGCGCAGACCCGCTGGATAGAGGGCAACGTGAGACGTCACAGTTACGACACGCAGTTGGTGCGCTGCAGCGCAGAATCAGTTCGCAAGTCCGATGATCTGGCGTGCTTCTGCGGGAGACGCGATCTCGCGGCCGACCTCGCGCGCCATCTTGACCATCGCTTCGATCAGTTGGCCGTTGCCGGTGGTCTTCTCGCCATTGGGTAGATAGAAAGTGTCTTCGACGCCCGTGCGCAACATGCCGCCGAGCTCCGCCACGCGAAGGTGCAAGGGCCAGATCTCCCCGCGACCGATGGCCGTGACCTGCCAGTTCGAGTCCGGCTTGATCAGCTTGAGCATGATCGGCAACAAATCCGGATCGGTGGGCATGCCCGAGGCGACGCCCATCACGAAGTTATACTCAGGGTGCTTCTTCACGAGCCCTGCGTCCACGTACAGACCGACGCAGCGCACAATGCCGACGTCGAAGCATTCGAACTCGGGGATTGCCCCGACCTTGTCCATTACCTTGAGGAACTTTTCGACCTTTTCGACCGTGTTGTCGAACATCATGGGCGGCCAGGCCCACTTACCGTCGCTCTTGACCTTAAGGTAGTTGAGTGAGCCGGCGTTGCAGGCCGCCATCTCGGGCTTGATGCGCTCTAGACAGGCGACCGGGCCCGAAATGTCAGGCCCCATCGTGCCCGTGGTCATGTTGATGATCACACCCGGGCAGGCCTCGCGAATCGCCTGGGTGATATCGGCTGCGACGTTGGGATCCCAGGTCGGCATGTGGCCCATGCCCGGCTTGGGATCGCGGTAATGCACGTGCATTACCGTGGCGCCGGCGTCGAAGGCATCCTTGGCGGCCTTGGCCATCTGTTCGACCGTGACGGGCACCGGATGCTGCGTGGGGTTGGTCAACACGCCCGTAAGGGCACAGGTTACGACGGCCTTTTGCATGGTCCTCAGTATGTCCCGAGCCCGCCGTCGGTCAATGAATGACCATTCATTTTCTGTGCTGGGCCTCAGCGGGATCGGGCCCTAACCCAGTTCGCGCATCACGGCTTCGGCGGCGCGCTTGGCGTACGTCGGCAGCCGCTCGTAGCCGGGACCGACGTCCGCACTAAACGGGACGCGATACTCAGAGTCGCGATCGCGATGCTCTTCGATCCAGGTGGTATGCAATGGCAGACCGATCTTGAAATCAGGATGGCTGGCGCTGGCGATAGGCCCGCGCTCGAGCGCTTCGCCATCGAACACGCATAGACGGGTTTGCGGTCCATCGAGGCGCAGGGCGAGCACCCACATTTGATCCTGACGCTGCATGCCGCGCTTGGGGAGCGCTAGCGGCGAGCCGAACGCTTCGCCTTCCTTGAACTGATAGCCAGCGACCTGTTTCATCGTGCGCAGATCGATAAGGTCGAGGCAGCCGGGAATCGTGAGTAGTGGAATGTCCTCCGCCGGCACCGTGCGATAGGGGTGGTGTTTATAAATGTTGAACACCTCTTCGGTCACAAGCTCCGGATGGTGCCCTGTGTACAGATGAAAGAGGTGGGTGTGCTGCTGGATATCGCCGGGTGCGTAGCTTTTGGCGTAGAGGTTGTTCGTCCAGTGACGCGCCGCATCACCCTGCAACACCGCATCGCTGATGCGCCCGCGCTTGACGTCGATTTGGTAGCGACCGAGCGGGCATACGTCGGTAGCGGAGGTGTACATGCCGATCAGAGACTCAGGTACGGGCTCGCCGGTTAGCTCGGAATAGTCGCCGGGTTTGATCCAGCAGTTGATGTCGAAACCGGGTGTGTGCTGCGCAAACAAAGTAAGGATGCCCCCGCGATCTTCCCAATCGCAAAACAGATGGTTGAGCTCGCGTTTCAGCACGACCTCGGTGGCGCGCACGCTGCTCACGCCAGGGCGCAGGTCATTCTTGTTGACGATCCAGAGCGGGGTATCGGGCAGCTGGGGTAGGGAGCGCCTGCCGTTCATCGCTTGGGTGAGCTCGAGTCGAAACGCGCCCTGACCGAGGATCAAGTAGTCGCGCGTCTGGCCGACCTCGTGCACGTATTGTCGCAGATGGCTGTTTTCGACGCGATGGAAGATCGGCGCGCCCTGAGTGTCCCAGGACATGATGCGCAAGAGGGCCGGTTCGTTCGAGCCCAGGGTGGTGCAGTAGTCGACGCCGTACACCATGTCGCGCTCATGGTCGTAGACGGGATGGGCTGTGGTCGCGATCGCAGGCAGCAGCGGGTATTGCGCGCCTTCCTGCCAGCGTCTGCGCTCGCCCAACAACGTCAAAAAGTCACCGGTTTTGGCCTCGACCTCGATCGGGCGCCCGCCATCCCAAGCGAGCAATAAGCGGCCCTTGAATGCGAGCGGATTGGTGTTGGCGGCGTTCGAGAAACCGTAAGGGCTCATGTCCGCGATCCACAGGCGCCGAAATAGCTCCGGCGTGCGCTCACGCAGCCGTACATCGGGCGTGCGCACAGTCTGACAAGTCCAGCGCACGCTGCGTTTGGTCGGCGAGACCTGATCCAGGTTCACGCGCGCTAACATGCCAGGCGCAAAGAAGACGCCCGCTCCGGGCCCGCGGGTGTCCGGCATGATCCAGTAGGCGCTGCCGCGCAGGTCATCCGGCCAGCTTCCTTCGATGACAAGCTCAAGGTCGGTAGGGCCGCGCCCCGCCAAGAAATTGTGCGGAAAGCTCATGGGCGAAAGTCTATCACGCGGCTTGTGTGCACTCGGCGCGCTTGCTTTTGAGCCCGCGTGTTAGCGTGCAAATGACATGCACTTTGCAGCTCAGGCCACCCAGGGCGTTCTCACGCAGCTCGCACAGTGCCTGACGCTGATTGAGCATGAGGGTGGTGCGCGCGGTCCATGGCTCTCGATGACGGGACGGGGCGGCACGCGTGGTCATGTGCGCTGCTACACGGCGCGCGGCATCGACAAAATCGTTTTTCTGACCTTGGAAGACGACGAGCAGGTCGACGCGGCCATGCTGCTGGCGTTCGGCGCCAAGGGCTCGGCCTTGCCACACCTCATGCTCGATGCCGCCCGGGTGGGACGCGATTACGCGGTGTTCGTCGATCTGGTGCCGCGCGTCGATCTGGCCCTACATCCCCATTACGTGCAGCGTATTTACGCGCCGTTCAACGAAGTGCTCGGGTCGCTACGCAAGCGTCCCCGGCTCAAACCATCGCCCGTGCCCGCCACGCTGCTGCCGTTCGTTTCGCCGTGGATGGCGGGCTTTCGCTGCCGTGACGACACGCTGGCGCAGCTTTCGGAGCTTATCGCACCTTTCGTGACGACCTGGCTCGGTTTGTACGGTGCGGCGCTACCTGCGGTACGCCTAAGCCCCACGGAGCTTAGCGAACGTGATGCTCTGCACCGTGCAGCTCTGTTCTCCTCGGCGGCCGACCCAGTGTGGGATGTGCTCGGCACGCTGATGGGCGCGGTGAATGCAGGGCGCGTGATCAGCCTACTGCAAACCCATGGCGTGCCGCCCTCACCCTCGGTGCGGCCACCGCCCGAAGCCTAAGTACAGGTCCCCAGAAGTAGGTGATCACTAGGGCTGCCAGGACGTTTTCTCCACGTGGGCGTGAGCGTTGTCCTGGTCGTGAGCCTTGACGGCGGCGGCGGCGGCGACGGGAGCAACTTCGGTCGGCCTTGGCCGATACCTTGATATGCTCAGTTTTCAGAAAATGGATGTGTATCGATGCTCCATCGAATTTGTGGCCATTGCCGTGGAAGTGGGCGGAGCGATACCCCGCGGTCACGCTGAGTTACGCGACCAGCTTCGGCGCGCGGCATTTTCCGTTCCGCTCAACATCGCGGAAGGAGCCGGTCGAACTTCCGAGGCCGACGGCGCACGACATTTCG
>JBBSJC010000667.1:0-4255 GCA_038257655.1 Polyangiales bacterium | reverse complement strand
GTTGACGTCTGCGGTCATTGTTCTACGCGGCGTCAGCGCGCAGGGCCGCGTCGAAGCGAGTTCGCCATTTGCGCACGATGCGGCGCTCCAAGTCGACCGAGCGCGAGCGCTCATCGTCTGTGAGCTCGATCCGAATCGGGGTTCGCATCGCCATGCCCGCATACGATCACAACGCTCGAGCCTGGCACCTTTTTGACAAAACCGCCCCTCCCGCCCGACATCGACTGATCACCTACTTCTGGGGAGCTGTACTAAGCTGAGGTAAGAACGGCGCTGCAATGGCACTAGGGCTTCGTGCTGCTCGCGATCTCCTGCTTTAGAGAGCGATCGAACACGAAGCTGCCAAAGGGGATGACCGAGGCGGTGAACGCATACAAAGTGCGCAGCAATGTCCAATCGTACTGCGCCGCGGCGCGCGCCAGGGCGACGATGAACAGCACGAAGAGCAGTCCGTGCAGGCTGCCCACGATGCGCACCGCGAGCGGCATGCCTGCCCAGTACTTGAGCGGCATCGCCACAAACAGTAAGGCCAAAAAGGAGCTGCCTTCGGCAAGCGCAACCATACGGAGCTGAACGAGTGAGGTCATGCGTGCCCGAAAGCCTGGCACTCACGCCGCCAAAAATCTAGTTACGCTCGGGCCGCGCTCGCAGCGATCTCAAACGAGCGCAAGCGCGCGGCGTGGTCGAAGATCTGCCCGGTCACCATCAGCTCGTCAGCGCCCGTGCGCGCGATGAAAGCCTGGAGGCCTTGCTGCACGGTGTCGGGCGAGCCGACGACAGAGCACGACAAGACGTGCGCGAGCATGCTGCGCTCAGCCGCTGTCATGCGTGCTTCATAGCCTTCGTCAGGCGGCGGCAGCGGGCCGGGCGTGCCCTGTCGGAGGTTGATGAAGGCTTGCTGGAGCGACGTGAGCAGACGCTGGGCCTCGGCATCCGTGTCCGCTGCGATCACGTTCAAGCCCAGCATCACGTAGGGCTTGGCCAGCTGCGCAGAGGGTCGAAAACGGGCGCGATACGCCTGCAGCGCTTCGAGCAGCTGGGCGGGCGCAAAGTGAGACGCAAAAGCGTAAGGTAGGCCGAACGAGGCTGCGAGCTGGGCACCGAACAGGCTCGAGCCCAAGATCCAAAGCGGCACATGGAGGCCCGCGCCCGGCACCGCCTGCACCGCTTGTCCTGGAACGGGAGCGCGAAACCAGCCCATCAGCTCGAGCACGTCGTCTGGAAAGCTTTCGGAGTCAGCGGGAGCGCGGCGCAAAGCGCGTTGCGTCAGCCCATCGGAACCTGGTGCCCGACCCAAACCGAGATCGATGCGGCCCGGAAACAGCGCTTCCAAGGTGCCGAACTGCTCGGCTATCAGCAAGGGAGCGTGATTGGGGAGCATGATCCCGCCCGCACCCACGCGGATGGTCGACGTGCCTGCTGCGACGTGGCCTATCACCACCGCCGTCGCCGCGCTCGCGATGCCCGGAATGCTGTGATGCTCGGCGAGCCAGTAGCGTTGATAGCCCCAGCGCTCGCAGTGACGCGCCAGGTCAAGCGTGTTGCGCAGCGCGGAGCTGGCGTCGCCGCCCTGTACGATCGGAGCGAGGTCGAGAACGGAAAGCGGAGTCATGGGGGGCAGTATACCGCGGGCGCGAAGCACCCATACTCCCTGCGTTCAGGGGCAGGAGCCGAGGCTGTCCTCACCAAAGCCGAACGAAAGGTTGGGGCAAGGGTTGCCAGTGATCGTTAACGTCCACGGTTGATCACAGGGGCCGCTCAGATGCTCGACATGAACGGCAAGCTCGCGCTTCTGCGCGGTGGTCGGCCCGAAGGAGCCCCAGATCGCGGTTTTTGCGAGCGGATCGCTGTCGGTCACGTCAGCGGAGGCGCAGCGACCTGCGCCCGACGGAGACGTGTCGCCCAGCAGCGTGACCGAGTAAGTCGCGCCCGAGGGTGCAGTCAGCTTCACGCCGACGCCAATCTGCGTATTGCTCATCGCGGCTTTGCCGCCGTCTTTGAGATCGACCGCAAACCAGCCGCTGCCCTTGGCCTGGTGCGTGACCTGGGAAGCTGCATCGGAAGCATCGATTTCGCCCAGGGAGGGCGCGGTCGCCATCGCGCAGCTGCTACCGGGGTCGCTGCAGAGAGCGGTCGCCGCGTCGGGCATGGGCGAGCCGGCGTCGGTCTTGGGTACGGTCAAACCGCTGTCTACTTTCGTGTTACCGCCTGCGTCGCGGGCCGGAATCGCACCGGCATCGCGCTTACCGTTCGATCCATCGCCAGCGCCTTCACCCGCATCCGGACCGGCATCGGTACCAGCTCCCTGCGCAGGATCGGTGGTGTTGCTCAGGCCCTCTATCGCGGCGCGTGCACAGCCCACCAACACGCACAAACAGACGAGTAGTGTCGACAGACGCGCGGCGGGAGTCGGCATAAGGTCCACCTGAGTGAGAAGAAGTAGAAACCCACCCTACCGCTTGGAAGGAACGGTAACAAGCGATGTCCGCGGGCCAGATTACGCGGTTCCGGCCCGACTGTTGGCTTACAGAGCCACGCCATGGCTTGAGGGCCTATCCTGCGCGCAATGGCAGAGCTTTCGCCCGGAACAGGCGTCTTGCTCACATTTGCTAAGCTCACGCCCTATGAAGCTGTTGTTATTCGATGTGGACGGCACCCTGATGCGCGCGCACGGCGCAGGCTCGCGCGCCATGACCCGCGCCGGCAGGGCAGTGTGCGGCGAGGCGTTTAGCTTGGAAGGCGTGACGATCGCAGGCGGCCTCGATCCCACGATCTTTGCAGACGCCATTCGGCTGATGGGCCTGACGGACCCCTCGTCCTTTCACGATGCGTTTCGCGAAGCTTACTTCAAAGAGCTCGCGCTCGAGATGATAGCCGAAGTGGCACGCAAGCCGCACCGGCTACCAGGAGCCATGGAGTTACTGCTGACGCTCAAACCGCGCGCGGACCTGACGCTGGCGCTTGTCACCGGCAACTATCAACGCGCGATACCGATCAAGTTTGCCGCGGTGGGGCTCGATGTGAATGTGTTCGAGTTTGGGGCCTTTGGGGGCGATGCACCGACGCGACCGGAGCTCGTCAAGCTGGCGCTCGAAACCCAGGCGACACGGCGTAAAAGTAGCGTTTTTTCGCCAACAGACGCGCTGGTGATCGGCGATACGCCGCGCGACGTCGATTGCGCCCACCAAAACGGCGTGCGCTGCGTCGCCGTCGCCACCGGCGTGTACAGCGCGGACGAG
Source organism: Polyangiales bacterium (assembly GCA_038257655.1). Classification (GTDB taxonomy): domain Bacteria; phylum Myxococcota_A; class Polyangia; order Polyangiales; family DASUME01; genus DASUME01. The sequence goes on along the minus strand of JBBSJC010000667.1, from coordinate 1,016 downwards.
CTGCATGCGGCCGGAGCCGACGTCGTGCTCGATGGGCTGCATGACGCAGAGCGCTTTCTCGCGCTGCTCTAGAGCTCCGAACGGCAGCCAGCGCGCTCAATTGCCGACGCGTACGACGCTCATCACCCAGCGTGCTTTGTCGAGCTTGCTCAGCTCGTAGATCACGTTACCCATCACGCTGTCACCAAAGAGCTGAAGCTCCACGCGTGCCTTGTCATCTTTGATCGCGACGTGGCGGCGTAAGATCTTCACCTTGCTGCCGAGCAGACGCTGCAAGCGCTGATGCACCGAGTCATGCAGACGCGGCTTATCTTCTGCGCGGTAAAGACGCATATCGCCGAGCACGGTGGTGCTCAGTGGCCTTTGCTCAAGCGCCAAATAGGTGTTGAGCACATGGTCGATGCGCTCCGTTGTCACCTCGCCTGTGACCGCGGCAATAAACGCCTCGATCCGATCCTCATCATCTTCTGCGCAGGCGCCGAGCAGCCACGGCAGCAGAGGGCTACAGGCGAGGAAAAGCGCGAACATGATCGGGCGTCGCGGCGAGCCAAGGGCCTGGGCCAATTTGGGCATGTCCCACATGATACGCGCATGGCGGGGGCAGATTTTCGGCTTCGTGAGCACGCAATGCTGGCCTTTTGCGGGGAACGCGTTCAGATGAACAGGACATGCCGTCCGATCCCAAGCTGACCCAGACCGTAGCTGACACCGTAATGGACTTTCTGTCCGTCGTCCCGGCCTCCTCTGAGCCGCCACCGCTGCCAGGCGTCGATCCGAAAACGCACGCCAGTGACATCGGACGCAAAGCAGCGATCAAGGCCAGTTTGATCTCGGGCTCGCTCGCGCTGCCGCCGGGCCCCGCTGGCATGCTGACGATCCTCCCTGACATCGTCGGCGTCTGGCGCATCCAATCACAGATGGTGGCGGACATCGCAGGCGCCTACGGCAAGAGCGCCATGCTCACCCGCGAGCAGATGATGTACTGCCTGTTCAGACACGCCGCAGCGCAGGCCGTG
>JBBSJC010000666.1:0-4260 GCA_038257655.1 Polyangiales bacterium | reverse complement strand
TCACCCGCACCATTTCCTGTCCGTCACAAAGCAAGGCATTCATGCGATCGTCGCCACCAAGGGTAACGATCGCTGTCACGTGATCTTGCGCGGCGGCAGCAGCGGCCCCAACTACGGGCCAGAGGATGTCGAACGCACCGCAACTGCGCTCGAAGCTGCAAACCAACCACCGCGCATGATGATCGATGTCAGCCACGGCAACAGCGAAAAGGACTACCGTAATCAAGGTAAGGTGTCGCGCGCGATCGCCAAGCAGATTGCCAGCGGCGAAAGCCGTATCTTCGGCATAATGGTCGAAAGTCATATCGAGGCAGGTCGTCAGGACTACAAGCCGGCCCAGGAGAACACCTTTGGCCAAAGCATCACCGATGCGTGTTTGGGCTTTGACGAAACTGTCCAGGTACTTGACGATCTCGCCCAGGCAGTGCGCGCCCGTCGAACGTTGCACAAGAGGGGCTGATGGCCGCCGGCGCGCCTGAGCTTGCGACGCTACTTGTCAGCTGTCCTGATCGCAAAGGTCTGGTGGCAGCCCTGGCCCAGCTTCTCTACGGACATGGCTGCAACATCCTGGATTCCGATCAGCACACGGATCCGGCCGCTAGCATGTTCTTTCAGCGAATCCGCTTCGATCTAGCTGAGCTGCACACCGACCGCGTCGGTCTCGAGCGCGGCATCAACGATGTGGCCCAGCGTTTCGAGATGACCTGGCGCCTGTCCTACGAGAGCCATCGCAAGCAGGTCGCGATCTTCGTCTCCAAGGTCGACCACTGCCTTTACGATCTCTTACTGCGCCATCGCGCAGGCGAGCTCAGCTGCGACATCAGCATGGTGCTCTCCAATCACGATGATCTTTCGTTCGTAGCTGCGCAGTTCGACATCCCCTTCCACCTGTTTCCGATCGACAAGACGAACAAGCTTGAGCAGGAGCAGAAGCAGCGCGCGTTACTCGATGCAGCCGGCATCGACTTGGTCGTGCTCGCTCGCTACATGCAGGTGCTGAGTTCGGAGTTCACCGCTCAGTTTCCGAATCGGATCATCAACATTCACCACTCGTTCTTGCCCGCGTTTGTAGGCAGTAAGCCCTACCACCGCGCCTATGACCGAGGCGTAAAGCTGATCGGAGCCACCGCCCATTACGCGACGGGTGAGCTCGATGAGGGGCCGATTATCGAACAAGATGTCGCCCGCGCCTCGCACCGCGATTCGGTGGAAGATCTAGTGCGCCGGGGACGCGACATGGAGAAGGTCGCCCTTGCCCGGGCAGTAAAGTGGCATCTCGAGGACCGGGTGCTCGTGTACGCGAACAAGACGGTGGTCTTTCAGTAGCTTCAGTAGCTCAGCAGGGGGTCATCTGCCGCGACTGGTAGCGGCCAGGCCTGGCTTACTATGCTTGCGCGAAATCCCTTCAGCGCCTCACGCAGCTCGGCCACGGACGAACGCTGCCGCGGATCTTGGCGCAGGCAGCGCGATAACCAACTCGCAGCGTCGGTAAACAACGGGTTGTTCTTGAGCGCCAGGACGGCAGGCGGCTCGCCGTCGTGGCTGATATGCGCAGCAATCATTGCGGCCTCAGACTGGGCATCAAACAGCACCTGTCCGGTCATGAGCTCAAACGCGAGGCAGCCGAGCGCGTACACGTCGGCAGGCATCGGCTTGAGCGTGCAACCGTCGGGGACGAGACCCCAGATTTCGGGAGCTCCATAACTGCCAGTGGCACAGCCAGGGCGCACGTGGCGACCGGCGAGGCCGAAGTCCACCAATACGGGTTGCGGCTGACCGTTGTCGCCGTCACGCAGGATCACGTTGGAAGGCTTTAAATCCAGATGGCCAACACCGACCGAGTGCAAAGCCTCAAGCCCCGCGAGCATGCCGTCGATCAACGACAGGGCCCTGGCCACGTCCATGTCGCCCTTGGCGAGCACGCGCTCGAGCGTCGCGCCCTCGATAAGCTCCATCACCAGGATAGGTTTGGGCTTCACGCCCGCGTCGAAGGTGATGAAGGTGGCCAGGTTCTGGTGCTGGGGCACCGCGAGCAGCGCACCGGCTTCCTGCCGGAACATACGCAGGAACTCGTCTTCTGACAGCGACCGCGCTGCGCTCCCATCGTACTCGGGCACTTTGAGCGCCAAGGTCGCAGCCTGCGGATCGTGGCGCTCTTCGGCGCGCTTCACCACGAACACGGAGCCACCTGCTCCCGATCCGAGTGCACGTTGAATGAAAAAGCCGCCCAATATGCGCGCAGGCGGCAACCATGCAGGCAACGGGCGATCTTCGATCGGACCGGGCACTAAGCTCGCAACATGTGCGACTTGCGCGGAGTCGAGCGGGCGCTCGAGCAACGGCACGAGCACACGCAGCACCACGTTCGCAAACATCGGCGGCAGCTCCGCGCGCAGGCTGTCCGCGAGGGCTTCGAGGGTAAGCTCAAGACCGCTGCGTTCATCGTCAAGTGCCGCACGTTCAATCGCAAGACCGAGGGTCCACACGCCGTGGCCCGAGGTGGGCGCTCCCTCGGCACCGCGTACGCCGGCGCGGCGGCGCGCTCCTGCGCTCAGCTGCACGATTTCGTCGATCGCATGTTCGAGCGATTCCAAGGTGCGACGATCCTGCGACAAATCTCGCAGCGAACGCGAAGCCGCAACGTGACGAAGCGCGTGTCCCAGCCGCAGCAGGCCTGCGCGCAACCCCTCTGTCCGCGGGGAGCTTTCTGCCGGCAACGAGCGCGACAAGTCAAACAGCGACTCGATGATCGCCCGTTGACCGGTGAGGTCTGCCGTCACCTTGTACAAGGTGCGCACTAACGAAGAGAGCGCCTTCAAGCACTGCTTCACGTCGGGCAACACGGAGCCCTCGGAGAGTGCCGCAAAACCCTCAGGCGTAGGCACGTGGGCAGACGCTGCGAGCACCACATCACTGAGCTCGAAGACTTCGTCGCGCACCAGACTATCGCAACCGCGGGCCACCGCCGCGTGAACGATACGGTCCATCGCGCTCGGAGCATCGAGCCGCACGCGCTCGAGCAAACGCCGCACGGCGTCCCGGCGTTCATCGCGCACCTCGAGTGAGCGTTCCTCGCCCCGGCGACAGTCTACATCGAGCACGTGCAACAGCGTGCGCAAGCGACGCATGCGAAGCGTAAGGTGTGGAACCTCTTCGTCGCCACCGTGGGGGTAACTCTCGCGCGCGAGAAGCACGCGCTGCAATCGCAGCAGCAAATCATGCAGCGGAGCCAGCACCTTCGTGGTGTCGTTGGCAACGGCGCCCAGACACAAGAGGTCGCTCAGCGTCGATGATTCGAGCAGGCCGACATCGAGCTCGTCGAGGATGCGATAAATCTGGTGTCGTACGCTGGAGCTCTCGTCTTCATCGAGCGACTCGAGCTTCACCACGTGCTGCTCCGCGAGCGCAAGCGCGCGCAGCGCCAGCTCGTAGGCGGCGGGCGCACTTTGGTCGGCAAACGCCGAGAGCGCGCTCAACACGAGACTGGGTAGGTTTTCGCGGGGCTCCGGCCCGAGCTCTCCCAGTCCTTCGCATAACAGATCGATCAGGGCCGTATGACCGTCGTCGCTCGAGCCGCGTCCATGCTTTTGACGTAGCTGAACCCGCGCTACTTCCGCGGCTTTGAGGCCGAAGCTAGTCCCGGACCATTCGCGGCGCAGATCGAGCAGGGCTTCGGCTGCAAACGCACCGCCCTTTTCTACGGCTGCGAGCAACAGCTCCTCTGCCGCTTCTGGTTCCACCTCGACGGCGCGAGGCAAGCCGTAAATCAACGCGGCTGCCATCCCGGGATCGCGCGCTTGCAGGGGACCACTCAGCAGCTCTAGCGCGCGTGCCAGCGCTTCGACGGGCTGAAGAGCTAGGCGCGCAGCGATGGAGGCCGCGCCGCGCCGCGCGCGCGAATACGGTTGGGATGGACTGAGCTCGCGCTCGATCTCTTCGGCAAAGCGCGGGACCACCGCCGACAAAAGACCGCGAGCCGTTGCGATATGACGCCAGACCAAGGGCTCTCGGTCGGCCATCAAATGCGTCCAGACACTCTGCACAACTGGAGAGTCGAAGAGCCACAGGCCGCCGTCATCGCCTTGCACAGCGCGCCGTGCCGCTTCACGGGCTGCCCGCTCGAGCAAACGTGCGGCCATGCGACGCGCAGGAAGTGAGCCCATCGACGGTTCAACGAGCCAGCGCTGCGACAGCTCCCGTCGCGAGATCAGCGCCATCGCCAACGCGCCCGCGCGCGTGCCGGGCCCGACGGGAAGCACC
>JBBSJC010000665.1:0-4271 GCA_038257655.1 Polyangiales bacterium | reverse complement strand
CGGCCTGCGCCGGCAAGGATCCGGCGCAGAGCGTCGTGAGCCCGACGCTGGAAACCCATGCCATTCGCGATCTGTTCGTGATGGATGGCAGCGTTTTTCCAACGAACTTGGGCGTCAATCCGCAACACAGCATCATGGCGCTCTCCTACCGCGCCGCGGAGCAGCTAGCTTAAGCGCCCGTCGCTCTGCGCGCCCTTCGCTTGCGCAGAGACTGCTACGCTTCGGAAACTGTGGAGTTACGCGTCCAAGCTTCGTTGTTGGCGTCCCTGATCGCGCTCGCGATTGGCCTCAGCGTGCTCTTGAGACCGCGTAAAGCGCGCGTGCACTGGTCTTTTAGTGGCTTCAGCTTTGCGGTCGCCGCGTGGTATCTGAGCCGGTCGCTGGTTGCGGTGCTCGGTAAGGGGCCCGTGTGGACGCGCGTCAGTCTGATTTGCGCGATTCTGTTGCCCTTGTCCGCGGTCGGCTTCTTTCGCAGCTTCGTGCAGGACGAGCTGCGAGCGGCGCCGCTTTTCTGGCGCACTTCGCTGTTGATGGGCGGCGTGCTGATCGCGTTGGTGCTGACGCCTCAATACACAGATGTCGTCGTCGCTGTGATGATCTTTGCGTACTTGATCGCGCTCTTGTCGGCGGCGTTGCTCTTACTCTGGTCACGCGCACGCAAGGCGCTTTCACGCTTTGAACGAGCGCGTCTTCAGTACCTCGTGGTGATGGGCGCGCTCGCTGCCACGTTTACCTTGGCAGACTACCTGCCGCTCGTAGGCCTCGACATTCCGCCGGTCGGCTCCGTGCTGACGCTGGTGTTTTTGTACATTCTGTCGCAGTCGATCTTACGGTTGCGTCTACCTGATCTGTACGAGCTTGCGGGGCGCCTGGGCGTGCTTACCGCGCTGTCTTTCACGCTTGCGGCCGTCTTCTGGCTGTTGATGTCCTTTGCGGGCGGAGAGTTTTTCATCCATTCGGTAGCCGCCGCACTGGCGGTGTTGCTCGTCTACGACCCGGTGCGGCTCAAGGTCGAAGAGAAAATCGCGCAGTTCTTTTTCCGCGAGCGCTACGACCTGGAGCAGAGCGTGCTGACCTTACGGAGACGTCTCGCCCACGTCCTCGAGATCGAGCACCTCGCAGACATCATCTTGCCCGAGCTCGAGCGCTCTCGGCGCGTTACGCACGCGGCGCTGTACCTGTTCGATGCCGACATGCGCGGTTATCGGCTCTTTGGTCATCTGGGCCCGGCGCCGATCCGACGCGTCGAGGTGGCCGCCGCCAGGCCCTTGCTCGATGCGCTGAGGCGCGATCCGGCCGTCATGATCGAAGTTGTCACGCGCGAGTTTCTCGAGCATCAGCGGCGCAACGAAGACCGCGATGCGGAGACCTGCCACGAGATCGCGCAATCCATGGAGGCGATGCACGCTTCGCTATGCGTCGCGCTGCCAGGCGACCGCGACATTCTCGGTCTGCTATGCGTGCGCGATGAGCGCCTGCGCGATGCCTTTTCGCCCGAAGAGGTGCAGCTGCTCGTTGGCCTGAGTAACCAGATCGTGACGGCGATCGAGAACTCTCGCCTGTATCAACGCATGAAAGAACGCGATCGTTTGGCGGCGATGGGCGAGATGGCCGCGGGCCTCGCCCACGAGATTCGTAATCCCTTGGGCGCGATCAAAGCCAGTGCGCAGTACCTGAGTGAGTCGCCGTCCGACGCAGCGGAAGCGGGACGCGAGTTCTTGGACATCATCGTCGAGGAAGCCGACCGCCTGAATCGCGTGGTCTCGTCTTTCCTCGATTACGCGAATCCGGCGCACGGCGACAACGATGTGCTCACCGATGTCAACGCGGTGGTTGAGCGCACGGCGCAGGTGCTCGATGCGGGCGCGTTTCGCGTGGATCTGACGCGTGCACTCGTACTGGCGCCCGCGTTGCCGCGTGTGCGCATCGACCCTGAGCGTTTACGTCAGGTGCTGATCAACCTGATTCAGAACGCACTGCAGGCGACTGAGTCCGGCGGCAACGTGCGCATCGAAACTGGGTCGCGTGCGGCGCCCGATACCGAAGGAAATGCGCGCGAATGGGTCGAAATTCGCGTGGTTGACACCGGTCCAGGCGTGCCGCAGCAGGTGCTCTCCAACTTGTTCGAACCGTTCGTGACGACGCGGCAGCGTGGAACGGGGCTGGGCCTTGCGATCTCGCAACGCATCGTCCAGGCCGCAGGCGGCCGCATTCTGGTAAGGACCCGCGAGAACTTGGGCAGTACGTTCAGCATTCGTTTGCCGGTCGCAGAAGATGACCACGATACGCGTCCGCTGCCGCTCGCAGCTCAGTCCGAGCTGCCCCCCGATGGCTTGGTGGAGCTCCTCGGGGGGCCGGCGTCGGCGGCGGGCGAAACACCACGTGAGACGCCCAGGGCGATAGGCACAAAGCGGTAGAGGCGCACGCTGGGGTCGGTCACCACCGCTGCCGGTAGCCCGCGCTCGGCCGCCAGCGCGGACAGCGCGCGAACCCCAGAGCTCTTCCCCTGTCGCGCCACATCCGCGGGCAGCGAGTAGTGCCAATCGCTGCGATAATCAAAGCCCACGCCATGCGCTGCCGTCACCGCGCGATCGAGAAAGCTTGCCCGCGAGTCGGCGAGTGTGCCGTCTTCCTGCAGCAGGCTCACCTCGACATCCAGGGCGTTCAAGCGTTCTATGAGCGGGCCACCCATCGCCGACTCGCGTTCCCGCCAGCGCTCACGGGCCACGCGCGTCGCGGTCAACAGACCACGCGCGATCGATGTTCCACGTGCTGAGCGCCATAGGCGCGGCTCGCCGCGGTCGGACAGGGCAACCATCACTTCCACGCGTTCTACGCGCCGCAAACTCGGTGGAAACGAGCTGGCGCTCGGCTCTCGGGCCCCGCGGAATAACGCTCGCGCGACGTAGGCCAGGGCTTCCCGATCTTTCGCGTCTAGGTCGAGCTCGGGAGCGGGTGCGTAGACCGCAACGTCTGGGGCCAAAACCACGCCGCGCAGCCCCGGCACGTATTCGAGCTTGGCCAGGCGCCCGAGCAGCCCAGGCCCCTGGGAGCCGGACCGGACCGCGACGCCAGTGGCTTTGAGGCTACGCAGCTTGGCCGCGAGCGCGTTGTTATCCTCCCCGCGCAACAGCCCTGCCAAATCGGGCGCTGTGACGAGCCGCACGCCAGTACAGGCCAGCTCCACGCGCCCATCGCTTATCACCGTGCGCAGGTCCGCGCGTGCCAAGGCATCGCAAATTCGCGGGTCAATCGCGGTGCGCAGCCGCATGAACAGCAGCACCGCCCCGAGCACGATCGCGATCGATGCGGCCCAGATCATCAACGTCAGCCCAATCCGGCGAGGCTTTTCAAGCACGGTCCGTGTGTAGCACGCGCCTTGCTCGGACTTTCCCGTGAGACGGCGCACCAGCGACGATTGACCCTTGCGGTGCTTGCGAGTCAGGTGTGCGATCTAGAAACGTGACGAGAGGAGTCAGAGCCATGATCGTCGGTATCCCGACGGAGACGAAAACGCGCGAGTACCGGGTCGGCATCAACCCTGGTGGCGTGCAGAGCCTCACCCGCGCAGGTCACACCGTACGCATCGAGCGCGGTGCAGGCATCGGTTCCGGTATTTCGGATGCGGACTTCGCGCTGGCGGGTGCCACCTTGGTGGACTCCGCAGCCGAGGTGTGGGCCGCGGACATGGTGATGAAGGTCAAGGAGCCTTTACCATCAGAGTACAAGTACTTTCGCTCAGGGCAGGTGCTGTTCACGTACTTGCACCTGGCGGCACTGCCCGAGCTTACGCGTGCGCTCTGTGAGAGCGGCGTGCGCTCGATCGCTTACGAAACGATCCAAAGCCCTGACGGGACCTTACCGTTGTTGCGGCCGATGAGCGAAGTCGCAGGTCGCATGTCGGTGCAGGTTGGCGCCACGTATCTCGAGAAGGAGCGCGGCGGCAAGGGCATCCTGCTCGGGGGCGTGCCCGGCACACGGCGCGGCAACGTGGTGATCTTGGGAGGGGGCATCGTGGGTGCAAGCGCCGCTCGCATTGCCGTCGGTATGGGCGCCAACGTCACCGTGCTCGACGTCAGCCACGAACGCATGATGTATCTCGAAGACGTGTTCGGCGCCGGCATCGAGACCCTGTACTCGAATCCGCGCAACATCGCCGAGGTCGTGCGTCGCGCGGATCTGGTGATTGGCGCTGTGCTCGTCACCGGCGCCAAGGCTCCGACCTTGGTGGATGAAGCGTTGCTACACGACATGGAAGACGGCTCGGTTGT
>JBBSJC010000664.1:0-4276 GCA_038257655.1 Polyangiales bacterium | reverse complement strand
TGTAAGGCAGCGGGATTGCCATCAGCCTGCCATCGGCCAAGGGTAAATACAGCGACTCGGTAGCGCCATGGGCCGCTTCCCAGCGCGAGCGCAGATCGTGTTCCCATTGGTGCAGTCCCAAATGCTCGAGGACAGCAAACACCACGTGCATGCGGACCACAGCGGGCGGCGTCGCTGAAAGCCAGCGCCCTTGGACACGTGCGACCGTCGTCTCCATGGGTTGCTTGGATCGCGTAAGGCTTGTGCCGAGGACTGAGGCGTAGCCCGGCCCCAGCATGTGCGTCGCATACGCGTCCGCAAACAACTCGGGCAACCACACGCCTAACGCCGCGCGTGCCGTATCAGCGTCGTAAGGTACGTGCCCCGGCGGCACGAACAACGTCGGAGGCAAGCGATGCGCACGATAGATTTCGGCCGCCCAACCGGGCACCGCGTCGAACATCGCGCGACCGACGTGGCGCCCGAGAAAGACCCAACGCTCAGGTTGGTCGGCGAAGTTTGAGTCCACACTGACAGGCACGAGCTCCGCGCCTACAGCGGCCTCTTTGGCTTGAGCTGCGGGCAAGTCTACAAAGGCAACCAAGCGCGTCGGCGCAAGCGCTATCCCCTGGGAGCGCGCGTGCACGACGACAGGCTCGGCAAACGCAGCCAACGAACTGTCGACATCGCCAAGCAGACGCGACAGCTCGGGAGCTGCGCGTTGGCTTCGAGCCACCGCTTCCAAATCGAGATCACGCTGGCGCGCCGCTTTCGCCTGCGCTGGAGGCCTCGGAGGGCGAGCCAGCGGGCGTGGCTTGGGCTGGGTCTTTTCTTCGTTGTCATCACCAGGCCATTCGCCAGTGACTGCGAGGATCAATAGGCGAAACAGAAATCCCAGAGCGCGCATCAGCCACTTGCTCACGGGGTCGGCTCCTTCGGCTCGGACTGCTCGATCGCCTGCCTTGGCTGAGCGCGCGCGCGGGCACGCACGTCTGGGAACGCCAAGCGGAACCTAGGTGCAAGTGGCCCCTTACCCGGCCTGGCCAACACCTCTGCCACGATCAACCGCAAGACCAAAGCCTGCTTATCCCGCAGATTGTTGGAGACGGTCATGGCGACCCCTTACTTTTTCGGATCCATCTGGGCGATAGATTCGCGCATGTCGGTGTCCGCGACGACGTTGCGCATCTGATAGTAATCGAGCACGCCCAGGCGCCCCGCGCGCAACGCTTCCGACATGGCGAGCGGAATCGCAGCCTCGGACTCGACCAGCTTGGCGCGCATCTCTTCGACGCGTGCTTTCATCTCTTGCTCCGCGGCGACTGCGATCGCGCGCCGGCTCTCGGCGTGGGCTTGCGCCACTTGCTTGTCGGCCTCCGCTTTTTCCGTGCGCAGCTTGGCGCCGATGTTGGCCCCTACGTCGATATCGGCGATGTCGATCGATAAAATTTCGAAGGCGGTGCCGCTATCGAGGCCACGACCGAGCACGTTCTTCGAGATACGGTCGGGGTTCTCGAGCACGTGTTCGTAGGTCTCGGCGGAGCCAATCGTCGACACGATGCCCTCGCCAACACGCGCGACGACCGTCTCTTCGGTCGCGCCGCCTACCAAGCGATTGATGTTGGAGCGCACCGTGATGCGCACAGCGACGACCAGCTGAATGCCGTCCTTGGCGACGGCCGATATCTTGGGCGTGCTGATCACGCGCGGATTGACGCTCATTTGCACCGCTTCGAACACGTCGCGACCGGCAAGGTCGATGGCAGCCGCCTGTTTGAATGCGAGCTCGATGCCCGCCTTGTCGGCGCTGATCAAGGCGTTGACCACACGCGAGACGTTGCCGCCGGCGAGGAAGTGAGATTCGAGCAAATCGATCGACAGATCCAGGCCCGCCTTGCTGGACGTGATGTACGGATTGACGATGCCTGACGGTTGCACCCGCCGTAGTCGCATCGCGATAAGCGTCATCAGGCCCACGTAACAACCGCTAGACCAGGCCGCGATCCAAAGCTGTAGCGGAATCAGCCAGAGAAAAAAGCTGCCGCCCACGATGGTAAGGACGACGATCAGAAACAGTGCGACTATGGGAGACGGGTCCATGGATCGATTCTTTCTGTACTAAAGGTAAAGCTCAGCTCTGAGCTGGTGGCTCGTGTATCTCGGCCCGCACGACCACGCGCATGCCGGCAACTTCGATCACGCGGATGTTACTTCCTGCAGACACGTAGGAACCATCAGTTACGACATCGACGCGTTGATCTCCAAAGCGCGCCGTCCCTGCGGGCCTGAGATCGCTCTGAGCAACGCCGAGCTTACCGAGCAGGGCCGATTGATCCGGCGCCGAGACGAAGCCCGTTCTGCTAAAGGTCGCGCTCTCCAGCACCAGCTGTTGTCCTGCGCGCGTGCGCGGCAAGAAGCGCGCGGCCACCAGCATCAGCAGCAGCGTCACGATCAACGCAAGACTGACCCGTGACATCGGCTCGATCCATGCGCCGGTCTCCAAAGTCACGTCGAGTGGCAATCCTATCAACGTGAGCACTAGCGACGTGAACAAGCACATCAGACCGGCGATGCCAGCTATCCCAAAGCCGGGGATCACGAACACTTCGAGCCCAAGTAACCCGAGCCCCACGATGAACAGGATAAGCTCTTCGAGACCGGCCAAGTTCACCAGCAGGTGCCCACCAAAAAACGAAAGCAGGCACAACACCCCGAGCACGCCAGGAATACCCAGGCCGGGTGTGTAGAGCTCGATCAGAATGCCGAGGGTGCCAAGGCTCATCAGCAGCCCGCTAACTACCGGGTCCGTCAGAAACCGGACCACATCCTCGGCCCAGTTTTCCTCGGTCTCCACGACGACAGGTGCCTCCAAGCCGAGCTTCTCTAGCAGGGTTGGGAGGTCTTTGGCGTGGAGGTCGGCGATGCGCCATTTCAGCGCGCCCTCGTTGTCGAGGGTCAACAGCTTGCCCGAGGGCGAGAGCTCCGCGATCTCGACGCTGGCATCCACCATGGCTTCTGCGATATCGCCGCGGCGCTGCTTGGCCTCTGCCGTCGTGCGCATCTCGGTACGAAAGTAAGAAACCATCTTCTCTTCGACCGGCTCGGCGCCACCTTCACCCATCTGAATCGGCGTGGCGGCACCGATGCTCGCCCCATTACTGACGGCGATTACGTCGCACGCAAGCGAGATCAAAGCGCCGGCGCTGATCGCGCGCGGGTGCACGAAGGCAACGGTCTTGACTTTACTTTCTAGCAACGCATCCCGAATCTGAATCGCTGCATCGACCCGACCGCCCAGTGTGTTGATGTCGAGCACGATCGCTGCAGCATCAGCGTTCTGCTTCAGCACGCGCGTGATGTAAGCCGCCAAGCCGAGGTCGATCGTGCCTGCAATCGGCACGTGCACAACCTTGGCACCACGTGGGGCTTTGATCATGTATTCGCGCGCTGCCTTGCCCGTGTTGACGCTGGCGCGCGGTAGGTAAGGTGCATCTTCCCGCTTTGGAGCAGCGTCGCGCGCGCCTTTGGGAGTGCTGGGAGCTTCCGAGCCCCCATCTGGCGCCTGGGCGCGCACCGCAAACAGCAACACCTGCGGCGCAAGGCTCAACGCCAATGCACCCACTATTAGAGCCGCCCCTACTCGCTTCACCCACAGACGCTACCTGCGGCGGTCCGTCACCGCAACCAAACGCTCAGGCGGCTGTGCGTCTTGGCTGCCTGTTGACCGCCAACGCGATGAGACGCTCTGCCAAGTTGGGCACGACCGGGTCGCCGATACGCGCACGCGCTTTCTGATAGGCCGCGATGTACCGATACTGGCGCGGCAGCAGGCGCACCCCGGCGCGCAGCAGGGGGAGCGAAGCCTCGAAGATGGCTCGCTCCTGTGGGCCGTAACGAAAGCCGTACATCTCGCGCACGCGCGGCGGAAGCAAGGCCGCAGTCATCACCCGATACCAGCGCAGTGCCCGATCCATCGCGGGCGCGGGCCTTTCGGGCGTGAACAAAAAGCCCGCCATCTCGCGCGCAGCCCCCGTGACGTAGATCTCGTCGCTTGCCCACATCCTTTGATTGTAGGCGAGAAACTCAGGCCAGGTCGGCGGCAACACTTCATCGGAAATTCCAAAAAGGTACGCAAAAAGCTTGGTCTCTTGGTAGTAGCGCTCTTTCACCTCGGCACTGAGCGGGCGAAACACAAGCTCGTAGGTCTTGATCGACGACTCCCACAGGGTGGCGTGCACCCATAGCAGCGCGTGCTCCGTGTTCGCCTGGTAGGCGCTGCCCTTGGCAAAAGCACCAG
>JBBSJC010000663.1:0-4280 GCA_038257655.1 Polyangiales bacterium | reverse complement strand
CTCCTGATACTGCTTCATGAATCGTCTCCAGCTTTGCGCGATGGGTGGGCAGTGCTCGCCAACCGTTCAGCGGCTTCTGTGTCGTTACATTGGGTGACTAGATCTGAGGTTACCTGCTCACGCAGCGCGTCGACTTCGGCGAGCCACCAGCTGATCACTTCCGCGTCGACCGAGTGCTTGGTCAGCACGTTCTTCAAGATCTGACGCCGGCGTGCGAAGTGACCGCCCAGGATCGGATGTCGTTTGTGAGCTTCGCGTAGCTCGCGACCCGAGTACGTGACGGGCGCTCCGAGCAGCTCGGCTGCGTGCTCGTACTCGAAACGCTTCACGCGCTCCTTGTTCGCCCGGGCGAACAGAAACCCGATCATCGTGTCCGCGAACACCCGATCGATGAACTCATCGATAATGGCGCGCAGCTTGGTTTCGCCGCCGATTTGCTCAAAGCGCGTCACCGTGTGCACCTCCGACCCGGAGCATAGCCAATCGTCGACTCAGTCGCATGGAGTACCCGCTGTCGTTACTCAACCTACGCCAGGATCCGCATTCAGATCGGCGCGACCCCTTCTTGAGTTACCCCAAGTCTGACCAAGTTTGAGATAATCGAGGGGTAGCCGGGGGGACGTGAACGCGTGGACGTCAAAGACGTACGCCTAAATTTCAAAGAAGCGGAATGGCGGTCCAAGCAGGAGATCGAGGCATTCCTGGCGCAAGCCGGGCCTCAGCCTGCAGCGGAGCTCGCCAAACTGATGGGCATGCTCAGCGAGCGCTCGCTCGTTGCGGACAACACGCGCCATCGCAACCGCTGCTTTGCCTTCTTGAAACTTGCTGAGCTGACCAAGGATCCGGCGTTGTTTGTGCCGTACGCCAAGGCGCTCAAGACGGCGGACCAGGCGCTGCGTACGGTGCTCGTGGCCCTCCTGCCTCGCGTCAACAACATCTCGGCCCACGGCGAGTTGTGCGACGCGCTGGGATCACCAGATGAGCAGGTGCGACAGGCGGCGCAGAAAGTGCTCGCAGAGCTAGCGGGTGCGCAGGCTTTCAAGATCATCGAAGGTCTGGTCGCCCGCAAGGACTTCCCAGGCCGCATGGAAGCGATGGCTGCGATCGTGCCAAAGGCTGGGCATCGCGCGATCCCCTTGCTGCGAGAGATCGTGGTCCATGGACGACTGCACGAACGGACGCGTGCACTGCAGCACTTGAGCGATGCGACCGTGATGCATCGCGATTTGGAGGGCGCCGTCGCTGCCGTGCAGGACGCTGTCCGGGACACGGACGAGCGCGTGGCATGCGCTGCGATAGCGGCCCTGGGCAGCTTGTGCGAGGAGTCGCTATTTCTCGAGAATATCGAGCCTTTCAAGGACACGCAGAGCCTGCCCGTGGTGCGCGCCATCGTCGAGGGCTTGCGCAACTACAAGTCGACTGCGGCGATCGAGTGGCTGGGGCGCAAGCTGCGCGTGGGCCCCAACTCGATCCGCCTCGCGGCGTTGACCTCGCTTGAAGCCATCGCGACCGATGACGTGGTGCCGCTGCTCGTCGAAGCGCTCAAACACACTCAGCTCGTCGTGCGCAATCGCGCGGCCGAAGCGCTCGGCAACCTGGCGACGCAACGTAAGGTCGACCTGGCGCGCACGATCATCTGGCTTTTGCGCAGCAGCGACGTGAACGTGCGCCGCATGGCGGTGGAGCTTGCGCGCAAAGCAGGCGATGTGAGTGGTGAGCTCACGCCCAAACTATTGCGATACCTGCGTGACGAGGACTGGTGGGTGCGCGAGCGCGTGGCCGATGCCCTCGTGGAAATGGCGGGAAACAGCCTGACCAAACACGTGGTTGAGTATCTGCAAGATGAGTCGGACGTCGTGCGTCGCTACGCGGTCGGCTTTCTCAAGCGTTTGAAAGACCCGCGTTCGCTCGGAGCGCTTGTGCGTACGGCACAATCCGACAGCGATTGGTGGGTCCGCGAGTGGGCGATCGAGGCGATGGGGGAGCTCGGAGATGCGCGCGCGGTGCCCTACATCGCCGAGATCATGCAGCGCGACGACCAGATGCGCCTGCCGTCGCTTATCGCGCTCGGCAACTTGAAGGCGCACGACCAGATAGGTCACATGGTCGCGTTTCTAAAGCACGCCGATCCGGAAACGCGGCTGGAAGCCATTCGTGCGATCTCCCGACTAGGCGATCGCGGAATCGTGCCTTACCTCGAGCCGCTGGTGACCGATACCGACCACCGCGTAACGGCCGCTGCGATCAAGGCCTTGAAGGAGCTTGATGAGGTACGCACCGGAGGCGCCGCCGAACGCGCGACCAACTTGCTCGATCGCATGTTACTCGCGATGGCGAACAAGGAAGCTGACGACTTGATCCTCGCTGCCGCGCGCAGACCGTTCTTGAAAAAGCACGGCCGCACGATGCCGCTCACGGAGCAGGTTTTTTCATCGGAAGAAGTGCGCGCCTTACTAATGCCGCACCTGTCCTCGCAACAACAGCTGGAGCTAATTCAGCTCAAGGACGTCGACTTCTCCTACGAGGTCAAAGCAGCCGGTCTGCGCTTTCGCGCCCACGTGTTTGGTGCGCGCACGGGCCCCTGCGCGATCTTTCGAATCGTCAAGCAGGACATCCGCGAGCTCGAGAAATTGGGCGTGCCCAAGATCGTGGAAACCTTTGGTAACTTCAACAACGGGCTTGTGCTCGTGGGCGGCCCGACCGGCTCCGGTAAGTCTTCGACCTTGGCGGCGTTGATCGACTACATCAACCGTACGACCGCGCGCCACATCATCACGCTCGAGGACCCGATCGAGGTCGTGCATGCCCGTAAGATGTCCCTGATCAACCAGCGCGAAATCGGCACGCATACCAAAACCTTTGGCCATGCCTTGCGCGCTACGCTGCGCCAGGATCCTGACGTAATCCTCGTGGGCGAGATGCGCGACCTTGAAACGATCTCGTTCGCGGTCACCGCCGCCGAGACCGGTCACTTGGTCTTTGGCACGGTGCATACCGTCAGTGCAGACAGCAGCATCGATCGCCTGATCAATACCTTTCCGCCGGGCCAGCAACCTCAGGTGCGTTCGATGCTTGCAGAAACCCTGCGCGCCGTCGTCTGTCAGCATCTCGTGCGAAAAAAGGATGGCGGTCGCGTGCTTGCTGCGGAAGTTATGATCAACACCGACGCTGTCCAAAACCTGATTCGCAAGGGTAAGACGTTCCAGCTGCCCTCGGTCGTTTCAACCTCCCGTGAGGTCGGTATGCAGTCGATGGATCTAGAGCTTGCGCGTTTGGTGCTCGACGGCGTGATCACAGTCGAGGAGGGGTACTCGAAATCCAATGACAAACGCGCCTTCGAGACGATGACCGGTACGGGCGGGACGGGCACAGGCACAACCCCCGCTCCTGTCGACAAACCTCCCGTTTCTCACGCACGGGCTGCAGGTTAATCCAGCATGGCGCGCCTAGATTCTTTCCTTCGTATGGTCGCCGAGCAAAAAGCGAGCGATCTGCACTTTCACGCCGGCGTCATCCCGATGATCAGGCACGACGGCGACTTGGTCGAGCTGCCGTTTCGCCCGCTTGGAGACGACGAAACACGACGCTTCCTCTACGAGGTGCTCACGCCCCAGCAAAAGCAGGTGTTTGAAGAAGAGGGGGAGCTCGACTTTGCTTACGATCTAGCGGGCGTTGCGCGCTTTCGCGTCAACGTGATGGTGCAGTCGCGCGGTCCCGGTGCGGTGTTTCGAATCATTCCCAACAACATCCCCACTGTCGATGATCTGGGCTTGCCTCAGATGCTCAAGAAGTTGGGACGACTTGCCAACGGGCTTGTGCTCGTCACCGGCCCGACGGGATCCGGCAAGACCACGACGCTGGCCGCGATGATAAGCGAGATCAATCGCAACACGGCCAAGCACATCATCACGGTCGAAGACCCGATCGAGTTCGTCCACGAGCCGATGCAGTGCGTGATCACGCAGCGTCAGGTCGGCATGCACGTCAACGCGTTTGAAACTGCGCTGCGCTCGTCCTTGCGCGAGTCGCCTGACGTGCTCGTGGTGGGTGAGATGCGCGATCTCGAAACAGTAAGCTTGGCGCTTCAGGCTGCGGAAACCGGCGTGCTGGTGTTCGGCACGTTGCACACCAACTCGGCGGCCAAGGCCATCGACCGCATCGCCGACGTGTATCCAGAAGAGCAGCAAGAGCAGGCGCGGGGCTTACTTTCGGTTTTGCTCAAGGGCGTGGTCGCGCAGACCTTGTGCAAGCGTGCGAGCGGCGAAGGCCGGGTGGCTGCG
>JBBSJC010000662.1:0-4282 GCA_038257655.1 Polyangiales bacterium | reverse complement strand
ATCGAGCGCCAGCGGAGCACGCACAGCGGCGTTCAGAGCTCGCACCCAGCGCTGCTTTCCCGCCGCGTCGATGCCACGCACCCGTCCCGTTTCATCTGCAAAAAACACGTTGCCTTCGCCATCGACCAGCGCGTCTGCGTCCACCGCCGCACCGGCATACACATGGAAGCGCTCTGAACCGTCGATAGATAGCGCGTAGAAGTTGCCGTCCTGTGAGCCGACATACGCGCGACCTTGATGATCCGTCACCGGACTTGAGAACAACTTGCCCCAGGTACGAAAACGGAAAATGAGGGTCCCGTTCGCGGCAAATGAAAGTAGCTCGCGCCCCGCGCACACCAACACTTGTTCCGCGCTCGACCACGCAGGCGTCGTCTCGATCGGGCCGTCAACCTTCCGTTTGAAACGCAGCCTCCCTTCACTATCGAACGACCAGAACATCGCACCATCGCTGCCCACGTAGACTTCGCCAGCTGGCCCGATCAGCACGCCGCCATAAATCGGCGCAGCGAGGTCTCGCCTCCAGCGCAAGCCACCTCGCGCATTTAGAGCATACAAAAAACCGTCATGCGCGCCGAAGTACACCTTACCGTCTAAAGCGATGGCGGGTTTTCCGGTGACCGCGCCGCCTGCGCGGAAGCTGCCCGTTATCTTGAGAGGAAAAGCAGCCGAGGCGACGACGGACTGCCGGCGCGGTGTGTGCTCCGCTCGCTCAGCTGCGGCGAACAACAGGCTCGCTGCCAGCAAAGCAGGCGCGCTCAGGCTGACGAGCACTGGCCAGGAAATCCGCATGCAGCCGCAGCCTGCCACGCCGTCTTACCTTTCGCCTGGCGGCGGGCGCCGGCGGATACGTCGTATCTCCGTGGACAAGTCACTGAAAGGGCGACGAGCGCGCGCGGCGCAAACCTTGCTGTGTCGGCAGGGATGACCGACGAAATGTTGAGTGCACCCCCGCCCGGTGCCCGCGAGCGGCTTCACGAATACGGCGCTGGCGCACTGCAAGACGCCGAGCTTCTGGCTATTTTGTTATGCACAGGGACGCGCGGCCTCAGCGTCACCGCCATGGCGCAGCTGCTGCTCGATCAGCAGGGCGGGCTGCGCGGGTTGTTGCGGAGCGGTGCCGGCTCACTCGCTACCTACCCGGGAGTTGGTCCGTGCAAAGCAGCACGCGTTTTGGCAGCGATCGAGCTGGGACGCCGTCTACACGCCCAGGCCATCCCACCAGAGGCGCGCCTATCCTCGAGCCAAGAGGTGTACCGCGCCTTCTCCGCGCTGCTCTGCGACGAGCTGCAGGAGTGCTTTTGGTCGGTCGCGCTCAACACGCGCCATCGCCTGGTCGCACGGGCCCTGGTCGGACGCGGAGGGATCGATGCCTGCCCCGTGTCCCCCGCCGACGCGTTCCGTCCCCTGCTGCGCGAGGCGGCCGCGGCGGCGATCTTTGTTCACAACCATCCGAGCGGCGTTCCAGAGCCCAGTCGCGAAGACGTGCTTCTGACAGTGCGGCTCTGCGAGGTCGGGAATCTATTGGGAATTCCAGTGCTCGACCACATCATCATTGGCAAAGACAGTTACTTCAGTTTTCTCGATGCGGGACTGCTAAAGCCGCCCGCCCGTTCTTGACAGCTACCCGACCCCATGCAACTTTCCGCGCCCGGTTTTTTGGGCACGTCCCAGCCTGGCCATTTCTCTTCGGCAGCTCTCTTCATCTGGTTCTCGTTCGCCCTCATTTTTTCGCCCGAAGGCTCTCGCCACCTCGTGGTGGTCCTCGGGTCAGACACCATGCCGCCAGCTCGCCAGTACAGGAGAGCAGCTGCAGGAGGATCCTCGTGAAACGCACTTATCAGCCGCACCGCACCAGCCGCCTTCGCACGCATGGATTTCGCGCGCGTATGGCCACGGCGAATGGCCGTCGCATCCTCAAGAACCGCCGCCGCAAGGGTCGCGCGCGCCTGGGCATCTCGGTCTACAAGAAGTAAACGGGCTCGCCTTGTCTGCGGGAGCCCCGGGCTCCGCTGCGCAGCGCCGTTCTAATTGCTTTAGAGCGACGGTTCGGGTGCGCAAGCGGTTCGAGTTCCGGCGCGTCCGGGATTTGGGTCGGCGCGTGCATACGAAGAGCTTTCTGCTGCTCGTATCTGCCCACGGCGAAGGTCTTCCTGCGCGTTTAGGCATCACCGTGACGCGGCAGGTCGCGGGCGCTGTCGGCCGCAATCGTATCAAACGTCTGGTGCGCGAAGTGTTCCGCCAGAACCGGGCGCTGTTTCCAGATGGCACAGACATCGTTGTGGTCGCCAAAAGAGCGGGTTCGGTGCAGAGCTACGGGGACGTGCGTAACGAAATGACCGCAGCCAGCCCAGCCTTACGAACGGCAGCGGACCGAGTGATCGGCTCGCGATCCAAAGTGCGTTCAGCTGTGCCTAGAGCCGATGCCCCACGTCGCTCGGGAGATGCATCGTGATAGCGCGGCTGCTGCTGGCGCTAATTCGCCTCTACCAGCTGACGCTTTCGCCGCTCATCGGCCGCTCCTGCCGTTTTGAGCCAACCTGCTCGCGGTATACAGCAACGTGCATCGAGCAACACGGAGCGCTACGCGGTGCGTGGCTTGGCGTGCTGCGGATCGGACGATGTCATCCTTTTCACCCTGGGGGCTATGACCCGCCACCCCCACGCCTCACGCTGCCAACGCAGCAGGCGGTTTCTCGACGCGACACGCGTCCGGAGTTGTGATGCAGAACGGAATGGCTCGCCGACTTTTGATCTTGGTCGCGATCAGCACGATCGCGGTGTCGGCATCAAGCTACGCACTTGATCTACCCCAAGCGCCCGCAGCCAAGCGCGAACAGGTAGTGGCTGCAGCTGGCACCAGTCTTGCCAATCCTGGTTCGGAGCCGCTGACGATCGCCGGCGATGACTTCGTCGCAACCCTGTCCGCGCGCAGCGCGGCGGTGAGTCACTACGTACTCCGAGATCCTCGTTATCAGTACGAGGGTAAGCAAATCGACCTCGTCACCACGGACAAGCCGGCCTACTTGCCCCTGCGCACTCGAATCGGCGGCGTCGAGATTCCCAGTGATGCGACTTGGCAGGCGGAGCGTCTCAGCCCCAGCGCTGTACGCTTTCGCTTGCGTGTCGGCGATGTAGAGCTCGTGCGCAAGCTTGAGGTCGGCGCAGGCCCTTACACCGTATGGTCCACCCTGCGCGTCGAAAATCACGGCACGCAAGCACGCGCGGTCGAAGCGAGCATCGAGGGATACCACTACGTCCGGCGTGACGACGAAGGTGGCGGCATGCTGGGCGGCCGCTCCCCTTTGATGGCGGGCGGGATGTGTCTCGCCAACGACGAGCCCGAGCGTTTTGACCGCGCGGAGATCGTCGAAGACAAGCCCATAATAGACGGC
Organism: Polyangiales bacterium; assembly: GCA_038257655.1. GTDB lineage: Bacteria > Myxococcota_A > Polyangia > Polyangiales > DASUME01 > DASUME01. Next base: position 887 of record JBBSJC010000662.1, on the reverse strand, counting down.
AGAGTCGCGCTCGGCGCGGTCGACAACGTGTACTTCACCCAGGCGATCGCGCCCGATGGCGGGCCCTTCGTGCGCTGTCAGTTACGCGGCGAAGATCGGGGTGGCAGCGCGGACGACCCCGAAGGTGCCTTGCTTCACCTAACCTTAGATTTTCCGCGCGCAAACATCGCTCCGGGAAAATCTCAAACGTTCCGCGCGTTGGCCTACCTGGGGCCGAAATCGCCGCGACTGCTCGAAAAGTCCGGACATCAGCTAGCGCGCGCAGCCTACGTGGGCGGCCTACCCGGCATCGACTCGATCGCCACGGGCCTTGTCAGCATGCTGGCCTGGATCCACGCCACTGTCGCACTCGGCAACTGGGGTCTTGCCATCATCTTGCTCACGTTCGCCGTGAAGCTTGTGCTGTACCCACTGACGGCCAAGAGCTTCCAGTCGATGGCTGGCATGCGCAAGCTCAAGCCCGAAATCGACGCGCTGAATGCAAAGTTCGCCAACGACCGCGAGAAAAAGGGCGCGGCGATGATGGAGCTGTATCGCAAGCACAAGATCAACCCGGTCGGTGGTTGCTTGCCGCAGCTTTTGCAGCTTCCGATCTGGTGGGCGCTCTATATGTCGCTGTCGAGCAACGTGGAGCTGTTCCGCCGTCCATTCTTTGGTTTCTGGACGGATCTGACCGCGCCCGACCCTTACTATGTGCTGCCGCTTGCGCTGGGACTGTTGATGTGGGTCCAGCAGAAGATGACGCCGAGCACGATGGATCCGGCTCAGGCCAAGATGATGCTTTACATGATGCCGACGATGATCACGGCGTTCATGCTTTTTCTGCCGGCAGGTTTGTGCCTGTATATGTTCACCAACTCAGTGCTGAGCATCGGCCAACAACGTTT
>JBBSJC010000661.1:0-4295 GCA_038257655.1 Polyangiales bacterium | reverse complement strand
GCCTTTGGGACGATCGCTGCGCGCACTCCCATTCGCTCAGCCTTATGCTTGCTCGCGCACATCCTGTCGCTCGCGGGCCTGTACCTTACGCTCCATGCGCAGCTGCTCGCCGCGATCCAGCTGATCGTCTACGCGGGTGCTGTCGTCGTGCTGTTCGTGTTCGTCATCATGTTGATAGGACCGATGGAGGAGCCGAAGACATCGGGCCTCAAGGGCGCCGGGTCACGCGTGCTCGCGGTCTTGATGATGGCCGCAGTGTCCCTCAGCATCGCCTCGGCCGTCGGCGGTTACGCGCCGGTTGCGCCTGAGATCGCCGGCTGCCCCGAGGGGGTAGCTGAGTGCGGCGCGTTTGGTGGCGTGCGCGGCGTTGCCAGCGTGCTCTATCGGGACGCTATCGTGCCCTTTGAGCTGATCTCGATCCTGCTGCTCGTGGCGATCATAGGCGCTATCGCCGTGGCACGCGGACGCTCGGAAAAAGAGCGCACCAAGCTCACCGCCGATTTGGCGGCGCGTGATGCGGGCGACTCTGCACAACTCGCTTATGAGCAAAAGCTCGCAGCAGAAGTTTCGGCCCATGGCGGCCACTGATTCAAGGGGTGCAATGTGATCGGCCTCGGTCATTATCTCGCGGTGTCTGCCGTGTTGTTCGGCATCGGCGCTATCGGCTTTCTCGTACGCCGCAACGTGCTGATTCAGCTCATGTCGATCGAGCTGATGCTCAACGCGGTCAACCTGACCCTGATCGGGTTCAATCGGTTCTTGCCCGCCAATCACGCGGGCCAGATCTTCGCGTTCTTCGTGATCGCGGTCGCTGCTGCAGAAGCGGCCGTGGGACTTGCGATCGTCATTAGCCTCTACCGCCTCAAGAAGTCCGTACACACGGACGAGGCCAACCTCTTGAAGCACTAGGACGAGCGCTCCATGGAAAATCACGAGCTGGCGTTGCTCTTGATCGTGCTGTTCCCCTTGATCGGGGCAGCCATCAACGGCATCGCAGGTTGTTTTCTCAAGACCGAGCGCAAGCTCGTACACGCGATCGCGGTGGGTTCGGTAGCCCTGTCGTTTGCGCTCTCCGTCTACCTGTTCAGCCAACTGCTTGGCATGCACCACGACGATCCGAAAGCGGCGATCAGCGCGCACTTTTACGATTGGTTTTCGGTGCAGCTCAAGGGCGGCGCCACCACCGTGCCTATCGCCGTCCGGTTCACGATGGATGCTCTCAGCGGCATGATGGCGGTGATGATCACGGGCATCGGCCTGCTGATCCATATCTACAGCACCGGTTACATGAGCGAAGAGCCAAGCTACGCGCGCTTCTTTGCGTACCTGAATCTCTTCATGGCCTCGATGCTGATTCTGGTGCTCGCCAGCAACCTGCCTCTGATGTTCGTGGGTTGGGAAGGCGTCGGCCTGTGCAGTTATCTGCTGATCGGCTTCTGGTTTGAGAATCCGAGTTACGCGGCGGCCGGTAAGAAGGCTTTTATCGTCAATCGCATCGGCGATTTTGGCGTGCTGATGGGGATGTTCCTGCTGCTTGCAAGCACGGGTTCCTTTGAGTTCTCCGAGATCAACGCCTCCGCAAGCTCATTGAACAGTCTGGTCGACCTCGGCTCAGGCCCCCTCGACATCAGCGTCGCGACTTTGGCGGCGCTCTTTTTGTTCTTGGGCTGCGCAGGCAAGAGCGCGCAGCTTCCCTTGTTCGTGTGGTTGCCCGACGCCATGGCGGGCCCCACGCCGGTTTCGGCGCTGATCCACGCGGCCACCATGGTCACCTCCGGCGTGTACCTATGTTGCCGTCTGTCGCCCGTGTTCGTGCAGTCGCCCACCGCAATGGCGGTGATCGCGATCGTCGGAACCGCGACCGCGCTGCTCGGCGCATCAATCGCGCTCGTGCAGAACCAGCTCAAGAAGGTGCTCGCTTACTCCACTGTGAGTCAGCTTGGCTTCATGTTCGCAGCAGTTGGCGTTGGCGCGTTCTCCGCCGGCATTTTCCACGTCTTGACCCACGCCTTTTTCAAGGCGTGCTTGTTCCTTGGCGCAGGCTCGGTGATGCACGCAGTGCACGCGCATGGTGACGCGGACTTCAAGGACCTGGGTGGACTTAAAAAGTGGATGCCCGTCACGAGCGCAACCTTTGGCATCAGCTGTCTTGCGATCGCCGGCTTCCCACTGACCAGCGGTTTCTTTTCGAAGGACGCCATTCTGCACGGTGCTTGGACCTCGGGGGAGTTCTTCGCCTTCGCGCCTTGGCTCGGCCAGGTCGTATTCGCAGCGCTCGTGCTCGCGGCCTTTGGAACAGCGTTCTACATGTTCCGGCTCTACTTTCTGACGTTCAGCGGCGAGTTCCGCGGCGGTCACGGACACGCGCCCGTCACCGCACACGCCGCCGACGCTCATGGTCATGACGATCACGCGGCCAAGGCCGATGATCACGGGCATGGACACTCAGAGCCCCACGAGTCCGAGTCGGCGATCACGATCCCGCTCATGATCCTTGCAGCCGGCGCACTGGCAGTCGGCTTTCTCGGCATGCCCGCGTGGGCTCACCTACCTGACTATTGGAGCGAGTGGCTGCACGGCGTGGTGGCGTCCATTCCGGGTGCGGAAGAGCACCATCACGATGCTGCTGCCGGCTGGGTCGCTCTGATCGCAGGCACTGTGGCCGGCCTCGGTGGCATCGCCCTGGCGTACGCGAAGTACAACAACAAGCCCTGGCACGCGGCCGAGCAGCTATCGCCGGTGCATCAGTTCTTGATGGACAAGTGGCGCATCGACGAGCTCTACGATGTCATCGTCGTACGCCCACTCAGCTTCTCGGCGCAGCTTGCGGGCAACGTGGATCGGATCGCGGTCGACGGGCTGACCAAGCTTGCCGCCATGGGCGTGCAGGCCTCGGGCTTTCTGTTCACGCGTCTGCAGAACGGCGTCGTGCATGCTTACGGTGCCGCGACGGTGCTCGGTCTGCTCGGGATGACGTGGTGGGTGCTTTATCCGCATCCGCACGTGGACGTCAGCACCAAGGGGGATGCGGCGCATTTCATAGCGGGCGCAGGCCTAGGTTACGAGTATCGCTGGGACTTCAACACCGACGGCATTTTTGAGACCCAGTGGGCCAAGGACAAACGCGATGTTAGCCATGCCTTCGATGCAAAAGACATTCGTGGTGTGGAACTCGTCCTTACCGATAGCGTCGTGCTCGGCCTCGGGGAATACCGCGTGCGCCTAGGCGAAGGGGACGCGGCCGAGCTCGACACTCGGCACCTCGGACCAGGTTGGCAAATCAATCCGCACAGCACCCAAGCGCCGCGCGTGCGGTTCGAAGACGGCCAGCTTTTCGTACGGCATGGTGCATCCACCTTGAACGTCGATGGCGCTCCGGTCGAAGGCGATGAAGCCCTGGTTGCACCCGGCAGCACGATGATGTTCGGGCCCTACGCCAAGCTGCGCGTCGACGGCGTCGTACAGAGCACGGTCGCCGTACGCAGTGTGTTTGGCAACGTCGCCTCAAAGACCACCGACGTGGTGATTCAGCCGCCGCGCTCCGGCGCTGCGAGAGCAGCTGTAGAAACAGATCGCGAGACAGCGCGCACGGCGCAGCACGGAGTAGGGCGATGACCGAGCACTTGCTCACGTATTTCGGAACGACCGCCCTGAGCTGGCTCGTGGCGGTGCCGTTCATTGGCTTCCTTGCAGTCCTGTTCACGCCTCGTCAGCACGTCACGTTTTTGCGCAATTTCGCCATGGGCGTGATGGCCGTGGAGTTTGTCGTCTCGCTGATCGTGCTGGCTGGTGATTACACCACGTCTGCCTATCAGTTCTCAGCACAGTACCCACTCGTGGAGAGCCTAGGCATCTCTTACAACGTGGGCCTGGACGGCATCTCGCTCTGGCTCGTGCTGCTCACCACGTTCATGACTCCAGTCGCGCTGTATGCATCATGGACGAGCGTGACGACCAAGGTGAAAGAGTTCGCGCTCTGCTTTCTGTTCCTTGAGACCGCGATGATCGGCGCCTTCGTGTCGCTCGATCTGTTCGTGTTCTACGTGTTCTGGGAGCTGATGCTGGTTCCGATGTATCTGATCATCGGCATCTGGGGCGGCCAAGAGCGCATTTACGCTTCGATCAAGTTCTTCCTCTACACAATGGTCGGCAGCTTGCTGATGTTCGTGGCGATCCTGTTCGTCGTCGTCGCCTACAAGGGCGCAGGCGGCGCCTACACCTTCGACATCGCGCAGCTGCAGAACCTGATTCTCGAGCGCGAGACGCAGTACTGGTTGTTCGCAGCCTTTGCGCTC